>CAYRLB010000011.1:1798-12094 GCA_964424945.1 uncultured Gemmatimonas sp.
AGCGCGTTCACCATTCCGTCCCGGGCGATCTCCTTCTGGAATTCCTCGAAGTCCTTTCGGAAGCGCACGCCGGGTCCCTCCCTGCTCTCGAAATCGAGCAGCTTCCCGATGAACTCCTTCAGCCCCTCGTCATACACCTCGTTCGGGTTGATCCAACTCGTGTTGACCTTCGCCTCACGGGTGCTCTTCTCCATGTAGCGCTGGATACGGGTGCAGAACGCCTCATTCGCATCCGCCGGGTCGAGAGGCCATGCGCCGATCAGCGTCTGATAGAGAAGATACTCGTCATTGATGTCGGGGATCGCCTCGCCATCGACCGTCTGCTTCAGATCCGCGTTCATCGCGGCCCACCCCCGGACCCGATCCGCCCACTCGTCAGGGATCTCGGAGATGACATTGATGCGGGCGCGAACATCTTCGCTCCGCTTGGTGTCGTGGGTGCTCGAACCATTCATCGCAAGCGGCCACTCCCGCGCGCGCTCAGTCATCCACGCATGGAAGGCTTCCGGAGATGTGCCGAAATGCGCGGGCTCACCCCCGACCTCATTGAGAGAGATGAGCCGGTTGTAGATATAGAAGCTGGTGTCCTCCATCCCCTTCGCCATGACCGGCCCGGTGAGCTGCTGGAACTTCATTACGAAGAGCGCGTGCTCCTCCCGCGCTTCATCGCTGATGTTCTCAGGCCACCTCAGGAGCAGCGTTGCACGTATGAACTCGAAGATGGTCGGGCTCGTCGCACGGTTCCGGCGAATCGCGGTGCGGATCGCACCGTCGATATTCTCCACATCTGTCTCGCCAACCCTTCCCGAGCGGGCATCGATGTAGGTTCGATAGACGGGGAAGCAGGCGATCGTCTCCCGAAGCGCGTCCACGATCGCGCCCAGGGTGAAGTCACGGGAACAGCGGTCCGCCTGCGAGATACGGACGAGGTGGTAGGCGAGCACATTCAGCTCGCTGGCCAGGGCGACCCTCAGGATCAGCTTCTTCTTCTCGTAGACGAGCTGCTGGAAGTCGGTGTACCGCCCGATGAAGTCGCGATAGATGCGTTCCAGAACAGGGCCGTTGTCGGCGGCGATGAAGAGGCCGTTCAACCGATTGAGGAATTCGTATCCGACCGTTCCCGCCACCGGCCACGTCGAAGGGAGCTTCTCCTCCCCCGTAAGGATCTTCTCGACGGCCACATACACGCGGTCGACCTGCGCGTGACGGGTCGCTTCCGCCTGAAGATCCCGCAGATATCCGTACGGGTCGAAGAGCCCGTCGGGATGATCCACGCGCAGGCCGGTCACCTTGCCCTCCCGAATGAGCCGAAAGATCAGCCGATGCGCCTCCTGGAAGACTTCCCCGCGCTCGACGCGGATACCGGCGAGGTCATTGATGTCGAAGAAGCGGCGATAATTGATTTCTTCGGCGGCGACTCTCCAGTAGGCGAGCCTGTAGGCCTGTTGGTCGAGGAGCGCCTCGAGCGCATCGAAAGATCGCGGATCCCCCGGGGTGCCATTGTACTCGTCGAGCGCGGTCGCAAGGGCGTTGCGGAACTCTTCGGAGGTATTGTGAAGCGCACGCAGCCGACGACAGCTCACCATGCTTCCCCGCTGGCGAAGGAGCGCCTCCTCCGGGTCAGACGGGTTCGCCACCGGAAGATTCTCGAGCGCCATCGCGATACTCTCCGCTTCCAGAAAGGCCGCCCCCTCCGTGCCCGAACGCTGACCGAGCTTCTCGACGACGCGACGCAGGATAAGCGATGAGGATCGCGCGTTGATCGGGAGCGTCTTGTCGAAATAGTGGATCACGAAGCGGCCATCCTCGAAGGCAAGCACCAGCTCACCCCGTTCCAGCACCACTCCGAACTGATCTCCGAGGACCGGAAGCAGAACCTTTCCCGTCAACGCCTGCTTGAGGGGGTTCCAGTCGATGTCGAAGAAGGGAGCGTAGGGAGAGGTCGGGCCATTTTCGAGGACGTCCATCCACCAGCGGTTGCCCGCCTCTCCGATCCCCATGTGGTTGGGGACGATGTCGAGGATGTGGCCGAGCGAGTACGCGCGCAGCGCCGCCGTCAGGGCGTTGTGGTCGGCCTCCTCACCCAGTTCGGAATTCAGGTGCGTATGATCGGAAATGTCATACCCGTGCATGCTCCCAGGCCGCGCCTGCAGATAGGGAGAAGCATACAGATCCGTTACCCCCAGCTGATGTAAATAGGGGATGATCCGCGTCCCGTCCCGAAAGGTAAAGTCCCTGTTGAACTGAACCCGGTATGTCGAGGAGGGGGGACGGAAGCGCGCTTCTCCCCCATTGTCGTTGGGCATGCAGATCTCTTTGCCTCGTGGGTTTCCAGCGGTGCCGGACGGCTCTTTCCGGCGGTTCGGGAGTTGCAAGAAGCACGCACGGTCCGTGAGCTCAGCCAGAACGCGAGGGCCCAGTTTTTTCGACCGCTGTGTGGCGCAGGCTCAGCGCCTGGCATACACGGATGCCCTGGGCAGATTCCCCTGGAATCGCTACCACATTCAAGATCGATAATCCAATGAAAGTCTGGCCGGGACAGCCATTTCCCCTAGGTGCGACGTGGGACGGGGAGGGGACGAACTTTGCCATCTATTCCGAGAACGCCACCGAGGTCGAACTCTGTCTCTTCGACTCGCCGGAAGCCGCGGAACCCCGGCACTGCTGCAGGCTGCGCGAGCGGAACGCGCACGTCTGGCATGGCTACCTTCCCGGTGTAGGGCCGGGGCAGCTCTACGGCTACCGGATAAACGGGCCGTACGAACCGGGTCGTGGGCTACGGTTCAATCCATTCAAGCTCATGATCGACCCTTACGCGCGGGCGATCGCGGGACGGATCGACTATGCGCACCACCCTTTCGCCTACCCCTTCGACCAGCCGGGGGAAGACTGGGTCCTCGATGATGGGAACGATGCTGCCGGCGTTCCCAAGGCCGTCGTGATCGATCCGACCTTCGACTGGCAGGGAGATGCCCCTCCCGCGATCCCCTGGCACCGGACGGTCATCTACGAAGCCCATGTGAAGGGCCTCACGATGCTCCACCCCGATGTGCCCGAGGAGCTCCGCGGGACGTATGCGGCAGTCACCCACCCCTCAGTCATCAGGCACCTGAAGTCGCTGGGCGTCACGGCGCTCGAGCTTCTTCCGGTCCACGAGATCGTGGATGACATCTTCCTCGTCGAGAAGGGGCTGAAGAACTATTGGGGCTACAACAACATCGGGTATTTCGCGCCCGCAGGCCGCTACGCGATGGCGCGGGAGTATCACGAACAGGTGCGTGAGTTCAAGGAGATGGTCCGGAAGCTACACGACGCGGATATCGAGGTGATCCTCGATGTGGTCTACAATCACACCGCCGAGGGCAACCATCTGGGACCCACGCTGTCGTTCAAGGGGATCGACAACCCGACCTACTATCGGCTCGTACCCGACGACCCCCGCTTCTACATGGACTTCACGGGGACGGGCAACTCCCTGAACATGGTCCATCCCCAGACGCTGAAGCTCGTGATGGACTCGCTCCGTTACTGGGTTCAGGAGATGCACGTCGACGGGTTCCGCTTCGACCTCGCGGCGACGCTGGCGCGCGAGCTTCATGAGGTCGACCGGCTTTCGGCGTTCTTCGACATTATCCACCAGGACCCCGTGTTGTCGCAGGTCAAGCTCATCGCGGAGCCGTGGGACGTCGGCCCGGGTGGCTACCAGGTCGGGAACTTCCCGGTACTCTGGGCGGAGTGGAATGGCCGCTATCGCGACACCGTACGCGCCTTCTGGCGCGGCGATCCGGGCACGATCGCGGAGCTGGGCTACCGACTGACCGGCTCGAGCGACCTTTATGAGTCGGACGGCAGGCGCCCGCACGCGAGCATCAACTTCGTCATCGCCCACGACGGCTACACCCTGAATGATCTCGTTTCGTACGAGAAGAAACACAATGAAGCGAACGGGGAGGGGAACCGGGACGGCGAGAACCACAACCTGAGCTTCAACTTCGGGGTCGAAGGGCCAACCGACGACGAAGAGATCAACGCGCATCGGCAGCGGCAGCGCAGAAATTTCATGGTCACCCTGCTCCTCTCACAGGGCGTCCCGATGATTTGCGGCGGCGACGAGATGGGCCGCACCCAGCACGGAAACAACAATGCCTATGCCCAGGACAACGAAATCTCCTGGATCGGGTGGGAGCTCGCCGAGGCCGACCAGCGGTTGCTCGACTTCACCCGACGGGTGGCAAAACTTCGGACCGACCACCCCGTGTTCCGGCGTCGTCACTTCTTCCAGGGCCGGCGCATCCGCGGGTCTCAGCTCGAGGACATCACCTGGCTTCGGCCGGATGGCAAGGAGATGACGGAAGGCGAGTGGAACAGCGGCTTCACCGCGTGTTTCGGGATGAGGCTCGGCGGCGACGCCATGCTCGAATGGGACGATCATGGCGAGCGGGTTCTGGATGACACCTTCCTCATCCTCTTCAACGGCGCCCCGTCGGACCAGCCCTTCACCCTCCCGACTGCAACAACCCCCGTCTCCTGGGAGTTCGTTCTGGACACGGTCGATGATGCGAAAGGAGAGGCGTCCGAAAGCTGGCCCGCGGGAGAAACGCTCTCGCTCATGGCGCGCTCCGTCACAGTGTTGAAGAGAATTGACGCAGTATGATTCTCGAAGGGCGGTCTGACCGCTTGCCGGGCGCGACGCTACGCGATGCAGGGGTTCATTTCTCGGTATGGGCCCCTGCTTCCCGGCGGGTCGATGTGGTGACTTACGATGATGGGTCCGAGAGCTTTCATCCGCTCCAGAAGGACCAGGATGGATATTTCTCGGGGACCGTTGCGACGGCAGAAGTGGGAAGCCGCTATCGGTACCGGCTCGATGGAGACGCCGTCTACCCGGACCCGGCGTCGCGCCACCAACCCGAGGGTGTGCACGGTCCCTCGATGGTCGTCGATCCGAATGCGTACGAGTGGCGGGTCGAAAGCTGGCCGGAGTGCCGTCCGGAGAATCTTGTCATCTATGAGCTTCATATCGGGACGTTCACGCACGAAGGAACGTTCGACGGGGCGATCGCACGCCTGCCGGAGATCGCCGCGCTCGGCGTCACGGCCGTCGAGCCGATGCCCATCGCGGAGTTTCCCGGCTGTCGGAACTGGGGATACGATGGGGTCAGCCTCTTCGCACCGGCGGCCGTATATGGCGGTGTGGATGGTTTCAAGCGCTTCGTCGATGCCGCGCATGAAGTCGGTCTAGCGGTAATCCTCGACGTCGTCTACAACCACTTCGGTCCGGAGGGGAACTACCTTCCGGCGGTGACCGGCGGCCGCTTCTTCACCGAGCGTCACCGGACGCCCTGGGGGGATGGCGTCAACTACGACGGCCCGGAGAGCAGGCCCGTTCGCAACTTCGTGATCGGGAACGCGGTCCATTGGCTGGAGGAATATCGCGTCGACGGGCTGAGGCTCGACGCAACGCACGCTATGGTGGACGACTCCGCGCAGCATCTCCTCGCCGCACTGGCGGAAAAGGTGGCCCGGCTGCCCGGCCCGCGTCGCATCCTCATCGCCGAGGACGAGCGGAACGAACGCCGTCTGGTGGCGTCCCCCAGGAAGAACGGGCTCGGCCTGGATGCCGTCTGGTCGGACGATCTTCATCACCAGCTCCGGCGGCTCACGGCCGGCGATTCGGAGGGCTACTTCGCGCACTACTCCGGAACGATCCAGGATGTGGTGGAAACGCTGCGGCAGGGCTGGTGGCGGAAGGGGAAGGACGCCTTGTCACTGCCGCCGAGGAGCTTCGTCCACTGTATCCAGAACCACGATCAGGTCGGGAACCGCGCCTTCGGCGACCGCATCCATCACGAGATACCCGGTCCCGTCTACAGGGCGCTGTCGGCGCTGCTGCTCACCTCGCCCTACATGCCGCTCCTGTGGATGGGCCAGGAGTGGGCGGCCTCCACGCCCTTCCTCTACTTCACCGACCATCCGGAGGAGCTCGGTCGGCTGGTGACGAAGGGGCGTCGTGAGGAATTCGCCCACTTTTCAGCCTTCGCGGACCCCGAGGTCGCCGAATCGATCCCCGATCCTCAGGCGGAGGAGACTTTTCAGCGCTCGAAGTTGCTATGGGATGAAAGGGCGGCCCCGGGCCACGCTGGAATCCTCAAGCTCTACAAGGAGCTTCTTCACCTCCGGTCCGGCCATCCGGCGCTCCGTGCCCGCGACCGGGACAGCTTCTCAGTCGCGGTAGCCGGACCGAAGGCGCTTCTGATGATTCGGACGGGGGAGGGGGAGGGGGAGGCGACCGTGGCGGTCGTGGTGAATTTCGGGGGTGAGGTGGAGATCGATCTGTCGGCTCAGGCAGATGGCCGCGCGGATGGGG
Source organism: uncultured Gemmatimonas sp. (assembly GCA_964424945.1). Classification (GTDB taxonomy): domain Bacteria; phylum Gemmatimonadota; class Gemmatimonadetes; order Longimicrobiales; family Longimicrobiaceae; genus WHSP01. The sequence continues at coordinate 8,166 of CAYRLB010000011.1, forward strand.
AGGTTGAGAATCCGCGGTGGCGAATACTGTTGAGTACCGAGGAGGACCGATTCGGTGGAGAGGGAGATTGGGAAAGCCTCGATTCGGCGGGCGCTCTGCGGATGAGAGGAGCGGGCGCGGTGATCCTCGAACTCACCACCCCATCTGGCGCATCCTCCCCTGGATGATCCCGGCGTAGTTCGACATCCGCGCCGGGTCCCGGTTTAGCGGGTCGGGCACCACCGCCGCAAGTCTCGCGGCCTGATCACGGGTGAGGTCTGAGGCGGGGCGTGAGTAATGATAGTCGGCGGCAGCATGTGCGCCGTAGACCCCCGGCCCCCATTCGATCACGTTCAGATAGAGCTCCAGAATCCGATCTTTCCCGAGAATCAGCTCGGCTGCCGGAGTGATCGCGATCTCGAGGGCCTTCCGTACGTACGACCGATGGGTCGTGAAGTAGAGATTCTTCACCAGCTGCTGGGTGATCGTCGAAGCGCCGCGAGGGGCCGTGCCTTCCCGCCTCGCCTGAGCCCGCGCGATCCCCATCTCCTCCCAGTCGAAGCCGAAATGCTCATAGAAGCGAGTATCTTCCGCCGCCACGATGGCGTGCGCCAGATGATCGGAGATGCCCCCGCGGCCGATGAAGTCGTATTCCTTGTCGTACGTCTCCCGCGCGATGAGCGCCTCGACTCTCCGCTGGATCTGCACACCCGTCGTCACCGGCGGCAGGAAGCGCAGGTAGACCAGGGAGAGCACGATGAACGCATACCCTCCGAGAACAGTCCATGCGATTGCGGAGAAGAGCCTTCGCACACCCCTCGCGCCCTTTTTGCCGGCGCGCTTCCTGACCGGTTTTCTGACCCGCTTCATGGCATCGGACGTGGGCTTGTTGCGGCTGGTGAAGGGGCGAGGGCGTACGCCCCGTGCGCGACCTGCTTCCGGACGGGCTGGATGGCTCGTCCCTTGCTGCCCCCGAGGCGGCTGTTCATTCCCCAACCCCGTTCGCGAATAGTGTGATGGCTGCAGGCATAGACGCCAGTAGAAGGATCGTAATCGAGAGAGTCAAGCCGGAGCTTGATTGCGGACGCTATGCGATCAAACGCGAGGTCGGCGACCAGGTCGAAGTTACGGCCGATATTTTCAAGGATGGTCACGACACCCTCTCCGCAGCGGTCGTCTATCGACCGGAGGATGAAGCGGAGTGGCGTGAAGCGCCCATGCACTTCGTCGACAATGATCGCTGGTCCGGAACATTCACGGTCGATCGGAACTGCCGATATCTCTACTCGGTCGTCGCCTGGACGGATTGGTTCACCTCATGGGCGTCCGATATCCGCCGTAAGTACGACGCCGATCAGGATGTCGAAAGTGAGCTCCAGGAGGGCGCGCTGCTCCTCGATGCCGCCCTCGCCTCTGCGACCGGCGAAGATCGCATAATTCTGGAACGGGCCGAGCGCCAGCTGCGGTCTTCCGGGCCACAGACCGGTCGCGTCACTGCGGGCCTCTCCGTGGAAGTCCGCGAGGTGATGCTGCGGCACCCCGACCGGCACGATCTGACACGCTACGACAGGGAACTCCCCCTGCAGGTCGACCGGGTAAAAGCCCGATTCGCCGCATGGTACGAACTCTTCCCCCGATCGATGTCAGACGATCCCGCGCGCCACGGAACCTTCGACGATGTTATCCGAAAGCTCCCCTACGTCCGCGATCTCGGCTTCGATGTCCTCTATTTCCCTCCCATCCACCCGATCGGCAGGGCGCACCGGAAGGGAAAGAACAACTCTCTGACGGCCGAGCCGGGGGAGCCCGGGTCTCCCTACGCGATCGGGTCAGAGGAGGGCGGACACAAGGCTATCCATCCGGAGCTCGGGACGCTCGAAGACTTCCGCAGACTGGTCGCGGCAGCGCACGATCACGGACTCGAGCTGGCGCTCGACTTTGCCATCCAGGTCTCGCCGGATCACCCCTATGTGAAGGAGCATCCGGAGTGGTTCTTCATCCGCCCGGACGGGACGATCAAATACGCGGAGAATCCGCCCAAGAAGTATCAGGACATCTATCCCCTCAACTTCTACGGGGAGGACTGGGAGGCGCAGTGGGAGGAGTGGAAGTCCGTCTTCCTTTTCTGGGTGGAGCAGGGGGTGAAGATCTTCCGTGTTGACAATCCGCACACGAAGCCGGTCCAGTTCTGGGAGTGGGTGATCCGCGATGTGCAGAAGGCCCATCCGGAGGTGATCTTCCTGTCGGAAGCATTCACCCGCCCGAAGATGATGCGCGTTCTCGCGAAGGCGGGCTTCACGCAGTCGTACACCTACTTCACCTGGCGCAACTACAAGGCTGAGCTGCAGGAGTACTTCGAGGAGCTGACGCAGAGCGAAATGCGGGAGTATTACCGGGGGAACCTTTTCCCGAATACACCCGATATCAACCCGGAAATCCTGCAGACGGGCGGTCGAGCTGCCTTCATGAGCAGAGCGGTGCTCGCCACGACGCTCTCATCGGTGTACGGCATCTACAGCGGTTTCGAGCTTTGCGAAGGGACCCCGCTGCCGGGGAAGGAGGAGTATCTGAATTCAGAGAAGTACGAGATAAAAGCCTGGGATTGGGACCGCCCCGGCAATATCCGTCCTCTCATCGCGCGCCTCAACGAGATCCGCCGCGAGAATGCTGCGCTCCAGGAGTACGACAACCTCGTCTTCCATCTGAGCGACAGCGATCACATCCTCTTCTACGAGAAGAGCACCCCGGACAGAAGCAATATCGTCTTTGTCGCGGTCAACCTCGATCCCCACAATGCGCATGAAGGAACCGTCTTCTTCCCGATGAGCTCGATGGGGCTCGACGAAGACGCGTCATGGGAGGCGGACGAGCTTCTCGGTGGGCATCGCTGGTACTTCAACGGATCTCACCAGCGGCTCCGGCTGGAACCGGGTGCCCCTGCGGTGATCTTCAGGGTTCCACCGAAGGCGGGCCTCGGGGCCTGATGAGGACGAGCCCAGCGCTGGGGGTGATTCTCGGGTCCGGGATGATCCTCAGGTCCGGAAGGCCCGAAGCGAGGCCGGACGAGGGGCACTGCCGGGGATGACTGATCGAGGTGACCGACCCAGGCGCGGCGCGCACAGATTGCGCCTGTGATCGATCCAACGTTCGGAATAGAAAAAGAGGGTGCGATGGCTTTGCCGTCGCACCCTCTTTCTGATCCTTCGGGCTTCCTACTTCCGAGGGCCCTTTTTCGGGGTCCACCCCGGCTTCGGGCCGGAGCTGCGACGGGGCGGTCTCCCTGACTCGCCGTCGCCCCGCTCCGGGCGCGGTCCACGGCCGCCGCTTCGCGGACGATCCCCGCCTCCCGAACGCGGTCCATCACCGTACCCTCGGCTTTCGCCATCCTTGTTGAATCTCGGTCCGCTCGACCCGCCCGGCCGCGGGCCCGAGGGGCGACGGTCGCCACGTCCTGTCTGACCTTCGCTGCGTCGCCCGCGCGATTCGCCCGGACCCGAGGAGCGTCGTTGAGGCGCGTTGCTCCAACCGTCATCAGACCCTGCCGAAGCTCCTTCACGGAAGTCCCGGGAAGGACGGCGATCCCCGCCCGATGAAGCAGGCCGGCGGCCGCCGCCACCTCCAGCCCCTGAACCGGAGCTGAATCCCGTCCCCGGACGCGAAGTGCCGCCAGCCGCCATCCTCTGGGCGATCTGCTGAAGCTCGCGAGCCTGCCGAAGAAGGTCCCGCCCATGCTCCTCGAGCTCGTCCGCCAGCTCGAGAAGGTTCTCTACGGCATCCGAGCCACGCGGCTGTCGGGGTCTTTCATTCATGATTCTATTCTGGTTACCGGTCGACGGCTTCTCTGGCCACCAGGCCGGTTCGCCGCCTACTCCATGACGCGTCGGATTTATCGCCCCTCAGGCACGCCTTCCCGAGACCGCCGCAACTCGCAACGAACAGATAAAGTGTAC
>CAYRLB010000011.1:12194-55444 GCA_964424945.1 uncultured Gemmatimonas sp.
GGCGGCGCGACGGCCCGAGCGGCCACACGGGGCGCAGAGATCGCCGGTGGCGTGATGGGCTCGATGGTCGACACCGTCATCGGCACCCTCGGCGACTGGTGGTCGACGGGCGATGCGAGTCGCGCGGCCCAGACCTTCGACAACGCCGAGGCGACCTGCCGGCAGCACTTCCAGAAGGAAGCGAACAGCGCCGGCTCAGCCAGAGAACGTAATTACGACGAGGTCCGCCCCCTCTATCAGCTCGGCTTCGTTGCCAGTCAGAACCCTTCCTTCGAGAACCGTGACTTCCGGGAAGTCGAGCCGGAACTGGAGCATGCCTGGCGTTCGGCCGGCACGCCCGAAGACTGGTCGGATGTTCGGGGCTTCGTCGATTTCGGCTACACGCAGAACCGGATCGACCGGCTCGATCTCTGATCCGGCTGAACCCCTGTGCAGGTACGCAGATGGCCCGACGCCGGTTCGCGGCGGGCCATCACGATATAATATGGACGATCCGGGGGCGTGCGGGGTACAAGCGATGACAGTGGAGCAACGGACCCCCGTCCAGCCCCATCCCGTCGCAGCTTTCGGCGGAAATGCGGCGTGACCGACGGATCGGATAGCTTGACTCCCGACGCCGCGGCGCTCTATTCATTTGGCTCCGGAGCGATCGTGGCGACGTTACCGGCGGCCCTGTCCCCCTGATGAACCGGGGCTGGCCGCTTTTCATGTTTTCGAGCGGGGCATCGGGGAGCGGCGCTATCGTGGCAGAGGCAGAGAAGAGCCCGACGGAGACAGATATCCCGGGTTGGCTTGCGGTTCCCGAGAAGGAGCAGGGCGTCACGGTCCGTTCGGCAGGTCTGCACGATGTAAGGCGGATCTCTGAATTGATGGAGGTGTTCGTGCGGCTGAAGCTCGTGCGACACCGTCCGGTCGCTGAACTTCAACGCCAGATCGGCAACTTCATCGTGGCCGAACTCGCGGGTGCCGTGGTCGGCTGCGTCTCCCTGCGCATCTACTCACCGGCGCTCGCCGAAATCGCCTCGCTCGCCGTTGAGGAGGGACACCACGGGCTCGGAATCGGGCGTCGCCTGGTTCAGGGCGCAGTGCTGCGGGCACATTCCCGCGGGGTCAGGCGCATCTTCGCCTTCACCCTGCGGGAGAACCTCTTCCGGCAGCTCGGCTTCCAGATGGTTCCCGTCACCGACTTCCCGCAGAAGCTCGTCTCGGACTATGGAGGGATCGCGCTCGCCGCAGGACCGAAGGCCGCGGTGGTTCTCGATCTCGAGAAGCCGATCACGCCGACGCGACGAGCAGTCCGCGAAGACCCGCGCGGCGGCGGACCTCTGAAGATCAACAGGGAAGTCCGGGCCGTACAACCTGACAAGATCGTTAACCTGCAGCCGACTGAACGAGATATGGCCGAGGCAACTGGGGCAACACGGAAATTCGCAATCCTTGGCGGGGGTAATCTCGGCCGGGCGCTGGCAATGGGATGGGTCGAAGCAGGTTACTGCCCCGCAGCGAATATCCACATCACGCGGCGCAATCCCGACAAACTGACCTTCTTCGCGGATGCGGGCTTCACCGTCGGCTCCGACAACGTCGAAGCGACGCGCAACGCGGACGTCATCATCCTTGCGGTGCAGCCTCAGCAGATCGCCGCCCTCACCGAGGAGATCCGCCCCGTCATCGACCCGGACCGGCACCGGATAATTTCCGTCGCTTCCGGCGTGTCGATTCGCCAGCTTCGGGAACTTCTCGATACGCGGGCGTCGATCGTGCGCGCGATGCCGAACACGGCGGTATCGATCGGCCAGTCGATGACGTGCGTCGCGAGCTCCGACGCGAATGACCCGGCGCTCCCCGAAGCGGTTGAGCTCTTCGACATGGTGGGACGCACCCTCGTCATCTCCGAAGAGATGATGATCCCCGCCACCGCTCTCTGCGCCTGCGGCATCGCCTTCTTCCTGCGCGCCATCCGTGCGGCGTCTCAGGGGGGCATCGAAATCGGATTCCACCCGGAAGAGGCCCTTCTGCTCGCTGCGCAGACGGCGCGCGGTGCATCCATGCTGCTCCTGAATCAGGGACGACATCCGGAATCGGAGATCGATCAGGTCACCACCCCGCGTGGATGCACCATCGCCGGACTTAACGAGATGGAGCACCAAGGCTTCAGCTCGGCCCTCATCAAGGGTATCCTTCTATCGGCGACGAAGGCGGAGACGCTGTACAGCGACTGAGTTGGACAGGCTTGAAGATGCCTGTGAAGGTCGGCTGAAGATCGACTTCCGGGAGTGCAGGAAGCGGGACTTCAGATGTGAAGGATCACTTCCCCAGGGCCGTGATGAGATCGGCCATCGACCGGTCGAAGAAGTCGGTGAAGCGCTCCGCTGATCCGAACCGGCCCTGGCGGTAGAGCAGCGCGAGACCCTGGCTGTGAGCCGCGAGCGTGAGCGCGGTGGCGACCGGGCCGCTGCTCCTCAGGATCCCGGCTTCGGCGCTTTCCGTCACACGCGCAGCCAGCGTCCCGAAGATGTTCCCCCCCCGGGCGGGGTCGATCGGCGGGGGGAGCGGGATGCCCTCGGCCGTCTGCAGGAAAAGAGCGTCGTAGAGCCGGGGCTCCTCGATCGCATAATCGCGAAAGACGCGAAGTGAGGAAAACAGCCGTTCCCGGATATCTTCAGCGGCGGCCGCATTTTCGAGACGCGTGAAGAACTCCTGACGGATCTCCCCGAGGACCGCGCTGACGAGCTCGTCCTTGCCCGTGAAGTGCCGATAGATTGCCGGCTGAGTCAGGCCCGACCTCCTCGCGATCGCCCGCGTCGTAAGCTCGGAGATCCCTTCCTCGCGCACGACGTCGAGGGCAGCCCGAAGTGAACGGACGCGGGTAGGATGAGGTGGATTATCGTTTGATAACATGGTCGACACGATAATCCGGCTTTTCAGGCCCCGCAAGGGTGTATATATAGCCTGGACCCCTCTACCGACATAGCCCCGATGCGATTACGCCGCACGCCCATCCTGACGGTCCTCCTCAGCACGATCGCGCTGGCCGCAACGGCGCAGTCGTGGAGAGGCGGCTTCTCGAGATTTGATCCGGGTGTGCTTCCGGAGGAGCGGACGGGATTCACCTTCTGCCGGCTCTTCTACTCGTCGATAAGAGGTGAGGCCGGGGGGCAGGGCTGGTCTACCGATTATCCGGGTGCGGATCAGAACCTCACCATCCGGCTGCCGGAGTTCACCTCCACGCGAGTGACCACGCACCCGGATGGGTCGCCGCATCATGCCGTTGTACGCGCGACGGATCCGACGCTTTTCGAGTGTCCTTTCCTCTTCGCCTCCGATGTCGGGACGGTCGGGTTCTCGGAGCCGGAAGTGATGCAGCTCCGGGACTATCTTCTGAAGGGAGGCTTCCTCTGGGTCGACGACTTCTGGGGCTCCCGGGCGCTCGCGAACTGGAATGAGGAGATTCGTCGGGTCCTGCCGGAGTTCCAGCCGGTGCAGCTGTTGCCGGGTCACCCGATCTTCTCGACCTTCTATACGATCGATCGGATTCCTCAGATACCGTCCATTCAGCATTGGCGATCGAGCGGAGGCGGGACGTCCGAGCGGGGATCCGACAGTGAAGTGCCGATGTTCTACGGTATTTTCGACAACGAGGGCCGGCTGATGGTTCTGATGAGCCACAACACCGACATTGCGGACGGATGGGAGCGGGAAGGGGAGGATTGGGCATTCTTCCATGCGTTTTCACCGCATGGTTACGCTGTGGGAGTCAACGTTGTTGTCTGGGCCATGACGCACTGAAGAAGGGTAAGGAAAGTGAATACGGATTGGATCCCGCCCGAGAGCGAGGATGAGCGTAAGGTCCGGGAGGAGGCGCATCGTCGGCTTGCGGCGGCGGCGCGCCGTGCCGGCTATTCTATCGACCGGTTGCACGAGATGTTGGCGCAGGTAGCCCGGAACGAGGCGGAAGCCCGGAGATTCCTCGCACGGGAAGTTTACCGGGTGAGTGATGATGCACTGGACGACCTGGTCAGGGTTCGTCTTGCGAACACCGGGAGGTAGAAACGGGCCCTCCCCAGCCACGACGGAAAAGAACGGGATGGAAACGAACCGCGTCCCGGCTTTCGCCGGGGCGCGGGCCCTTTTTTCTCCGGAAGCTGTGCCCGGCTCGCGCCGGGCACGAACATCAACCGTTCGCCGCAACCTCGAGTCGTGATTCCGCTGCACGCTGCTTCGCGAGCACGCGCTCCTGCAGCACCCTCTTGTACTCCGAAGGAATCACCTTCACGAAGTTCGGCAGCAGGTCGTCGAACCGATCCAGGATCATCCGGCCCCGTTCGCTGCCCGTGAGCCGTACATGCTTCTCGATGAGGCCTCGAAGCTGATCCCGATCCGCCTGCTCCAGGACGGCCTCGAGCATGACCATGCTGGTGTTGCACCCCTTCTCGAACTCTCCCCGTTCGTCGAAGACGAAGGCGATGCCGCCGCTCATGCCCGCGGCGAAATTCCTTCCCGTGCCCCCGAGAACGACGACCGTCCCTCCGGTCATGTATTCGCAGCCATGGTCCCCCAGACCTTCCACGACTGCCGTCGCACCGGAGTTCCGCACCGCGAACCGCTCTCCCGCCATCCCTCGGAGGAACACCTCGCCGCTCGTCGCCCCGTAGAGCGCCACATTCCCTATGAGAATCGTATCTTCGGCAATGAAGTCCGACCCTGCAGGCGGGTAGGCGACGATCCGACCGCCCGAGAGCCCCTTGGCGAAGTAGTCGTTCGATTCGCCATCCAGCTCAAAGGTCACCCCTTTGACGAGGAAGGCGCCGAAGCTCTGGCCGGCAGAGCCCGAGAACGTGAAGCGGATCGTGTCTTCTGCAAGACCGACATTCCCGTAGCGCTTTGCGATCTCGCCCGAAAGCATCGCGCCGACGGTGCGTCGCGTGTTGTCGATCGGCATTTCATGGCGGACACGCTCGCCTCGCTCGAGCGCCGGCTCGGCAAGCCGGATCAGCTCATGATCGAGCGAGTCGTCGACCTCACCGCCGATGTTCCGCTGGAACGCGAGAACCGGCTTCTCCTCGATATTCGGGATGTGGAGCAGCGGCATGAGATCGAGGCGGCTCGCCTTCCAGTGGTCCCGCTTGAGCGACTGCAGCATGTCGCTGCGGCCGATCATCTCCTGCATGGTTCTGAAGCCGAGCTCCGCCATGATCTGGCGGCACTCCTCAGCGACCATGAAGAAGTAGTTGATGACATGCTCGGGCTGCCCCGTGAACTTTGCGCGCAGCGCCGGATCCTGCGTTGCGACGCCCACCGGGCAGGTGTTCAGGTGGCACTTCCGCATCATGATGCACCCCTCGACGATGAGCGGCGCCGTCGAGAATCCGAACTCGTCCGCACCGAGCAGCGCGGCGATCGCGACGTCGCGCCCCGTCCGGAGCTGGCCATCCGTCTGCACCCTGACGCGGCCGCGCAGTTCGTTCAGTACGAGTGTCTGCTGCGTCTCGGCGAGACCCATCTCCCACGGGATGCCGGCATGCTTGATCGAGGACAGCGGTGAAGCGCCTGTTCCCCCCGAGTTGCCCGAGATAACGATCAGGTCCGCGTGCGCCTTGGCGACACCCGCGGCGATCGTTCCCACACCGACCTCCGCGACGAGCTTCACCGAGACGACGGCTTGCGGATTGACCGTCTTCAGATCGTAGATGAGCTGAGCCAGATCTTCGATCGAATAGATGTCGTGATGCGGCGGCGGCGAGATCAGCGGAACGCCCGGCGTCGAGTGCCGCGTCTTCGCGATCCGCTCATCGACCTTGTGGCCCGGGAGCTGACCCCCTTCGCCCGGCTTCGCGCCCTGCGCCATCTTGATCTGCAGCTCAGTCGCGTTCACCAGGTAGTGTGTGGTGACGCCGAACCGACCTGAAGCGATCTGCTTGATGGCGCTGTTCCGCTCCGTGACGAACCGCCCTGGATCTTCCCCACCCTCGCCGCTGTTGCTCCGCCCGCCGATCCGGTTCATCGCGATGGCGAGCGTCTCGTGGGCCTCGATGCTGAGCGCCCCGAACGACATCGCTCCGGTGGTGAAGCGCTTCACGATGTCCTTCGCCGGTTCGACCTCCTCGATCGGGATTGGAGAACCCGGCACGAAGTCGAGGCGGCCGCGGAGCTGGAAGCGGGAGTGCTCCTCATTCACCAGGCGGGCGAACTCCGCGTAGTTCCTGTAATTGTTGTCGCGGGTCGCCTGCTGGAGCTTGGCAATCGCCATCGGGCTCCAGTGGTGGTGCTCGCCCTGGTTCCGGTAGTGGTACTCGCCCCCCGGGGTGAGACTCTCGGCGTCCTCATGCCGATAGAAGGCCTCCCGATGCCGCCGGATCGTCTCCTCGCCGATCTCCGCGATGCCCGCTCCGCCGATCCGCGATGCGGTTCCGCTGAAGTAGCGGTCGATGAACTCCGATTCCAGGCCGAGCGCCTCGAAGATCTGGGCGCCGCAGTAACTCTGCAGCGTCGAGATGCCCATCTTCGAGAAGATCTTCAGCAGGCCACGCCCGATGCCGTCGACGTAGTGCTTGAGCGCCTCCTCGCGCGTCGTCTTCCCCAGGTCGCCGCGCGCTTCGAGGTCGATGATCGTCTCGAAGGCGAGATAGGGGTGGATCGCCTCGGCGCCATACCCGATGAGCAGCGCGAAATGCGTGACCTCGCGCGCCTCCGCGGTGTCGATCACCAGGCTGATACGCGTGCGGAGCTGCTCACGAATGAGGTGGTGGTGCACCGCGGCCGTCGCAAGCAGCGTCGGAATCGGGGCGTGGTCCGCATCGATTCCGGCATCGCTGAGAATCAGAATGCCTGCGCCATCCAACACTGCTTCGGATGCCCTCGCAGCAAGGTCGTCAAGAGCCTTCTGCATGCCCTCGGGCCCGCCCCGTACATCAAACAGCGTCGAAAGGGTGTGGCTGCGGAAGGGACCCGCCGAAATCGACGCGATCTTCCGGAACTCCACATCGCTCAGGATCGGCGTGTCGATGTGGAGCTGACGCGCGTGCTCCGGCGTCTCCTCGAAAATGTTCGCGCGGGGCCCCAGCCTGTTCGAAAGCGACATCACCAGCGCCTCACGGATCGGATCGATCGGAGGATTCGTAACCTGCGCGAAGAGCTGTGCGAAATAGCTGAACAGGAGGTGCGGCCGATCAGAAAGGACAGCCAGTGGCGTATCCGTCCCCATCGAGCCGACCGCTTCCTTGCCCTGCGCCGCGATCGGCGCAATGACGAGCTTCAGCTCTTCGTCCGTGTAGCCGAACGCGTCCTGCCGGGTCAGAAGAGGCAGCGATTCCGCGCTCCGGCTCACGGAGGGCTGCGGCAGATCGTCGAGCGTGAAGCGATGGCTCGCCACCCACTCCGCGTACGGCTGCTGCGCCGCGATCCGCGATGTGATCGCTGCGTCATCCAGGATCTCGCCGCGCTGCGTGTCCACGACCATCAGCTTGCCCGGTGCCAGCCGTCCCTTCTCCCGCACCGCTTCGGGCGCAAAGCGAAGAACACCGGCCTCCGAAGCAAGGACGATCACGTCGTCGTGCGTTACCAGATAGCGAGCGGGTCGCAGCCCATTGCGGTCGAGGGTGGCGCCCACGAACCGGCCATCGGTGAATGCGATGGCTGCCGGCCCGTCCCACGGCTCCATGATGGCGGCGTGGTACTCGTAGAAGCCGCGCACCGCCGGGTCGAGATCGTCGTTCGCCTCCCACGCCTCCGGGATCGTCATCATCACCGCGTGCGTCAGCGACCGTCCCCCCATCACGAGGAACTCGATGACGTTGTCGAGTGACGCGGAGTCGCTCTGCCCCTCGGCGATCACGGGGAAGAGCTCGGTGATGTCCTCTCCGAAGACGTTGGAAGAGAGCGCACCCTCACGAACCCGCATCCAGTTCAGATTCCCGCGGAGCGCGTTGATCTCGCCATTGTGACAGATGTACCTGTACGGATGAGCCCGCGGCCAGGTCGGGAAGGTGTTCGTGGAGAAGCGGGAGTGAACCAGAGCTATGGCACTTTCCACCCGCTCGTCTGCGAGGTCCGGGTAGAAATCTTCGATCTGGTAGGGAATGAGCAGACCTTTATAGACGATGGTCTGCGAAGAGAGGCTGGGGATGTAGAAGTGCTCGGAACCGTTCATGCCTGAGGAGGCGATCGTCTTCTCAAGACGCTTGCGGAAGAAGTATAGCTTCCGCTCGAACAGTTCCGGGTCGAGGTCGCCCCTCGCGATGATGAACTGTCGAATGCAGGGCAGGGTTTCCCGGGCAACCCTGCCCACAGCATCCGGCTGGATGGGTACCGTCCTCCACCCGAGGAATGCATCCGGTCTCGCAGCCATCTGCGACTCCACCAGCTTCTCGATCTCCGCACGGTGCGCCGCATCCTGCGGAAGGAAGGCCATGCCAACCGCATAGTCACCCGGCGCCGGGAGCTCGATGCCAACGGCTGCGCACTCCTCCACCAGCATTCGATGGGGAAGCTGCAGGAGAAGTCCCGCTCCATCGCCGCTGCACGGATCACAGCCGGCCGCGCCGCGATGCGAAAGGTTTACCAGGATCTCCAACCCCTGGCGCACGATCTGATGAGACTTTTCGCCCCGGACGTGCGCCACGAAGCCGAAACCGCAGGCGTCATGCTCATTGCCCGGATCGTACATTCCCTGCTTCGGGGGAAGTCCGGCAGGTCTCTGGGGAGTTGCCGTCATAAGCTTCTGTCGTGAAGGATAAAAAAAGTGGCCTCTCGGTTCACCGAGGGGCCACTCTGCCAGCAGGACCGCGTACCGCTATCCACGCGCTAGCATACTGCCTCTCGGCGGTATGTATCGAGCTTGGGCTTCTCTACGAGAAGATGGCTGACGGTACCGGTATTCACGGGAACGATTGCCGACGTTTCGCGTGCTGTCTGGAGCAGAGTGGAGCGCTTCAAAACGAATAACTATCTCCCCGAAGTGTTAATTACTCGCGCGGAAGCCGTCAAGAGGCCGCGCCCGATCCACCTCGTTTTCTCGCGGGCGGGCACGACGAATTACCCGTTCCTGAGGCGGTGATTCAGCGGATGTCCGCGGGGAGGTATTTGTTTGGCTGAATCTCTGTACAATACCGGAAGTCTGAAAATTCGACAAGACTTTTGTCGTTGGGACCGGATCCGGCCGCCGTCGGGGTGCAATGGCGAAAGCCGGTGAAGGGAGGGCCCGGAATTTGACCTTCTGATTCGTGGAAACCCTGTACAACCCGAACTCTTCGCATCGTGAGCTCCTTCCCCTGGTGGTCCATCCTCCTCATGGTTTTCGGACTTATCGGCCTGGGGACGCTCCTGCTGACTCTCTTTTCGGGCATCGGAGACCGCCCCACCTCGACGTCGCAGACGGAGGGGTGTCCGGTCGGGTCGACGGAGTTTCTCCTCGCCCTCTCGGGGGTGCTCAACGCCCCCCTTCATCGAGGTGGAACGGCGCACCTTCACAACAATGGAGATGCGTTTTTCCCGGCTATTCTCGACGCGATGCGTGCGGCGGAACAATCGATAAACATTACAGTCTACATCTGGCAGGATGGCCGGATATCCGACCAGTTCTTCGACGTTCTGATCGAGCGGGCGAAAGCCGGCGTGGAGGTACGGGTGCTGGTCGACGGGTTCGGCGGGTTGCGGGCGCCGTCGTCCCGAATCGAGGAGCTTCGCCAGGCCGGTGGGGTCTGGAAGGCATTCCACCGCCCTCGCTTCGGCATGCTGACCCGGCTGCACAAGAGGACGCATCGACGCGCCATCGTCGTGGACGGGAAGGTCGGCTTTACGGGCGGCGCAGCGGTCATGGACAAGTGGCTCGGAGATGCACGCTCACCCGACGAATGGCGTGACTGCATGGTGGAGGTCGGGGGGCGCCTTGCGCTGAGTCTGCAGGCGGCCTTCTCACAGCTCTGGTCCCATGTCGCGGGGGAGCTCCTCGTCGGGGAAGCATTCTACCCCATCGCCCAGGACGACAGCGGTCCGGAGGCGGAGGGGGAGCCGATACGTCGTCATCTGAGCGTCATCAGCTCGCCCTCGTCGGAATCTCATCCGATGCGACCCCTCTTCGGCTTTTCGATCCTTTCGGCGCAGAAACGCGTCTACATCACGAATCCGTACTTCGTCCCCGACAAGATCCTCTGCTCGACGCTGCTCGATCGCGCGGCAGCGGGCGTGGACGTCCGGATCCTCGTCCCGAACGAGCACATCGACCTGAAGCCGATCCGGTATGCCAGCCAGAGCTATTACGACGTTCTGCTGGCGGGAGGCGTCCGCATCTTCGAATTCCAGCCGACGATGATCCACCAGAAGATGCTCGTCGCGGACGGGATCTGGTCTCTCGTCGGCTCGGTGAACATGGATGTGCGTTCGAAGGAGCTGAATCAGGAGAACGCCCTCTGCATCCTTGATGACGGCTTCGCCGACGAGATGGAACGCACGTTCTGCGATGATCTCACCCGTGCCCGGGAGATATCCCTGGCGGAGTGGCGCAGCAGGCCGTGGTTACGCAGGGTGCCCGAGCGCTTCTTCAGACTCTTCGAGGAACAGTTCTGAAGACCGTGGAAGGCATCGGCACCAAGCGTGCGTCCGCGTCGGGTCTGAGCAACGTCGCTGGCCGGCGTCTTCCGTACGAACGAATCGGAAGCAGTTACTGAACACCGTAAAACCGGGCTTTTTAATGTCGCACTGGTACCGTGACGCGGTCTTTTATGAGGTCCACGTCAAGGCTTTTCAGGATGGGAACGGTGACGGAATCGGCGATTTCAAAGGGTTGGTGAACCGGCTCGACTATCTGCAGGATCTGGGGGTCGACTGCATCTGGCTGCTTCCCTTCTACCCATCGCCGCTCCGGGACGACGGTTACGACATCGCTGACTACTACGGCGTCCATCCGGATTACGGCAGTATCGAGGATTTTCAGACCTTCCTGGACGAGGCGCACAACCGGGGGATGCGGGTCATCGCGGACCTCGTTCTGAACCACACCTCGGATCAGAACGCCTGGTTCCAGCGGGCCCGGCGGGCGCCGAAAGGATCGCCCGAACGGAACTGGTATGTGTGGAGCGACACCGACGAGCTCTACCAGGACGCCCGCATCATCTTCACCGATACGGAGCCTTCGAACTGGACCTGGGATCCCGTTGCCCAGCAGTACTACTGGCACCGCTTCTTCTCCCACCAGCCGGACCTGAACTGGGACAATCCGGAGGTGAAGGAGACGATGTTCCAGGTGATGGAATACTGGCTCGACCGGGGGCTGGACGGCTTTCGCGCCGATGCCGTTCCCTATCTGATCGAGCGGGAAGGCACGAACTGCGAGAACCTTCCGGAGACGCATGCGATCCTGAAGGAGTTCCGCGCACGCCTCGACCGCCGATACTCCGACCGTATCCTGCTGGCGGAAGCCAACCAGTGGCCCGACGATGTGCGGCCGTACTTCGGGGATTCCGACGAGTTCCACATGGCGTTCCACTTTCCGCTGATGCCGAGGATCTTCATGGCGGTGCGGCAGGGAATCCGGACGCCGATCGTCGACATCATCGAAAGGACGCCGGCAATCCCCGAGGCGTGTCAGTGGTGCATGTTCCTGCGGAACCATGACGAGCTCACGCTGGAGATGGTGACGGACGAGGAGCGGGACTACATGTACCAGGAGTATGCGGCTGATCCCCGGATGCGGCTGAATCTCGGCATCCGGCGGCGGCTCGCGCCCCTGATGGAGAATGATCGCCGCAAGATCGAGCTGCTGAACTCCATCCTCTTCACAATGCCGGGCACCCCGATCATCTACTACGGGGATGAGATCGGGATGGGGGACAACATCTACCTGGGTGACAGGGACGGGGTCCGCACGCCGATGCAGTGGTCGGTGGACCGGAACGCAGGCTTTTCCCGGGCGGAACCTCAGCGCCTCTTCCTCCCGACGCTGACCGACTCGGTGTACGGATACCCGGCGGTAAATGTCGAGGCGCAGCAGCGCTCCCCCTATTCGCTGTTGAACTGGATGAAGCGGCTCATCCAGGTCAGGAAGGCGCACCGTGCCTTTGGCCGCGGATCGATTGAGTTTCTTACGCCCGCGAACGAGCACGTCCTCGCCTATCTTCGCATCTATGAGGGCGATGTGATCCTCGTGGTGAACAACATGTCCGCGAGCGCGCAGGCGGTCACGCTCGATCTTTCCCAGTTCGCCGGCTGCGTCCCGCTTGAGATGGTGGGGCACACCGAGTTTCTTCCCATCGAGGAGTCCGAGTATCCGCTGACGCTGAGCCCCTACGGCTTCTTCTGGTTCGCGATCCGGGCCCCGGTCGCGAGTCGCCGTGGTCTTTCGGATGACGAGGTGGATTCCCTGCTGGAAGAGTGGGCGGAGGAGGACAACGCCCTTCTGGCTCATCAGGAAGTCATCTCGGGCCTCCTCGCGGAGCTGTCCGCCGACTGGCTGACGGCCCAGCGGTGGTTCCGTGCGAAGGCCCGCGAGATCGCAGCGGTCGAGTATTCCGATCATGCGGTAGCCGTTCCCGATCGGGGGCCGCATGTGATGATCGCGATCGTGAGGGTCCGGTACGAGGACGGGGAGGCCGAGCAGTATCTCCTTCCGGTGACGCTTCGACCGCCGCTGGAGGCCGAGGAGTCGGCGGTCGCCATCCTGAAGGTTTCCACGAGCGCGCGGGACGTCACGCTGTACGAGGCGTTCGACGAGCCCAGTTCGGCCAGGAGCTTCTACCGCCTCATCGAGGAGGAGGGCGCCATCGGAATGTCCGCCGGGTCGCTCAAGGCCAAGCGGACCAGCGCCTGGGATGATCTCACCGGGGTCCCATCGCCTGTCAAACGGCGGCTGGGTGAGCAAAGCAACACCTCGATCGCGATGGGCAACCGCGCGATGCTGAAGGTGTTCAGAAAGATTGACCTCGGCGTGAACCCGGACGTCGAGGTCTCCCGCTTCCTCGTCGAGCATACATCCTTCCGCTCCCTTCCGTCGCTGGTCGGCTGGATCGACTACCACACGGAGGATGAGACGCCTGAGGGACAGGCGTGCATCGCCGCTCTCTACCAGTTCATCGAGAATGGTGGTGACGCGTGGAGCTACACGATTACCGCGCTCAACCGCTTCCTCAACGCAGCCAGCCGGAGCGCTGCCGATCCGATTTCCTCGTCGGGGCAGGCCTCTCTCAAGCGGATGGCGGGTGACTACTTCCAGGCCGCGGCCGCGATGGGACGCGTGACTGCCGAGCTGCATCTTGCGCTGGCGACCGCTGGACCGGAGCATCCGGACTTCGAGCCGGAGCCGATTACGCAGGAGGATGTCCAGGGGTGGATCGAGGGGATCCAGCGGCGGGGCATCGCTGTTCTGGCAGATCTCGGCCGCCGGCTCGACGCGATTCCCGGCGCCTTCCCCAGCCATCTGCTCTCCGAACTCGGGCGACTCGTCCGCGAAGGGCCGGATCTCCGCGACAGGATGGAGGATCTTCGGCTTCTCCTGTCCGCGAGCGCCGTGAAAATACGTACGCATGGCGATTTCCATCTCGGGCAGGTGCTCAGGGCGACGAATCCCGATCGGGCGGGCGGGGAATGGATAGTCCTCGACTTCGAGGGCGAGCCGACGCGATCGCTCGAAGAACGCCGAGCTAAGCTCTCGCCTCTCCGGGATGTCGCCGGAATGCTTCGTTCGTTCGATTATGGCGTTCAGGTAGGTATCAAGGCGTTCCAGAGTGACGATTTCCGGGTACAGAACGCTGTAAAAACCTGGGCAGATGCTTGGCGCACCAAGGTCCGGGAGGAGTTCCTTGCCGCCTATCGCGAGACGGTTGGCGCGGCGCCCTTCGTTCCACGTGCGACCGGCGCGTTTGAAAGGGTTCTCGCAGTGTTCGAACTCGAGAAAGCCCTCTACGAACTCGATTACGAGATGAACAACCGCCCTGATTGGCTCTGGGTGCCTCTCCAGGGGATTCTTGCCATAAGAGAGCGCACCAAGTGAGGAAGTCTTTCGATCGTGGGAGCGGAGTTCTATTGCATCCGACCTCCCTCCCGGCGCCGGTCATCGGCGATCTTTCGGCTGCCAGATCGTTCGTGGAGTGGCTTGCCGAAGCAGGTCAGCGCTACTGGCAGATCCTTCCCCTCGTGCCCGTCGCCGGCGGCGGCTCTCCCTACAACGGACTCTCCGCGCTTGCGGGAAATCCGATGCTGATTTCGCCCTCCTTCCTGAGGGAGCAGGGCCTGCTCCAGGAGGGTGACTGGCGCTTCGGCGAGCCCGCTGAAGGGGCGCCGCGCAGTGGTTCGCATATCGACTTTGCGGAGGCGTTCGCCCGGAAGAACGACCTTCTTACCCGCGCGCACGACCGTTTCGCGGAGGGTGCCGCCGCCCAACTCGACGCGCCGTACACGGATTATCGCGAATCGACCGCCGACTGGCTTGTCGACTACGCACTTTTTCGGGCGCTCCGGACACATCACAACGATGCCCCCTGGACGGCCTGGGACTCGGCGATCCGCGACCGGACCCCTGAAGCGATCGACCACTGGTCGCGGACGCTGTCGCGGGAAATCGATCGCCATGCCTTCCAGCAGTTCCTCTTCGAGCTGGAGTGGAAGGAAGTGCGCAGGCATGCGAACGAAAGGGGCATCGCGATCATCGGGGACCTGCCGATCTTCGTCGCCCATGACAGTGCCGACGTCTGGGCGAATCCCGACATCTTCAGGCTGGATGAAGAGGGGCATCCGGAGTTCGTCGCGGGTGTGCCGCCCGATTACTTCAGCTCCACCGGCCAGAGATGGGGTAACCCGCTCTACCGATGGGATGTGCTGGAATCCCGCTCCTACGACTGGTGGGTGAAGCGTTTCGCACGAACGTTCGAGATGGTCGACATCGTGCGCGTCGATCACTTCCGCGGCTTCGAGTCCTACTGGGAGATCCCTGCGGAGGAGGAGACGGCAGTGAAGGGGGAGTGGCGCCCTGGGCCGGGGGAGCCCTTCTTCTCGGAGATCGAGCGCCAACTCGACTCGGGTCGGATCATCGTCGAGGACCTCGGCATCATCACGCGAGCGGTCGAGGAGCTGCGCGATGCCATCGGGGCCCCCGGAATGCGCGTCATGCAGTTCGCCTTCGATGGTGACGAGAAGAATCCGCACCTCCCGGGGAACTACCCGGCGCACTCGGTCGCGTACACCGGTACGCATGACAACGATACGACGCGCGGCTGGTGGGATGCTCTTTCCTCCGAGGAGCGCGCGCGCGTAGCCAGAGCGATCGGGACCGATTCGCCTTCGACCTGGGACTTCATCGGCCAGGTGATGAAATCCGCGGCCGATATCGTCGTATTTCCTCTTCAGGACCTCGAAGGGTTCGGCTCCGAGGCGAGGATGAACGTTCCCGGCGTCGCTTCGGATAACTGGAGCTGGCAGGCGTCGCAGCTGCCGGATGCGGAGGTCCAGGCGCGGCTTCGGGAGATGACCCGCTCGGCAGGCCGGTAGCGCGCCTGCAGGCTCCCGGTCTGCCCCGGCGCAGGTCAGGGCTGGCCCGCGCGCGGAAGAGAGAGCACAGAAATTGAATCTCCCTGAACAATTGCCCCATCACCGGATCCGGAAAAGTCGATGAACAACAAAGTCGTGCTCGTCACCGGCGGAGCGGGAAATCTGGGTCAGGTCGTATCCCGGGCCTTTCTGGAGGCCGGGGCGCGTGTGGCGATTCCCCTCTACCGGGCCGACCACAGTGACACGCTCGGCCAGCTACGAAGCGACTTTGGAGACCGCGTCCACAGCTTCGCGCTCGATCTTACGACGGAACGGGGCGCGGAGCAGGCTATCCGGCAGGTGACGGAGTGGGGTGGAGGGCTGACGACCGTCGCCCACCTCGTCGGCGGGTACAGCGGAGGGACGCGCATCGCGGATACCCCGGTCGACGTCTGGAACCGGATGATCGACCTGAACATGACGTCCGCGTACTTCATCTCGAAGTTCGCCATTCCGGAGCTCGTCGGCGCCGGTGGGGGTGCATTCGTCTTCGTTTCGTCGCGCTCCGCGTTCGAACGGCGACACCAGCGCGCGGCCTACGCCGTGTCGAAGGCAGGGCTCATCTCACTCACCCGTGCGATCGCCGAAGAGTACGGGATGGATGGGATTCGCTCGAATGTGGTGGTACCGGATACCATCGATACGGAGGATAATCGGGCCGCGATGCCCGACGCTGACCGGGAGAGCTGGATCAAACCGGAATCCATCGCACGCGTCATCCTGTTCCTCGCATCGGATGATGCTCGTGCAATCAATGGCGCTTCGGTCCCGGTCTTCTCTCCAGACTGATTGATTCGCGGGGAGGGCCGACTCCTGGAGAGCGTTCGGCGAGGAACCAAGGTGCAGGATCCGCCATTTCCAATCCGGGAAGTCGCGCGGAAGTTTTCCCAACCGCAAGAACGGAGAGGACGATGAATCGACTGATCAAAGGCACCGCCGGTATGGCGATCCTGATTCTGGCAGCGGGGTGCGGAGGTGATTCGGCGGATGTATCGCAGGAAGCCGTCATCGTCGATCCTGCCCCGGACGGCTTCGCTGCCGACAGCGCGCCGGCGATGGGCCAGACGGCCCAGTTCCAACCGGTGAATGATTCCGGAATTGCCGGCGAAGCAACCGTGACGGACCGCGGGTCCGAGAGCGAGATCATGGTGCGTCTCACCGGCGCCACAGCCAGCAGCACGCACCCCGGGCATATTCATGACGGGACGTGCGAGGCGATCGGGAGCGTGGTGCAGCCGCTCCAGGAAATCGCGACCGACGCGACCGGAACCGGCACGATGACGGCGACCGTGAGCATCCCGGCGATGACCCTTTCCGATGGTCAGCATATCATCGTCTATCATCAGCCGGACGGTGCTCCCGCGACGTGCGCTCCGATCCAGGCTCATGTGATGTAAGAACGCCCCCCGGCACGTAGAAATCCCCCCGCTGGCCCCGGCTGAAAGATGGGTCAGCGGGGGGATTTCGCCTAGCTGCTACCTCTTCTTCTGTCTACCTTCCAGTATACCGCCCGGACTGAACGCGCCTGGCGCCCTGTTCGCTGCTCCGGAGCAGAAACCATTACGAATGGTGAAGTCTTGCTGAAAGTCGCCCTGACCGGGAACATCGCGGCAGGAAAATCCACGGTCGTCCGGACTTGGCGTGACGCCGGTGCGCTGGTGGTGGAATCGGATGAACTCGCGCGCGAGGCCGTCGCGCCCGGGACCGCCGCGCTTGCCCGTATCCGCGAGCGCTGGGGCCCCGGCATGCTGATGGGGGACGGCTCGCTGGATCGGGCCGCCATGCGAGACGTCGTCTTTCGGGATCGAATGGAGCGGCAGGCGCTCGAAGCCATCATTCATCCCGAGATACACCGTCTTCGGAAGGAGAGCTTTGAAGCCGCCGAGGCGTCACGCGAGCCGATCGCCGTCGCCGATATTCCCCTTCTCTTCGAAACAGGGCTCGAGAAGGAGTTCGATGTGGTTGTGTTCGTGGATGCGCCGGAGGATGAGAGGCGCCGGCGGCTCACGGCGGACCGCGGTCTTCCGGAGGACGAGGCGCTTCGAATGATCGCGGCGCAGTGGCCCGCTGCGCCCAAGCGCTCGAAGGCTGACTTCGTGATCGACAATGATGGTTCGCTCGCTGCGCTCGAGTCGCGCGCAGCGGAGGTTTGGAGGTCCCTTCAGGAGAGGGCCGCGAAGGCGGCAGGCGGATGACGAAGCCGATGCTCCGGATGGACATGCACCTCCACACCCATCGCTCCTTCGACAGCCTGAACCGCCCGGCCGATATCCTGCGGGCCGCGAAGCGACTGGACCTCGATCGCCTTATCATCACCGATCACAATGAGATCCGGGGGGCGCTCGAGCTCCGCGATATGGATCCCGAAAGGATCATCGTCGGGGAGGAGGTCAAGACGCGGGAGGGGGTCGATGTGATCGGGATCTTCCTGACGGAGCGCATCCCGAAGGGGACGCCGGCGCGCGAAACGGCGGAGATGATCCGAGATCAGGGAGGCGTCGTCTACATGCCTCACCCCTTCGATGGTTCGCGTACCGCCGGCCCCTCAATTCTCGAATCACTCGAGGATCTCATCGACATCGTGGAGGTCCACAATGCGCGCTGCTTCCCGCGGCGGCTGAATGATCGTGCGCTCGCGTGGGCTCAGGCGAAAGGAAAGCTGATGGGGAGCGGCTCCGATGCCCACACGATCAGGGAAATGGGTCGGGGTTTCGTGGAGCTTCCGGCTTTCGAGAAACGACGGGAAGATCTGCTCGCGGCGCTGGGATCGGGGCGGGTCGCGGGGACGGTCAGTACTTCGCCGGCCTATCGCCTCGCCTCCAACTGGGCGAAGGTCCGCAAGTTTCTGCCGGGAGGGGGCTGAGCGGGGTCCGGTCGGTTCGTCCCGCAGGCGTGATAGGGCGCTGCGGCACGGAATCCTGCCGCGAATAGGCGGGCCGCGCACCCCCGATCAACCGCGCAGGAGCCGGTGTGATCGGGGGCGGCGAAACTCGAAGCTACTCCTCTTCCGCTTCCTCTGCCTCTTCCCTTGCCAGCGCGAGATACTCCACGAGCTTCTCGGTGCTGAGGCCGTGCAGCTGCCGGGCGATCTGAGCGAACTGCTTGTCCATCGGCTCGCCTGTGCTGCGGGTCAGATCGTCGTCGATGTCGAGCGGCCAGGACGGCCATTCGACCTCCTCATCGACTTGCAGCGGGTTGATTCCCTCGAGCGGGTGGAAGACGAGGGTGACGCCGAGCTCTTCGGGCGCATCGACGTAGGGCGCAATCTCGGCTTCCGCCAGGTAGAGCTCGCCCCCCTCTTCGATGATGCGGAACCCGAGCGCAAGCCCGAAAGTGCCGTCCTCGTCTTCGTGATGATGGTGATGCTGATGCTCGGACATCGTTCTCCTGCTGGTTGATTGGTTTCTGGGTCAGCGGCGACCGCGGCCGCCCCGCCCTTTGCCCGAACCGGGCCCACGCCTGCCACTCTTCCCACCCCGTCCTGGTGCACCGCCACTGCTTCCTGCACCGCCAGGGCCCCGTCGAGGCGAATCGCCCTCGGACCCATCGCCACCATACTTCCTGCTGCCGCCACCTCTGTGCCTGGCGTCAGCACTTCTTCGCGGGCCCCGCCCCGGCGTCCCACCCGCCGGATGTGGTCGGTGGCCCTCATCCTCTCGCCGGTCCGCGTGCTCCCGCTGACGTAGTTCCGCTTTGGAAAGCGTCGTCATCTCGCGGGCTTCTTCGAGCGTCGCCCCCCGCACCGAGCCCTTCTTGCCGCGCAGCACCGTCCACTGAAGAGGCCGGTCGAGCGTCGGCAGGTCGCCCTCCTCGATCTGCCAGAGAAGGCGCTCCGGGATGCGGGCCCGAACCAGTGCTACCCCATCTTCCACCGCGTAGTCGAGCGGATGCTCCTCCCCCCGGATGGTGATCGTCTCGGGGAGGGACAACCATCGTTTCCGCTCCTCGCGGGGAACGAAGGTATCCGGATCCAGCCGGAGTTCGCTTTCTACGAAATCCTCATAGGAGCCTACATCCGCGAGCCTCGACTGGAAATAGTCGGCCAGCGCGGATTCGTTGACTTCCGACGTTACGCCCCCGGAGCGCCGGTAGACTTCACGCAGTTCCCGGAAGACCGCCCGGTTCTCCCGAACGTCCCGATGGTACGCTGCTCCGGCCGCCATCGCCTCGGCAAGGGCGCGCCGTGCCGCATCCGTATGCTCCGGCGGAAAGTCCTGAATAGGGGCGTCCGACGACTCGAGCTCGAAGCCATGATACGTCCTGACCGATCGAAGTCGAAGGGGCGCCCGCTTCTGACCGGGATCGTAAATGACCTCCGATTCGTCGACCTTCGCGTATTCCCAGATCAGCTCGTAGGGGATCTGGGTGCCATCGATCGATCCGCGCGCTCTGCCGAAGCGATCCGAGAAGTAGCGAAGCTCTCCCATGATCGCGCCCCAGCTTCCGCACACGCTCGACTGCGAAACCCTGACCTGTTCCCCCCAGCTCGTCTCTTCGTCTATCACCATGTCGAAGGGCATGACCCTCGCCAGCAGCCGTCGCCATTCCTGGATCGTTTTCTCGCGAAGGGCGGGAAGACGCGTCGGGAGGGGTATCTCGATCGCCCGGTAGATCGAAGCGAGCGCGAGGGCGGTATCCTCGATCGCACGGACGAGAACGCCGCGCTCCTCCGCCCACGCCTGGAGCGCCTCGGGGTCGAAAATGTGCCGGGGCAGCCCATAGACGGAGCCCATCGACCCGCACTCCTTCAGCGCATCCTCGTACAGGCGATACGCTGTAAGGTGGTCGCTACCCGGCACGATGTACGCTCGGATATTGCGATCCTGCCGGGTCATCCGGTGAAGGGAATCGATCGATGCACTCACTGCCACCATCGGGATGAGGCCCTCGTCGGCGTTCACGAGAAGCTCTCCCCAGGGGCGGTCGACGGGGAGGACCTCGACCTTCCGGCCATAGTCGGTCAGCCGATGGCCGGAGATGAGGCCGCGTTCGGTGAGAAGCTGAACGGAGCGCCGGTACGCGACGCGGTCGAGGGGAACGGGGAGCTCCAGATCGTCTGCCGGAACCCCGACGTCTGCGCACGTCATCGCGACGCGCTCCGGGTCTCCCGCGAGCTGAAAGTTCGGCTCCGTCGGGACGAGCGAGTGAAAGTCGATATCCCGCTCCGTCAGGATCCAGACCTCACCCCCCTCAACGCGTCCGTGGACGCGCCCCGCCATCTGCAGTATCTCGTTCGAACCGAGCGGCATCCGGGTAAGGACGCCCTTCCCGCGACGGACCACGGAGGTGAACTGCGCATCCTCGATCACGACTGTGTCCAGTCCGCGGATATTGAGCGCCGACTGGCCCGCCGCGGTCATCGAGAGGACGAAGGGGTGTTCCGCGTCGCCGTCCAGGAAGGGACGGAGCTTCGAGACGGGCTCCCCCCCATGGTAGAACTCGGTGTAGATGCGTTCCCAACGCTCCCCCACCACCTCCGCCACCTGCTCCGTCTCCGCTCTCGTCGGGACGAAAACGGCCACTCCCCGCTCCTGCTTCACCACCCGCCGCAGGAATTTCTCATCGAGGAAGCTCAGCGGGTTGGTCGTGTTCACCGTGCCCACGCGCGCCGCCTTCTCGGGATCGAAGGCCGTCGACTGGATGACTTCCACCGAGTCGAGATAGGTGGAGTAGAATTTCGGATCGACGGTGGCGGAGAGCCAGATGAAGCGGCAGCCCGCTCGCTTCCCGAGCGCAAGGCAGAGTTCGAGCTCTGCGGAGGTCTGGTGGATCTCGTCGACGATGAGGGTGTCTTCGGGGCCGATCAGGTCGTCCTGCAGCCAACGCCGCGCGATGCCCGTCGTTACGATGACCACATTCCAGCTCGGCGTTTCAGGCGTGGCCTCGCGCTCGCGGTTGACGACACCGACGCGGAGTGGGAGCCCGACGATCTCCTCGGCCATGACCCGTACGGAGAGCGTCTTCCCGGTACCGGTTCCGGCGACGATGCCGAATCCCTTCCCCGAGCGTGCCAGGCGCCTCAGATCGTCTCCATGCTCCCGTTCGAGCACCGTTTCAATTCCGGTGAGCCCGACGCCGAGTTCGATCGTCTCACATGCTGCGCGGGTAGGGGCGATCACTACGATGCGCCCGCTCGAGGGGCGGCCGGGGTAGCGTTCGGACGGAGGGGTCGCGGGGACCTGGACCATACCTTTGCGTGTTCAGGAGAAGATGCCTCGACGCCCCTTCCACGGCGCTGGAGCGCATCGATCGACGTGCCGGAGGGTGGTGCCCCTCGGGCGGCTTCGCAGGAATGCTGCGAAAGTGCAAATTGTCCGCCATCCTCGGCCTCACGGGGCGGGACGTCAAGTTAGTCGATCGCGGAGGGTTCGGCTCGGTGGGCATTCGCCCGGAGGGGCGACGTTGATGCGAAGGCGTGTTCTCCCTCATCGGAAGTCACGCTTGATCGTTCGTCCACCTCCTCCACCAGATGGGTGCATAAAGGCGAAAGATGCTTTCTTGTTGGTCACATCCCCCGGGGTTATCTTGGGCGCCGACCACCCTCCAGCAACAGCCATGGACCGACGCGAAGAGCTGAAGGCGAGGGCGCGAGAACACGAGCGGAACGATCAGCCCGAGCACGCCCTCGAAATCTGCATGGCTCTGCTTCCGGACACCTCGGGAGCGGGGCTTGGTGCGCTGCTGAGCCGCATCGGATCCCTGCAGGAGAAGATCGGCTCGCCCGCCGCCGCCGTCGAAAGCTTCCTCCGGGCTGCCTCCGCCTTCGCCGACGCGGGCCAGCCGAATAACGCCGTTGCCGTCACGCAGCGTGTGCTGCGACTCGATCCGGCCGAGCCGCGCGGTCAGCAGATGCTCGGCGATCTGTCACTCTCCCAGGGGCTCAGGGACTTCGCCCGGGCCGGGGTCTATGGCTATGCGAAACATAGCGCTTCGGTCGGCGCCCCGGACGGTGCACTCCGCTCGGTCGCCGCATATCTGGGAAGGTATCCGGACGATGGGGAGCTCTGGGGCGAGTGGAAGGAGGCACTGGTCGCCGCTGGCCATGCTGAAAAGGTCGCGCCCCTTCTCGAGCGGCTTCTCGAGCTTCTGCACGCCGAGGGGCACTCGGCCGCCGCAGACCGCTTGTCGCGGGAGAGGGTGGGCGTGCGAGGGGGTGGGGCACAGGGCAGGGCGGATGTCAGTGGTCCGATGGATCAGGACCTCCTGCTCGAGTCACATCATCGAGAGAAGGATGCCGATGATTCCCTCTACGCGCCGCTTGAAGGGCTGGAATCGTCCGGGAGCGGTGGAGTCGGCTTCGTAGGCTTCGAAGATGAGGATGGGGTCGGGCTGCCCCTTCTGGGTAACCTTCCGGAGCTGGAAGGGGTTTCGGAGGGCGATCGCAACCAGGGGCCGCGACCCACACGGAGTGGGGGTGTCGAACGCCTCAACGAGGAGGATACTGCCTCCCGCAGCGTCTCGGACAGCGATCCGGCAGGGTATGCGACTCGCTTTCCCGATCGCGACGCGCACGATGTTGAACCGACCGGCTCCCCCGACGCCTTCGACCCCGCACCGATCATTTCGGCGTTGCGCGAGCATGCCGGTGTGAGCGTCGACCCGGCTGATCCCGCGTCACATTATGATCTCGGGCTCGCCTACAAGGAGATGGACAGGCTCGACGAATCGGTCGCGAATCTCGCGATGGCGATGCAGGGCGGGCACGACCCTGCCGCTGTGATGGAGGTCGTGGGCGAGATCCTGGTGACGCGTGGGGAGTATCTCCTTGCGGACGATCTGCTGCGCCGCCTCCCCGGCGTGGAGCGCGACGCCATGCCCGAGCATGTGGGTGTACACTACTGGCTCGCTCGTGCGGCCGAGAAGTCAGGTCGTCGGAGGGAAGCGCGCAGAGCGCTCCAGCACGTCGTTTCGCTCGATTCGAACTTCCGGGATGCCGCGGACAGGCTGCGGCATCTTCTCTGAAATGTTTTCTACCATTGCAGGAAAGCAGGTTTAGCTTTGGCGCCCCAACCCATTCAGGAATCGAAGATCCCCGACGAACTGTTCGGCGCGTCGACCCCGACCCTCGCCCAGATTCAGGGGCCTGTTTCGGACCGGCTGGATCGCGTCGTCGACGAGTTCCGACGCATCCTCGTGGCCGACTTCGAGGGGATCTCGGAGATCAACGACTACCTGCTGCAGATTCGCGGCAAGCTCTTCCGGCCCGGTCTTCTGCTGCTCTGCAGCGAGATCGAGGGGAGCCGTATCGAAGAGGCCGAAACCTACGCAGCCGTGATCGAGCTGGTGCATCTCGCTACGCTCGTTCATGACGATGCCGTCGACCATTCGGTGCTTCGCCGCGGGATGCCGACCATCAATGCCCTGTGGAGCCATCAGGTTTCCATCATCATGGGCGACTATCTCTATTCGCAGTCGATTTCGGAACTGGCTCGACTTGGGAGAATGGAGCCGGTTGCGATTCTCGCGGCGGCCTCGAATTCAATGTCGGTCGGGGAGCTCCGGCAGCTCGCCTCGTGCGAGGCGCTGGACTTCACGGAAGACGATTATTACCAGCTCATCGAGTGCAAGACGGCATCGCTCATCTCCGCCGCATGCGAGCTCGGTGCGCTCATCGGGGCACCGCACCTGCGAGGGGCGCTCAAGGAGTTCGGTTATCGGCTGGGAATGGCGTTCCAGATCGCCGACGATCTCCTCGACTATACGGCGTCGGAAGAGGTCATCGGCAAGCCGTCAGGTCTCGATCTGCGCGAACACAAGGTCACTCTTCCGCTGATCGCCGCGATCCGCGAGTTTGACGATGTCGAAAAGGAGGTTCTCGAGACCTTCTTCGACAACCCCGAGCCGACGGATGAGGAGATCGCCACGATCATCCGGATGGTCGAACAGTGCGACGGCTTGGAATATGCTAGAGGGAAGGCGCTCGAGTTCGCGCGCCAGGCTCAGGACGCGCTGGAAGGGCTGCCGGAGGGTCCGGCCCTCGAAGCCCTCCGTCACAGCATCGTGTATGCAGTCGAGCGGTTACGCTGACCAAGGGGATCACCGGATGATGGTTCGGGAGGATCGATGAACGTCGTGATACGCCGGCGGATTGCCCGCCTCCTGCTGGTGATGCTCATCGGACTCGTCCTCGGCGCTCTCTTCACCGAGCTCGCCGTTCGCTTCATGCCCGAGAGCGCCGCACGCGTCTTCTTCACGACGTCGGTAGCGGCGGCCTTCGGTCCTCTTGTTGTGGACCTCGTTGCGGTCGGGCTGACGCTGGGACCACTCGTCTTCCACCTGAACGCTCTCAGCGTGGTCGGCATCCTCGTCGTAGGGCTCGGTGCACGCGCCTGGCTGTAGGGACGGGACGCGCGGGTGATAAAAAAAGCCGCTCCAGTGGAGCGGCTTTTTTTATGGATCATCCCGGCTGTTTCAGACCACCGAAGGCCCGGCAGGGCGAGTCACCCAGCTTTTCCAGACCCCCGTCCCTCGGTTCTTCAGGCAGGCCGCTCCGGTCCCGTCATCCGGCGAACTACTCGTGGGTGGATAGTGCGGGCAACCTGCCGATCGAGTAGCTCGGAGCCCTAGCCGCCCGAATCGTTCAGAAGCCCAGCGGGCTCCGCGCGGCGGCAGCGCTCGCCGCCGCCACCTCCCGCCTGCGATCGATGATGTTCGCCTCACGCCGGACGCTCTCCAGCCAGCGAGCGAGTGACTGCTGCTGAAGCTGCGCGATGGCGATCTGCCGGATCGTTTCCTTGGCCGTCTCGAAGTCGGCGCGCGTAACGGATGAACGCTGGACCGGCCGGATGATGAAGAGCCCGCCGGGCGTCATCGCGACATCGCTGACCTGACCGACCGGCGTGCCGAAGGCCGCCCCGGTCGCCGCATTCGCCTGCCCGAAGGCCGGGTTGAAGGAGCCACGCGTGAAGGGCTCGCTCCGCTCCACCGACAGGTTCCGCTCGGCAGCCGCGGCTTCGAGCGTTTTGCCGCCGCTCCGGACCTCCTCGACGATCTGCTGCCCGATCTGCCGCGCCATCTCACGCTTCTTCTCGACAGTGACCAGGCGCCGGACCTCCGGCGTGGCCTGGGCGAGCGTGAGGCGGCCTGCCGGCGTGAACTGCTGAACCTCGATGAGGTAGAAGGATTCCGGAGCCTCGAAGACCGGCGAAATGGTGAGCGGCTCATCTTCAACCTGCTCGTCGCGGGCCCATTCGAGGGCTTCCAGCACCGACCCGACCCCCGGGATGAACGGCTGATCCATCGAGATCACGACGCCCTCCTGGACGGTCGCATTTACCGCCCGCGCTGCCCGATCGATCCCTGCCCGCTCCGCAAGTGCCTCGAGCGAGTCGGCGCGGGAGAAGAGCTCGTCGAGCGCGTCATCGGCCGGCTCGTATGAGATCAGGATGTGGCGCGCCGTCGCCGTCAGGCTGTCCCGTGCCTGAACCTCGATGAGGTGGAAGCCATACGCGGACGCAACCGGCGTCGAGACCTCGCCGATGGGAAGGCTGAAGGCGGCGCCCTCGAACTCGGGTACCATCTGCCCCCGGGAGAATGTCCCGAGCTCCCCACCGATGTGGCGGGACGCCTCGTCGGCGGACTCGCGGGCGGCCACCTCGGCGAAGCTTGCACCAGCCAGGATCTCCTGGCGGGCCGCCTGCGCCCGGTTGAGTGCGGCAACGCTGTCCGCGCGGGTCGCCAGCTTCGAAATGGCGGCGACCTTCACCCGGGCCGATTCGGTGCGCTCGAAATCGTCCCGATGGCTCTCGTAGTAGGCGCGGATCTCCCGGTCGGTGACTTCGACCTCGCCCGGGACGAGGGTGGCGATGTTGAGCGGTACGTAATCAACCGTCACCGTCTCATTCTGGTCCCGCCAGAGCTCCCAGAGTTGAGCGTCGCCCGGATAGGTCCCCGAGGAGATCTGACGCATCAGCTTCGAGCGGGGAATCGCATCGCGGTAATACGCTTCCAGCGACAGCAGAAGATCCTGATTCGCCGTGGGCCCCGTCAGGAACTGCTGATATTTGCTGATGTCGAACTGGCCATTCGTCATGAACAGCTCGTTCTGCATCAGCTGCGGGTGCGGCATCCACTGAGCCGCCTGCTGAATCTCGCGGTCGGTGGCGCGGAGCCCTCTGCGTTCGATCTCCTGGCGGAGCAGGATGTTGTTGACCGTCTCGTCGAAGGCCGCATCCTCGATCTCACGGATCTGCTCGCGGCTGAGCTGCGACGATCCGAACTGCATCCGCGCCTGATCGTACAGCTGCTGGTAGTTGAAGGAATACTCCTCGAAAGACACCGGCTCGCCATTCACCCGGCCGATTTCGCCCGTCTGCTGAGCAACGCTGCTCCCCGAGATGTCCATTCCCCACTCGAACACCATCAGCCCTACGAAACAGAGAGCGACGACGATCATGACGATCTTTGTCTTCTCCCGCAGTTCGCGCATCATCATGGTAAGGTCAGTCTCCGGCAGTGTTCGAGGTGCAGCAGGTCCCAGCAGGGAAGGATGCGGAAAAGTCCTTCAAATTATCAGAGAATTGTATCGTCTGCAACTTCGGGTCGGGTCTGGCAGTTGCAGCGCAAGGGAGCGGAAGGTGGCAGATGGGCCTCGTTGAAGGCGCCTTCCACTCCGGTTGATCCGTGCGCTTCGCCGCGGGAAATCGGTTGACACCGGCTGAAAGTCGCGACTAACTTGACGCCCCCTGTCCTCGGCCGCGGCCCGGTGCCGCCTTGCATTCCGACTTCATGGCTGTCATTCCAGGCGACCCGCGGGAAGGGCTCGAGAGGCTGGAGCGGAAGCACGCCGGCAATCCGGAAGGAAGGTTCTTCGTTCCACTCGCCGATGCTTATCGCCGGGCGGGCGATCCTGCCGGCGCAGTCGAGCTTCTCCGCGAGGGCCTCCAGAGCCACCCCGAATATCTCAGCGCCCACATCGTCCTCGGTCGCTGCTATCTTGATCTTGACGATCCGGAGGCGGCGAGGGCGGAGTTCCGGTATGTGCTCGCTCTCGACCCGCAGAATCTGGTCGCGCTCGGGACGCTCGGCGATCTCGCGGCTGCACAGGGGCGGAGTGCGGAGGCGGAGCGGTGGTATCAGGAGCTGCTCGCCGTCGACCCGATGAATGAGGAGGCGCGGACGGCCCTCCACGCGCTGGCGCAAACATCGCCTGAGGACGCCGCAGGGCAGGGGATCGGGGGGGGTGACAACGGGCAGAGTGAAGGAGGTGCCCAACCTCCGCTCGGTGCCGGAAAGGATGATGGCTCCCCAGCTAGAGGTGAGCTCGACCCGTATGCGAAAGACATGGTGGACCTGACCGACGACGACGGCATGGCCGGCCTTGGTGACGAGGCCGTCGTCACTGAGACGATCGCAGCTTTGTACACCCGTCAGGGCTTTCATGATCGGGCCGCAGACGTCTACCGCGAACTCATCCGCCGCCGCGGGCGTGACGCACATCTCGAAGCCAGGCTCCGTGAGGCCGAGCACCGAGCAGCGGGCGGCGAACCCTGGCCGGAGGCGCCTACGGCCCCCGAGCGCGATCCGTCGCAGGCCGAGCGTGATGCGTCCGGGGTTGACGCGTCCGGCATGGCGGTGGCGGACCCGTCCCCAGCCGACAGCACCGCTTCTTCCGACCCGGATGTACCCTCGATCGATGCCCCTTCATCCGACCCCTTCCATCCCCTGATCGGCCCGCTCGACGAAACCGTTGAAGCCGATTCCCAGGGGGCGGCTGCGCCCCAGGATGAAGATGTTCTTCCCCGGGCGTACGATTTCTCCACGAGTGCTGCGGAAGAGGAGATCGCACCTGCCGACGAGCTGGAGCGGCCCGGGGATGCGTTCGCTGGACAGGACGTCGGTGACTCGTGGCTCGATGCACTTCCGGAGGTCGAGCTGCCGCAGGACCGTTCGGTCGAGGGGTCCGCTGTTGAGGGGTGGGTGGAGGATCCATCGGCGGAGGAGCGGGCGTCTTCCGATGCTTCGTCAGGTGGGCTCGGGGAGGCCGATGAATCGTCCTCGCGTGAGCTTCCATCGGGTGGGGTCCAGGCTGAGCCGTCGCCGGAGGAGCCCTGGCGCGCTGATGAACCTTCCCTCGGCGCAGCCCAGGCGGACCAGACCTCGCCCGAGGAGCCGTTGCTGGAGGAGGAGCCCTGGCTGACCGAGCCTGTTGTTGCGCCGGTTTCGGACGAAGCCAGCGAGTCGCTTCCCGGCAGTTCGGATCAGGTGGGCGAAGTCTCCGCCCCGGCAGATGGAGGCGAAAGCGAACCCGCCTCGGAAGAGTCGGGAGTGGGCGCTGCTGACACCGCGATCTCTGGCTTCGACCCATTTGCGGACTCGTTCGCTGCGGGGTTCGGCGGGGTCCAAGCCCGGCCGTTCGAATCTGTCGCGGAGGAGCTGGCCGAATCGACCGCCGACGTGGGGGCCGGCCCCGAGGTGGAACAAGGGGCCGACGTATCTTCCGAGGAAGCGGCAGTGGTCCCATCGCACATCGCAACGATCGGTGACTTCCTCCGGTCGGTCGCGCTCTGGACGCGGGACACGTCCGCACCTTCCGAGGAAGACCGCGGCGATGAGGGAGAGGGTGAAGTCGACTTCAAGTCGGCCTCGCCTGAACTGCCCGCGCTGGAGCCCGGCGCAGCGGATTTCGGGTCCGCTGCGGATCCGCTTCGTCTTGCGCCCCCATCAACAGAGCTTCCGGCTGACGGCGGGCTCGATGGCCTCGACTGGATCGGAAGTGAGTTCCTGGTGGAGTCGCCGGCGCCACCTGCCGAACCATCCGCCTCCGCCGAGCCGGAGATCGAGCCGGAGATCGAGCCGATCGGGGATCCTTACGCCGACCTCGGATTTGACGCCGCCCTGGGGCATTCTCCTCCGGCGATGACGTCGGAAGTGCCCCCGGAAGCGCCGTTGTCCGGCACCCCGGAAGAGGAGCTTCTGCAGCGGACAGACGACTTCGACGATCTATTCCCCTGGGAAATCCCCGCACAGGAGGAGCCCACCGCAGCGATCGGGGAACCGATCGGTACCGATGAGGGGTCGCCCGCTGACGAGCTTGCGGGGGGGACGGGCGAAGTGGACGAGCGGGCGCAGAGCGCTTCGCCCGTACCCGAGGATGGTCAGTCGCCGCCACTTCCCTCCCTTGAGGAGGCCGAGGCTGAGCTCGACGGCCAGACGTTCGACTCGCTGGATGAACTCCAGCCCACGAGCGACGTCGACGGTATTCGCGATGATGCTGACTCTTCCACTTCAACCACTGCCCACGATGACGATGACCTCGAATCGTTCCAGGCATGGCTGCGGAGTCTGAAGCGATGAGGATCGCAGTCGTTCACGGTCCGAATCTCAATCTTCTCGGGATGCGGGAGCCTGATAAGTACGGGACCACCACGCTCGCCGAGATCGATCAGGCGCTCGCGGCGCTGGGCGAATCGCTCGGCGTCGCCGTCCTGTCGCATCAGAGCAACGTCGAAGGGGCCCTGGTGGACCACATCCAACAGGTGAGTTCCGAAGTCGACGGTTTTCTGATCAATGCTGCCGCCTACACGCACACGAGCGTCGCGCTTCGCGACGTTCTTCTGGCTGTAGCCAAGCCCTTTGTCGAGGTGCATCTCTCCAATGTTCACGCCCGTGAGCCCTTCCGTCACGCCTCCTATCTGTCGGACCGTGCGACGGGAGTAGTGGTAGGCTTCGGCGCGGACAGCTATCTTCTCGGACTGCGTGGTCTGGTCAACTTCCTGCAGCAGGGGAAGCCCGGAAACGACGGATCCGCATCCTGACTCAATTTTCGACAACCAGGAGACCCTGTGGCGAGTACCGCCGATTTCCGTAATGGCATGACCATCCAGATGGATGGCGTCCTGTACACGATCGTCTATTTCCAGCATGTGAAGCCGGGCAAGGGCGGGGCTTTCGTCCGCACCAAGCTGAAGAAGATCCTTTCGGGCAACGTACTCGAGAAGACCTTCCGTGCGGGGGAAAAAGTCGAAGAAGTCCGCCTCGAGAGACGTCCGGTCCAGTACAGCTATGCGGATGGCGACCTGTACTACTTCATGGACCAGCAGACTTTCGAGATGATTCCTCTCGCCGAGGACGTCATCGGGGAGGACCAGCTTCCGTACCTGAAGGAGAACATGGAGTGCGAGGGGCTCGTTCACGGTGATACGATCATCTCCGTTGAGCTGCCCTATTTCGTGGAGCTTCGTGTCGTCCAGACGGATCCGGGGCTTCGTGGCGACACCGCGACCGGCGGCACCAAGCCCGCCAAGCTGGAGACGGGCGCCATCGTTCAGGTGCCCCTCTTCCTCGAGGAAGGTGAAGTGATCCGGGTGGATCGTCGGGAGGACAAGTACATCGAGCGGGTCGGCAAATGAAGCGTGATTCGAAGGCACAATCGGGCAAAGTCAGGGAGGAGGCGGAGGTGGGCGGGTCGCACCGTCAGCAGATCGTCGACCTCGACTTTCTCAAGGGGCTGATCGAGGCGGTCGATGACAGCGGGATCGACTCGCTCGAGATCAGTCGGGGCGGAACGCGCATACGGGTCGCGAAGACGCCGGGCACCGTTCAGCAGACTGCGGCGTCGGTGTCGCAGCCGGCGCCCGTCCAGGCTGCCGCGCCTGCTGCAGCGCCGTCGATCGGGCTTCCGGAGAGTGCTGCCCCGGCTGCGGCGCCAGCGGCTTCCAACCTGATCGATGTAAAGAGCCCGATGGTCGGGACCTTCTATCGGTCTCCTTCGCCCGAAGCTCCCGCATACGTCGAGGTGGGCTCGCGCGTGGTGCGCGGCCAGACGCTGTGCGTGCTCGAGGCGATGAAGCTCATGAACGAGCTCGAGTCCGATGTTCAGGGCGTCGTACGGGAGATCTGCGTCGGCAACGCGGAGCCCATCGAGTATGGAACGGTGCTCTTCCGCATCGAGCCAGAGGCGTGACACGGGCGGTTCCGACCCCTCTCCCTGACGCCGGCGAAAGATGCGTTCAGGAGCCGACGGGAGAGTTCAACCTTCGCCGCACCCTCGAGGAGATGGTGCGGCGTGGTGCGTCGGACCTTCATCTCAAGGTCGGTCGGCCGCCGGTGCTGCGGGTGCTCGGATCCCTGGTGGAGCTCGATCAGCCCCTGCTGAAGCCGGAGGAGGCGAGGCGTTGCGCGGAGCAGATTCTGACCCCTGCCGCTCGCGAGCAGTTCGCATCTCGCCATGAGATGGATTTTTCCATCGGCGTTCAGGGGCTCGGTCGCTTCCGTGTGAATCTTTTCCAGCAGCGAGGCACGCTCAGCTTTGCGTTCCGGGCGATCCCGTTCGAGATCCCATCGCTGAGCGAATTGCTGCTTCCGCCCATCCTTCATGAGCTGGCCTGCTCGGCGCGCGGCCTGATACTCGTGACCGGGATGACCGGCAGCGGCAAATCGACGACGCTGGCGGCGGTGCTGCGTGCAATCAATGAGACGCGTTCGGTGAATGTCATCACGATCGAGGACCCTATCGAATTCCTCCATCGTGACAGGAAATCGCTGATCAGCCAGAGGGAGGTCGGGACGGATACCGACTCCTTCCATGAGGCGCTGCGACATGTGCTCAGGCAGGACCCGGATGTGATCATGGTGGGGGAGATCCGTGATCAGATCTCCATGGATACGGCGCTGAAGGCGGCCAACACCGGCCACCTCGTTTTTTCGACGCTCCATACGACCGACGCGCCTCGGACGATCAGTCGGATCATCTCCTTCTTTCCGCCCCACGAGCACGCCGAAGTGCGTGCGCAACTGTCGGATGCGCTGCGGGCGGTTATATCGATGCGCCTCATCCCGCGGGCCGACGGACAGGGACGGGTGCCTGCAGTGGAGATCATGATCAATACTGCGGCGATCAGCGATCGGATCCGGACGGGAGAAGAGCTTCAGGCACTCCCTGACCTGATCGCCGATGGCCGGGTCCAGTACGGAATGCAGACCTTCGATCAGAGCCTGATGGAATTATATAAGAGCGGATTAATCACTTTCGAGACGGCACTTCACCACTCGACCAGCCCGGCCGACTTCCGGCTTCGGGCATCGGGCGTAGAAGCGTCGTCCGATCTTTCCTGGGATCCCGGCCTCGGCGGATGATGTTTCGAAAGGTTCTGATTGCGAATCGAGGGGAAATCGCCCTCCGGGTTATTCGTGCCTGCCGCGAGCTCGGCATGCGGACTGTCGCGGTATATTCCGAAGCGGATCGCGAGTCCCTCCACGTACGCTTCGCCGATGAGGATGTCTGCATCGGCCCGGCGCCGGCGCGCGAAAGCTACCTCAACATTCCGCGGATCATCGCGGCGGCAGAGATCACCGGCGCCGATGCGATTCATCCCGGCTACGGCTTCCTAGCCGAGAACGCGGAGTTTTCCGAGATCTGCGCGAAGAGCGAGATCACCTTCATCGGGCCGACGCCCCAGCAGATCCGGGTGATGGGGGACAAGGCCGCCGCGCGCCGCACGATGCGTGAGGTGGGCGTCCCGATCGTACCGGGCACGGACACGATAGAGTCCCCCGAGGAGGCCATGGAGGCTGCGATCGGCATCGGCTTCCCGGTGCTGATCAAGGCTGCCGCCGGCGGGGGCGGGAAGGGTATGCGCGTTGCCCGGGATGAGGAGGACTTCGTCCGCCAGTTCACCATGGCGAAGAACGAGGCCGGCGCCGCGTTCAATGACGACAGCGTCTACATAGAAAAGTACCTCGCCTATCCCCGGCACATCGAGTTCCAGGTGCTCGGGGACTACCATGGCAGGGTGGTGCATCTCGGTGAGCGCGACTGCTCCGTGCAGCGCCGCCACCAGAAGCTGATCGAGGAGGCTCCCTCTCCGGCGCTGACCCCCGAACTGCGCGAGCGGATGGGCGATGCGGCGGTGCGCGGCGCCAAGGCGATCGAGTACGTCGGCGCCGGAACGGTCGAGTTTCTTCTGGATTCGGACGGCTCCTTCTACTTCATGGAGATGAACACCCGGATCCAGGTCGAGCACCCGGTGACCGAGATGACGACCGGCTACGACCTCATCAAGGAGCAGATCCGCGCCGCCTCGGGCCTTCCGCTTTCGATCGCGGAGGGACCCGTCGCACTGAGGGGGCACGCGATCGAGTGCCGGATCAATGCGGAGGATCCGAGCCGTGATTTTGCCCCTTCACCCGGGCAGATCAACACCTTCCATCCGCCGGGCGGCCCGGGAGTGCGCCTGGATACACACGTGTACGCAGGGTATCGCGTACCCCCATATTACGATTCTCTCGTGGCGAAGCTCATCTGCCACGGCTCGGACCGGGAGGAAGCCCTGGCGCGGATGCGTCTTGCGCTCTCCTCGTTCGCGCTCGAGGGGATCCACACTACGATTCCGTTCCTGCTGACGGTGCTCGACCATCCCGATTTCATCGAGGGTGATATCGACACGAAGTTTCTGGAGCGGATGGTTCAGGAGAAGGCACAGACCGTATGAAGCTCGATGTAATCATGACGCCCGGCGAGGCTCAGCCCGGGTCGCTCGCAGGTCGCACCGTTGTCGTTCTCGATATTCTTCGTGCAACGACCAGTATCGTTCAGGCTCTGAGCGCGGGCGCCAGGTCTGTCTTCCCCGTCGCGTCGATCGAGGAGGCCCTGCGCCTCGTCAACACCTTCGGTCGTGACGAGGTCCTTCTCGCCGGCGAGCGGCGCTGCCTCCCCATCGAGGGCTTCGATCTCGGGAACTCGCCTTTCGAGTATACGGCGGAACGGGTGGCGGGAAAGATCCTCATCATGACGACCACGAATGGCACCGCGGCCATGCAGCTGACCGTCAACGCCACCCGGGTCTATATCGGCGCGATGCTGAATATCGGCGCGGTGGTCGAGGAGCTTGCCCGCACGGAAGTGGACCCTGTCTTCCTCTGCTCGGGTCGCGACAAACATTTCGCGATGGAAGACGTAGTGTGTGCCGGCGAGTTCGCCCGCAAGCTGATGGAAGCCCGGCCCGGCGACTGGACGCTGAACGACGGCGCCCACGCAGCGCTCGTTCTGGCGCGCGAGTTCGGCACGGGGGAAGCCGTTTTCAATCTCGCGGCCGGTGGACAGGCCATCGTGGAGGCCGGTCTCCCGAAGGACCTTGAGTTCTGTGCCCGTGTCGATGAATACGATATCCTGCCCGTCCTCCAGGAGCGGAGCATTACCATCCAGCCGCCACTTCCAAGGCCCGCGGAATAGGTGAAGAAGCTGCAGTACCCTTTTCGACATTCCGGCTGATTCGCAGTGCCAAAGAACCTTTCGCTTCAGGGTGACAGGGTGCAGCGCGACCTCTGGGCACTCGCGCTCGTCCTGCTCGCCATCCTCCTCGGGCTCAGCTTCGTACCGCCCGGTGTGATCGGCGGAACGGGCGATCGGCTCTTTCCGACGGGCAACATCGTAGGAACGGTCGGGGGAGTGATTTCCGGAGCCGCATGGCGGTTCTTTGGCGTTTCGGCTTTCCTCATTCCGGTGCTGCCGGCGGTCTGGGCGGTCGCAGTCCTGGGCCGCATCGATCGCTCGGCGACGATCCGGCTGACGTCCCTCTTCGCAGGCGTGCTGGTGCTGGTGCCGACCCTCGTCCATGCCCTCACCAATCCCTTCGAAGGGGGAGCGGGCTCCGGCTGGATCGGCTCCGGCCTCGGCGGGCCGCTCCTCTCGGCTCTCGGCTGGGTCGGTTCAGCAATCCTTATCAGCTTCCTTCTTTCCTTCCTCAGCGTCGCCACGATCGGATGGAACCCGATCCGCGCGGCGATGCGGGGGAGTGTGCGAGCGTACGAGGGCTCGCGGGTGGCAGCCGGGGCGCTCGGCCAGGTCGTCGGACAGATTCGCACGGGCGAGCTTTCGACGAAGGGGCCGCTCGCATGGGCGAAGGAAAGTGTGACGCTCGACGCCCGCCCGGCCGCCCGGTCTTCTGCCGCCGCCCCGATCGAAACGGGGACGCTGGAGGACGACGACGATACCCTGACGGGCGAACAGCACGCCCGATCCGCGCCCTTCGGTACGTCGCCTTCCGACGACGGTGCGACGGACGACCAGGTGCCCGCCGAACCGCGCCGCCGGCAAACCACAGCGGCGGCCGTGGGCGCCGCTGCCGCACCCGCGCCGCAGCGCCCTTCGGCCGAAGTAGCCCGCGCCGCACTCTTCGACTCGGGCGATGCCACCGCCGCTGATCTCCCCACGACGGCGCTCCTGACACCACCACCGCCCCGCGACGAGGCTCGCAATCGCCAGCACCTCGACGGGCTCGGCCAGGTCCTCATCGAGAAGCTCGCGACGTTCAAGATCGACGGGCGGGTCGTCGGCACGACCTCCGGACCGGTCGTGACGCAGTTCGAGATCAGCCCTGCGCCCGGGGTGAAGGTCGCCCGGATCGCGAATCTCGAGGCCGACCTCGCTCTTGCGATGCACGCCCCTTCGGTCCGCATCGTCGCACCGATTCCGGGGAAGGGGGCTGTGGGTGTGGAGGTGCCGAACCCCAAGCCGGAGATGGTCTTCTTCCGGGAGGTGCTGGAATCCCCCGCCTTCCGGCAGAGCAAGGCGACGCTGCCTCTGGCGCTCGGGAAGGACATCGCCGGACGCCCGTATGTCGCGGATCTCGCGCGGATGCCACACCTCCTGATCGCCGGCGCCACAGGTTCGGGTAAGTCGGTGTGCATCAACACGATCATCACCTCCCTCATCTATCGGCATTCGCCACGGTCGCTTCGGCTGCTGATGGTCGACCCGAAGATGGTTGAGCTGAGCGTGTACAACGACCTGCCCCATCTTCGGCACCCTGTCGTAACCGACAACAGCGAGGCCGCGACCGTCCTCAAGTGGGCGGTCCTCGAAATGGAGTGGCGCTATTCGCTCCTCTCGGCGAACAACGTCCGGCACCTGGACGACTTCAATCGGCGTGTCGACGAAGGGGTCATGATCCGGTCGCCCGAGCCGCTTGGCCCGGAGGGGGACCCGGAGCGCTTCGTCTACAAGTCAGGCCGCCTTCCCTACATCGTTCTGGTCATCGACGAGCTTGCCGATCTGATGATGACCGTCCAGGGAGAGGTCGAGAAGCCACTTGCCCTTCTCGCGCAGAAGGCCCGGGCGATCGGGATTCATCTCATCCTGGCGACCCAGCGGCCCTCGGTGAACGTCATCACGGGTCTGATCAAGGCGAACTTTCCGAGCCGGATCGCCTTCCGCGTCGCCTCGAAGGTCGACTCGAGAACGATTCTCGACCAGAATGGCGCCGATACCCTCCTCGGGAATGGCGACATGCTCTTCCTCCCGCCCGGCGTGAGCGATCCGACGAGGATGCAGGGAGCCTATCTGTCGACCGAGGAGACGGAAGGGCTGATGAACTGGTATCGGGAACAGGCGAGGTCGCGAACGGAGGAGACCCAACCCGATGGCATCCCGGAGGCCGAGGCCGACATTCTCGAAATCGTCCGCGCCCGCGAAGGTTCGAAGGATGACGGCGAAGACGGGATGGACAACCTTGATGATGTGGACAAGCTGTTCCGCGACGCAGCGGAGCTCTGCATTCAGAACCAGGGAGGTTCGACCTCGCTGCTGCAGCGCCGACTCCGGATCGGGTATGGCCGTGCCGCGCGGATCATCGACCAGTTGCACAATGCCGGCATTCTCGGGCCAGCCGACGGGTCCAAATCGCGTGAAGTGCTCGTCGACTTCGTGGAGCTGGATCGCCTGTTCCCCGACGGCTGACGCGACCTCCCCGGGACGGTACACCAGGTGGTCCGCCCCAGGGAGTGGCGCCCGCTCCTGGCCCTGGCGGGCAGGAACGCGGTCCGCACCAGCGGGTACGACGCCGCGCCCCCTTTCCTGGAACCGCATCGTCAGGAAGTTGTGAACAAGATATCTCTGCTCGTCGCGCTTCTTCTGGTCGCTGCATGCGGCCCGTCGGATAGTTCGCCGGACGCCCCGGGGTCCACCGCGAACGTCGATTCGCTCGCAGCCCCGGCGGATCGTGCCGGGAACGCGCCGGAATCAGCCGCTCTACCGGATTCCGGTTCGGACAGCGCTACCGCCACCGATTCCCCGGCGCCGGCTGCAGGGGGCCAGCCGGCCCCGTCGAGTTCACCGGCAGGCCTCCCAGCCGGGCCAATCGTGGACCTTCCGCCTGCCGTCCCCAGCTCGGAAGCGAACGTCATTCTGGCGCGTGCCGAGCGCGCGTTCGCCGACGTGCGGTCGATGGAGGCCGACTTCACCCAGGCCGTCTACGTCCCCCTCCTCGACTCGACCCAGAACAGCCGTGGGCGGCTCTTCCATCGCTCACCCGATCGCTTTCTCATGCGGTTCAGTGACCCGGCGGGGGATGTGATCGTCGCGGACGGCCGGTACATCTGGATGTTCTATCCCAGCACCGATGACGGGCAGGTCATGCGCGCGCCGCTCGCGGCCGGTGGACAGCAGGTCGATCTTTATCGGGAGTTCCTCGAGGACGCGACCAGCCGGTACGCAGCGAGTCTCGATGGCGCGGAGTCCGCGGGCGGGCGCCCGGCGAAGGCGCTGACGCTCATCCCCCGCCAGCCCTCCGGCTACCAGCGGGTGCGAATCTGGGTCGATGACCAGGATTCACTCGTCCGGCGCTTTGAGATCAGCGAGGAGAATGGAAGTGTCCGAAGGCTCGAGCTGTCGGGTCTTCGCATCAATGTGGATCTCGCCGATGCCCTCTTCCATTTCACCCCGCCGGCGGGGGTTCAGGTCCACGATTTCTGAAGCCGGGGCACGAAGCCCCGGGCACTCGGCACCAGCCCGGGTCGAAGCGTTCAGCGCGAGGAAATCCGACCGCCGCCGGCGCGAGAAGCCCGGGGCGGTCGCTTTCGGTCGCTTCCATCCGATAGCTCCCTCGAGCAGATCCTTCCCGCAGTTCCTTCCGGCAGCCCTCATCGCTCCGCTTGCCCCTCTCCTGAACTCTTCTCTACATTCCGTCTTCCGCTGAGCTCCCCTCGAAATCAGGATCATGGCCAAGAACGCTACGTTTGATATCACCTCGACCGTCGAGCTTCAGGAAGTCGACAACGCTGTGAACCAGGCGCAGAAGGAAGTCAGCCAGCGCTATGACTTCAAGGGCTCGACGGCCGAGATCGACTACGACCGGGTGAACTCCACCCTCACCCTCCTGGCGGAGGACGATTACAAGCTCCAGGCTCTCGTCGATATCCTGCAGACCAAGCTGATCAAGCGCGGGGTGCCGATTCGGAATCTCGATTATGGCGAGGTGGAGCCGGCCTCCGGCGGAAAGGTCCGCCAGGTGGTGAACCTCCAGCAGGGCATCCCGACGGACAAGGGCAAGGAGATCGTCAAGGAGATCAAGACGGGCGGCTTCAAGAAGGTCCAGGCCCAGATCCAGGACGATCAGGTCCGCGTCCAGTCGCCGTCGATCGATGAGCTGCAGGAGGTCATCCGTCACCTGAAGGCGAAGGATTTCGGGATCGAGCTCCAGTTTTCGAACTTCCGTTCCTGAACGCACGGGCGACCCCGCGCGACCGGAATTCCTTTGACGATTGCCGCCTGATGTCCAACGCCGACTGGTTCTCCCGAGCATCTGCCATCATCCCCGGTGGCGTCAACTCACCTGTACGGGCTTTCCGCGGCGTCGGAGGCGATCCCTTCTTCGTCGAGAAGGCGAGCGGCTGCCGGATGTGGGACGTGGAGGGCAAGGAGTACATCGACTATGTACTCTCATGGGGGCCGCTGATCCTCGGTCACGCTCACCCCGAGGTCGTGAAGGCGATCACGGAGGCCGCGCTCGGCGGGACATCGTATGGCGCGCCCACCCCGCCGGAGGTCGAGCTGGTCGAAGCGGTCCAGCGCTTCTTCCCGTCGATGGAGATGCTGCGGCTCGTGAACAGTGGAACCGAGGCGACGATGGCCGCCATCCGCATCGCGCGCGGCTTCACAGGTCGTGATCTGATTCTCAAGTTCGAGGGCTGTTACCACGGCCATGGCGATTCCTTCCTGGTGAAGGCGGGGTCCGGCGTCGCGACCTTCGGCCTCCCCAACTCGCCGGGCGTCCCGGAGCCCCTCTCCGCGCTGACGCTCACCTGCGGCTTCAACGACCTCGATGCCGTTCAGGAGATCTTCCGTGCCCACCCGGGGCGCATCGCCGGGGTGATTCTCGAGCCTGTCATCGGCAATGCGGGGTTCATTCCCCCCGTTCCGGGTTTCCTCGAGGGACTACGCTCGATCACCCTGGATGACGGCGCACTCCTGATCTTCGACGAAGTGATGACGGGCTTCCGGGTCGCTCCCGGTGGCGCACAGGAGCTTTACGGGATCAGCCCGGATCTTACCACGCTCGGCAAAGT
The DNA here is from genome assembly GCA_964424945.1 of uncultured Gemmatimonas sp. Taxonomy (GTDB): domain Bacteria; phylum Gemmatimonadota; class Gemmatimonadetes; order Longimicrobiales; family Longimicrobiaceae; genus WHSP01. The sequence continues at coordinate 51,990 of CAYRLB010000011.1, forward strand.
CATCGGTGGTGGCCTACCGGTCGGCGCGTATGGCGGACGCCGCGATATCATGCAGCAGGTCGCCCCGATCGGGCCGATCTACCAGGCCGGCACCCTGTCGGGGAACCCGCTGGCGATGGCTGCGGGTCTCGCGCAGCTCCGCATACTCGAGGAGACGGCCCCGCAGGCGACGCTCTCGAGCCGAACGGCACGCCTCGTTCGAGGGCTTCTGGGGATCTTCGCTGAGGCAGGGCTACCCGCAACCGGCGGCTCCCTCGGCTCGATGTGGGGGATCTTCTTCTCCGAGCAGCCCGTACGCTCCTTCGCCGACGCGCAGCAGAGCAACGTCACCCGCTTCCGCGCCTTCTTCCACGGCTGCCTCCGCCGGGGCGTGTTCCTTGCGCCCTCCGCCTTCGAAGCTGGATTTCTGTCGACGGCACACGAGGATTCCGACATCGATGAGACGCTCGATCGCGCCTCCGAGGCAGTTCGCGAGATGGTTTAGAAGTTCAGAGAAAGCCCCCGTCTGCCCCGCGAGGCCGGGAATCGAGCGCCGCTCCCGGCAACCGGTCCGGGCGGCGGTCCTCCCTCTCCATACCGGGGCGGCACCCCCGCTGCCGCAGAAAGGGAGCGCTGGCGGCGGCGCCCTTCGCCACGCCGCCGCTTTCGCCCTCGTCTCCCTGCTGCTTTCCGGCTGTTTCCCCAGCGTTCAGCCCCCCGGCGCACCGCCGATAGATGGCCCGCCCCGTGAGCCGACCGTTCGGGTAGGCATTCTCGTCGACAGCGCCCGCGCCACCCTGGGCGCCACGACATCCCTCGAGCTCCTCGACGGGGTGAGCCGCGATCTCCTCCATACCGTCCCCGCCGGCGACAGTGTCCGGATCGAGGCGACCGGGTCGAATCTCGTCATCCGGGGCTCGCGTGAAAGCGTGATCGCCGGAGGGCTGCTGATCGCCCGCGCGACCGGTGATGGCCTCGTTCGCATCGGAGGCCGGCCCTTCCGCGGCATCGCGACAGTCCGGGCATCAGGTGCCGGCCGCGTGACGGTCGTGAACGAAGTCGACATGGAGCAGTACCTGCTCGGCGTCGTGCCCTACGAGATCGGCAGAGTAGGGCCGGAGCTGCTGGAAGCGTCCAAGGCGCAGGCGGTCGCCGCGCGCACGTACGCCTACCGCTATCTCGGTCGGCGGGCCAGCCTCGGCTTCGATGTTTTCGCGACGGTTGACGATCAGGTGTATGGGGGGGCCGAGGGCGAGCATCAACCCGTCTCCGAAGCCGTTCTGGCGACCGCTGGCGAGATCCTCACCTACCAGGGCCAGCCGCTCGAAGCCTTCTATCACTCGACGTGCGCCGGGCAGACCGCCGCGATCGAGGAGGTCTGGCCCCAGGAGGCGCCTCGTCCCTACCTGATTTCCGTCATCGACAGGAATCCCTCCACCGGCGAGGCCTACGACTCCACCTCCAGCCGCTTCCGCTGGACGCAGCGCTGGACCGCCGACGAGATCAACGGGATCCTCTCCCGCACCCTCGCCGACTCGGTACGGGGCGGCGGAGCGGTTGGAACGCTGCGCGATATGCAGATTCTGGAGCGCACACACTCGGGCCGGGTGCGCAGGATGGTCATCACGACGTCGAACGGGAGCTTCACTGTGGGTGGCGACAGGGTTCGCTGGATCCTGCCGACTCAGAGCGGTGCGATCCTGAACAGCTCCCGGTTCGACATCGCCGTCGAGCGCGACGCAGGGGGCGCGATAATCGCTGTCGAGGCGACGGGCGGGGGCTGGGGGCACGGTATAGGCATGTGTCAGGTGGGAGCGATGGGACGTGCGCGCGCAGGACAGGATTATCGGACGATCCTCAGCACCTACTATCCCTCATCCCGCATCACGAAGCTCTACTGAGCGTTCGTAAACCATCAAGGAGATCAGACGCAATGACAGAGGAACTGAAGACACTCATCGACGGGCTCAACGAGGATCTGTCTCATGAGTATCAGGCCGTGGTGATGTACCGGACGTACGCTGCGCTCGTCAGCGGACCGTATCGCCTCGAGCTGAAGGGCTTCTTCGAGGCGGAGATCCCCGACGAGCTGGCGCACGCCGCCTTCCTCGCCGACAAGATCGTCGCCCTCGGCGGGAACCCGGCCACCACAATTCCTCCAGTTCCCTTTGCTGCAGACAACCGCGAAGCGCTGGAGAACGCACTGGCGGGGGAGATCGCCACACTCGAGCGGTACGCGAAGCGGATCGAACAGGCTGAGAAGGCGGGTGAGATGGCCGTGAAGATCCAGCTCGAGGACCTCATCGTCGATGAGAGCCGGCATCGCGACGACATGCGTCGTATGCTGAAGGACTGGGAATAGCGCGCTCCCGGTCCGTCGCGCCAACGGGTCGAGCGGTGACCCGCCCTGATAATTCAGACACAGAGCGTGCATTGCCTCTTTTCTTCATCTCGTGTAAATTAGGTGATTCGGGTCTTTTCCGACGAAACCTGGCGAGGTGAAGCATGAAGGAAGGCATACATCCAAATTATCAGCGGACGCTCGTCAACTGTGCGTGTGGAAATACGCTCGAGACGCGTTCGACTCAGCCCACGATCAGCGTGGAAATCTGTTCGGCGTGCCATCCGTTCTATACCGGCAAGCAGAAGCTGGTGGACACGGCCGGCCGTATCGAGCGGTTCCGTCAGCGTTACGCGACGGGCGCGAAGTAAGAGCAGGGAGCCGGGGCCACAACCCCGGCTCTCGCACTTATGGTGGTTCTTACCGGCATTTCCGCTGAGTTCGAGTGAAGGATGATTGATCGGATCCAGGAGGTCGAGCGCCGATACGAGGAGATATCCTCCCTCCTTGCGGATCCCGAGGTCATCGGCGATCCGAACCGTCTCCGCGAGATTTCACGCGAACATTCGCAGCTGTCGGAGACGGTGGCGGCGGTGCGAAAGCACAGGGCGCTCGAGTCCGACCTGAAGGATGCGCGGGAGATGCTCGCCGAAGCGGGCTCCGATCTGGAGCTGCGCTCGCTTGCTGCGGGAGAGGCCGAACGCCTCGAGGCGGAGCTTTCCCGCGCGACCGAGGCGCTCAAGCTCCTTCTCCTGCCCCGCGACCCTCTCGATGATCGTGACGCGGTCGTTGAGATCCGCGCGGGAACCGGCGGCGATGAGGCAGCCCTCTTCGCCGGCGATCTCTTCCGCATGTATACCCGGTACGCCGAATCGCGCGGATGGCGGATCGAGATGCTCAGCCATTCCGAGGGCAGCGCCGGCGGCGTGAAGGAAGCCGTTTTCGTCGTCCGCGGCGCGAACGCCTATGGCGACCTTCGCTACGACTCGGGGGTGCACCGCGTCCAGCGGGTACCCGCGACGGAGAACCAGGGACGGATCCATACCTCCGCCGCGACCGTCGCCGTCCTTCCCGAGGCCGAAGAGGTCGACGTCCAGATCAGCGACAACGAGATCAAGATCGATGTCTATCGCTC
>CAYRLB010000012.1:0-55286 GCA_964424945.1 uncultured Gemmatimonas sp.
TTACCGATATATCCGACGATGCCACACATGCGGATCTCTCATTTCTAAAGGGTCAGACGGGCAGAGCCTCGCGAAGAGATTCCACCAGCTCCAGCGCTTCCTCTCGCGTTGGTGCTTCGGTGATAATCCGGACGATCGGTTCCGTTCCGGAAGGACGGAGATGGGCCCACCGTCGCTCCTCTGGCCAGGCGAGCCTAAGTCCGTCCTGCCGATCCACTTCGGGCGCACCCAGCTTCTCGGTGAGCGCCTGGTAGGCATCCTCGAGAGAGCCGGAAGGCCGGGAGACCTTCTCCTTCACGATCTCGTAGTGGCCGATCTCCTCGGCGATCGTGTCGATCGGCCGATCCTCCTCCGCGAGGAGCTGCAGGATCAGCGCGGCGGCGACCGGCGCGTCCCGGGTGAGATGCACATCCGGCAGGATGACGCCACCATTCCCCTCCCCGCCGATCGTTGCATTCTCCTGCTGCATCCTTCGTGCGACATTGATCTCGCCGACCGGCGCACGCGTCAGCCGGATGCCTGCGGCGTTCGTCACATCGTCGAGAAGGCCGCTGGTCGAAAGATTCGTGACGACCGCGCCGGGTCGGTGGCGCAGCACGAGGCGAGCGGCGAGCGCCAGGGTGTAATCCTCGCCGAGTGCCTTCCCTCCATTGCCGATGAGGGAGAGTCGGTCGACGTCCGGATCGGTGGCGAAGCCGACATGCGCCCCGCTGCGCCGGACGACTTCTTCTAGCTCCCCCAGATTCGCCGCGACCGGCTCCGGTTCCCGCGGGAAGAGGCCGTCGGTCTCCAGATTGATAGCTTCGACCTGACAGCCCAGCCGCTCCAGCAGGAGGGGGAAGATCGATCCGCCTGCGCCGCGAACGCAGTCGAGGGCAACCTTGAAGCGCTTCGACCGGATGAGCTCGACGTCGAGGAAGGGGATGGAGAAGATGCGATCGAGATGACGCTCGATCGCCCCTGCATCCTCCCGATACTGGCCGAGTCCGTCCCAGCCGGCGCGCGGAATGTCGGCTTCAAGAAGAGCGCGCATCCGGGCGCCCTGCTCCGCGTCGAGGAACATGCCGTCCGGCCCGATGAACTTCAGCGCGTTCCACTCGATCGGATTATGCGAAGCCGTTACGGCGAGGCCGCCCGCCGCCTCGAGATCTTCGACCGAGAGCTGGACGGAGGGTGTGGGTGCGATCCCGATATCGACCACATCTGCGCCGACCGATTGAAGCGCCGCCGTCACAGCGCGGGAGAACATGAGCCCGGAAACGCGGGAGTCGCGACCGAGGACGATGACCTTCCGTCCCGTTTCGCGGAGGGAATAAGCGGCAAAGGCTGCAGCGAAGTGCGCCACGATCTCCGGAGTGAGGCCGTCACCCACACGCCCTCTGACTCCCGAGACGCCGATCATCAATTTGTTTGTATCGTACACAGACCGAATCGTCAGGTGGGACTTTTGCTGCTCCCCGGAACGAGGAGCGCGGTGGTCAGCGAATGTAGGGCGGGGCCGGCCGCGACAGCAAGCGAGAGGCTTTGCCCCGCTGCCGTCAACCGCCCTATCTTCCGGAAGCAAGAATCGCGCACCGCACCGCCCGAAGCGCTACGCGGGTAACCGGTCCGGCTGAGGGCTGCGCAGCCCGGTTTGCCTGGCCAACGATGATTCGGAATGAGCATGACTGACCCAGCACTCGCAGGTTTTGGAACTCGTGCGATCCACGCCGGCCAGCGGCCGGACCCGGCCACGGGTGCCATCATGACGCCGGTCTTCCAGACCTCCACCTATGTCCAGCCCGAGCTGGGTCGGCATCTGGGGTACGAATACGCGAGAACGCACAACCCCACGCGGGAAGCGCTCGAGGCGAATGTGGCCGACCTGGAGGAGGGAAAGTTCGGGATCGCCTTCGCTTCCGGCATGGCCGCGCTCGATACGCTCGCGAAGCTCTTCTCGGCGGGTGACCATGTGGTGAGCGGCGAAGGGATCTACGGCGGAAGCTTTCGTCTGTTCGACAAGGTGCTCTCGCGCCTCGGGGTTCGCTTCACCTTCGTCGATTCGAGCGATCTGTCGGCGATCGAGGCGGCGATGGAGCCGAATACGCGGCTCGTGCACATCGAGACGCCGACGAACCCGATGATGCGCCTCACCGATCTGGCGGGGGTGGCGTCGCTCACACGCGCACGGGGCGCCCTGCTCAGCGTCGACAACACCTTCGCTTCCCCATATAACCAGCGGCCCCTCGTCCATGGCGCAGATGTGGTGCTCCACTCGACGACGAAGTATCTGAACGGTCACTCCGATGTGGTCGGGGGGATGCTCGTCGTGCGCGACGAAGAACTTCATGAGCGGCTCCGCTTCCTCCAGAATGCTGCCGGCGCCGTCCCCGGACCGTGGGATTGCTGGCTTACCCTACGGGGAACGAAGACGCTGCATCTGCGGATGGAGGCACACAACCGGAACGGGCAGAAGATCGCCGAGTGGCTGGAGAAGCAGCCGGGTGTGCAACAGGTCCATTATCCCGGACTCCCGTCGCATCCGCAGCATGCACTCGCCCGCTCGCAGATGAACGGGTTCGGCGGAATGATTGCTGTGGAGCTCGGCTCGCAGGAGCGTGCGCGGCGCTTCGTCGAAGGGGTGAAGGTGTTTGCGCTCGCCGAGTCGCTCGGCGGGGTAGAGAGCCTCATCGGTGTTCCCTCGATGATGACGCATGCGTCGGTTCCGGAGGAGCGGCGCCAGCGGCTGGGGGTCACCGACGGCCTGGTTCGGCTCTCCTGCGGCATCGAGGACGCAGACGACCTCATCGCCGACCTCGATCAGGCGCTTCGTTCGGCGGGAGGAGCCTGATCCATGCGGATTCTCATCGTTGGGAATGGCGGCCGCGAACACGCCCTGCTGCACAAGCTGAAGCAGGATGCGCCTGCCGCGGAGTTCTTCATCACCCGTGGGAATGGCGGCACGTCTCAGCTCGCGACCTCGATCCCGCTCGGGGCGCATGAGATTCAGCCGCTGGCGGGCTGGGCTCTGAAGGAAAAGATCGATCTGACCATCGTCGGACCGGAGGTCCCGCTCGCCGATGGGATCGTCGATCACTTCTACGCACAGGACCTTCCCATCTTCGGGCCCACGCGGGCGGCTGCCGAGATCGAGAGCTCGAAGGCTTTCGCGAAGGATCTGATGGCCCGCCACAGGATCCCGACCGCAGCTTTCGAGGTTTTCAGTGACGTCGACGCAGCGGTTCGCTACGCCCGGAAGATCGGCGGGCCCCTGGTGGTCAAGGCATCGGGTCTCGCCGCAGGGAAGGGTGCGGTGGTGTGCGCGAGCGAAGAAGAAGGTATCGCGACCATCGAGGAGATGCTCAGCGGTGCGCTTGGCCCGGCCGGAAGCAGCGTCGTCATCGAGGAGTTCATGGAGGGCGAAGAGCTTTCGGTGTTTGCCATCTCCGATGGCGAGCACTTCCTGACGCTTCTTCCTGCGCAGGATCACAAGCGTATCGGCGAGGGGGACACGGGTCTCAACACCGGCGGCATGGGTGCCTACTCGCCTGTGGCGATCGCGACTCCCGACATCATGGAGCGGATCGAGCGGGAGGTGATCGGGCCGACGCTGCGTGCTCTGGCCCAGGAGGGGCGCACCTTCCGCGGATTCCTCTACGCCGGGCTGATGCTCACCGAGACAGGGCCGCGCGTGGTCGAATTCAACTGCCGCTTCGGCGACCCGGAGGCGCAGGTCGTCCTCCCTCTGCTGGAAAGCCCGCTGCTGCCGATCCTGATGGAGATCGGGTCGGGCGGCAGCATCGCTTCGATCGAGGCGCCCCGCTGGCGACCGCTGGCGGCCGTCACGACGGTGCTTGCTTCAAGGGGCTATCCCGGAGACTACCCGACGGGAGTGCCGATCACGATCCCCGAGACGCTGCCTGGCGGGGAGAACGCGATCGTCTTCCATGCAGGCACGACCATCCGCAATGGCGAACTCGTCACCTCCGGGGGACGGGTGCTCTCGGTTACGGGCTTCGGGGAGGATGTCGGGGAGGCTGCTCGGAGGAGCCGGGAAGCGGCCGAAGCGATCCACTTCGAAGGTCGAACCTTCCGACGCGATATCGCCTGGCGCGAGATCCAGCGAGTCGGCTCGTGAGCTCCACTCTCCGGCCACGACACCTCCATGCCTGAGCTGCCGGAGGTCGAGACGATCGTCCGTGACCTTCAGCGCCTCGTCACGGGTAGCGTCATAAGCGATGCGGAGGTTCTGAAGGGCGACCTTCTGCCCGGCGGCGAAGATGATTTCGTCGCCGGGGTGCGCGGCCGCTCCATCGGTGGCGTGTCGAGGCGAGCCAAGAACATCGTTTTCGACCTGGGGGACATGCGGCTCGTCATCAATCTCGGGATGACGGGGCGGGTTCTGGTCGTGGAGGAAGTTGCCCCGGAGCCGGCACACCTCGGGGTACGCTTCCAGCTCGCCGACGGCCGCAGGATGCTCTACCAGGATGTCCGCCGCTTCGGCAAGCTCGAGGTGCTGCCCTCGGCACTCTGGACGGCGCGCGACACGGCGCTCGGCATCGAGCCCCTGTCGGACGACTTCACGCCGGATACCCTACGCTCGATGGCAGGTAGGTCCCGCGTGGCGATCAAGCCCTGGCTGATGGACCAGGCGAGGGTGGTCGGCGTGGGGAACATCTATGCGAGCGAAGCCCTCTTCCGGGCAGCCATCGATCCCCGGAAGGCAGCCAACCGGCTGACGAAGCGAAACGCGGTGGCTCTCACCGAATCGATACGCGCGGTTCTTCAGGAGGCTATCGACTTTCGAGGCACCACACTGCTCGACTACCGGGATGCTTCGGGTGAAACGGGCGAGTTCTCAAAGCGCCTTCGGGTTTACGACCGCGAAGGCGAGCCGTGCGTCACCTGCTCCACCCCCATCCGGCGGATCGTTCAGAGTGGCCGTTCCACCTTCTTCTGCCCCCACTGCCAGAAAAGATAGCCCTTCCGCCGGTCTCGTCTCCGGATTACCTTGCCCCGAACACCACCCGAAACATTCTGCGGCGTACCTTTCGCGGGCGACCGCGGAGACCGGGCCGAGCGCCACGTTTTCCCGACGGCGGGGAAAGCTGCGGTGCTGGTCGTCGGGAGCCGTCATCGTCAAACCGAGCTGCTGTACCGTATGCCCCCTATCGCCCTGGAGGAACCTCTCGCGCAGCTACGTGAGCAGGTTCGTACCGAAGCGCTGAACCGGCCCGGCATCTACCGTATGCTGGGCGGCGGGGGCGTGGTCCTCTACGTCGGAAAGTCGAAGCAGATCCGCACGCGGCTTCTCGGCTACTTCCGCGCACGCGCCCGCGAAAAGGCATGGAAGATCGTGCGCGACGCCCGATCGATCGAGTGGGAATATGTACCGAGCGAGTTCGCTTCCCTTCTTCGTGAGCTCGACCTGATCAAGCGATACCGTCCTCCGTACAATGTCCATCAGAAGCGCGACCGGATCTATTCCTTCCTGAAGCTGACCGTCGGTCCGGCGCCGCGGCTTCATGTGGTGCGACGGGTTACGGGTGAAGCGGGGATCTTCTTCGGTCCCTTTCAGGGCGGTCAGCGTATCGTGGAGGCGGTACGGGAGCTGAATGATGTGCTCGAACTCCGGGATTGCCGGAGCTCCACCCCGATCCACTTCTCCGATCAGGACGACCTTTTCGGGAGCGACCGGTCCCCTCTCTGTGCACGGGTGGAACTCAGGCGATGCCTCGGCCCATGCGCCGGGGGGTGCTCGGCCGCAGAGTACGCCTCCCGGGTCCAGCAGGCGCGTGCCTTCCTGCGCGGCGACGGCAACGGGCCAATCGAAATGCTGACCCGTCGGATGGATGCAGCAGCAGCCAACTGGAAGTTCGAGTACGCGGCTCTCCTGCGCACGCGCCTCGAAAGGCTGGAGATGCTTCGGATGGAGTTTCAGCGGCTGAAGGAGTCGACCGATGGTCTGACCTTCCTCTATGCCGTGCCCGGGGTCGGTGGGGATCACCGCGTCTATGCGATTCGGAGCGGTTCCATCCGGGCGGTCTTCCCGGCGCCCCGAACGGCGCGGCAGCGGCTGTCGCTCCTGTCAGAGGCAGGTGAACACTATCAGCGGCCGGAGGGTGTGACGGAAATTTCGACGCCCCGCCGCGTCGATGAGCTTCTGCTCGTTTCGCACTGGTTCCGGATCCGCCCGATGGAGATGGCGCGCACCTACGCCCCTGACATGTGGAAGAAGCTCCCCCTGACGAGTGATCTCGATCGTGAGATTGCGACACTGCCGAAGAGAAGAAAGGCTCCGGTAAAGGCAACTGGCATAACGGTTGCCCCCCCTCCACTCTGATGTCTGCCTACCCCTGACCGGCCACAGCATGGATTTTCGTCGACTCTCCGCAGCCTGGCTTGCAGCCGCCACATTCTGCCTGGCGGCATGCGGTTCGGACGCGCCCGCTGCCGAGCAGCAGCCCTCCGCAACCACGACCGCCGGGACGCCCTTCGCGGGGATCTCGCGCGAGCACCTCTATGGAGCATCGTCGGCGGAGAATCTCTGGATGCCGAAGTACGAGCTGGTGGTTCCCTCACTGCCGGCGAGCTGGAGCGGCGTCCGGATCGCGGTTCTGACGGACTTCCATCTCGGGCTGTGGGAGGAGAATCGGCCGGTCGCAGGAGAAGCGGTCCAGCGGGCCATCGAGTCCGACGCGGAAATCATCGCGCTCCTCGGGGATTACGTCACGGGTGAGGAAGACCTTCCGGCGCTGATGGAAGTGCTGTCGCCGCTCCAGGGCAAACATGTCGTCGCGGTACTCGGTGATCGGGACATCCGATCGGATTCCCTTGCCGCGCTGGTGGAGGGCGCCCTGAAGGAGACAGGGATCGTCGTACTGCGCAACTCAAGCATGGGCATCGCGTTGCGGGGTGACACCGCATGGATTGCAGGACTCGATCCGGATATTCTCAGCGAGAGCGCCGCAACGCAGCAGTACATCCTGGCGACACTTGGCCGCCCTGGCCGCACCCCGATCCTGCTGAGCCACATCCCGACCCTTGCGACGAGGGCGCCGGTGGGGCGCTTTCCGCTCGTCCTGAGCGGCAACACCTTTTGCGGAGAGGTCGAGGTTCCGGTCGCCTCGCGGCTGAGTTGGCTCGCCTCCGAAGCCCTGCCGGGCGGGACCATCGAAGGTATCGGGAAGGCGTTCCGGGTTCAGGGCGGGAATGTACTCGTCTCGTGCGGGCTGGGCTTCGGCTTCGTACCGATCCGCTTCGGCGCGGCCCCGGAAATCCCTCTCGTGACGCTTCGGGCGGGAGGTGTAGAGGATACGATCACGACGGCACCGACGGGAGCCCTCGCGGACAGCCTCATCCAGAGCTACCAGGGAACGGCCCAGTGACCGGGGCGCCTTCCTGGGGGTGAATTCGATCGGTCCTTGCGGGAGGCTTCCGGCTCGGAGGCTCTGCCTGCCTACCCTGCCCCGCTCATAGCGGACCTCCGCTGCGGGTGCCGTGCGCTTCGATCGGTGCTCGTTCCGCTCGGTTCTCGACCCGGCGACGGGGCTACCGAACAACGTCGATCAGTTCGACCGTTGCGCTGCCCTGATCGACCACGGCAATCCCTACCGTCACCGGTAAACCGAAGCGGCGTGGCCCGGCGCTTCCCGGATTCACCGCCAGCACTTCCCCGATCCGCTCGATCCCCGGCTGGTGCGAATGGCCGAAGAGGACGAGTTCCGCCCCGGTGAGGCGTTCTACCGCATCCTTCCCGACCGCCCTTCGGAGCTGGTGACCATGGATCAGCGCGACCGCCATTCCGCCGATCTCGAGACGCGCCACCTCCGGCAGCGACGATCGGAGGTCGTAATCAACGTTCCCCCAGACCGCCGTCACCGGAGCGATGGCACCGAGCTCGATCAGAATATCCGGATCCCCGACATCACCAGCATGGAGGATCTGATCGACATTTGAGAAGATGTCGAAGACCTCCGGGCGAAGACGGCCGTGCGTGTCAGAGATCAGGCCGATCCTGATGGGTGCGGCGGGAGAGGTCATGATGCGCAGATGGCAGTGGTAAGCAACGGGCGCGTCGCCAGGCGTGAGAAGGGGATGCTCTCCGGTCCGCCCGCCTACCGAAGGCCATCCCCGTCAGAGCCCGTCAGAGGACGGTTAGAGCTTCTTCTCTCCGCTATGCCAGGTCGGCGCTGCAAACTCCACTCCGAGATGCGCCATGATTCTCGCGACAACGAAGTCGACCAACTCCTCGATCCGGGTCGGCCTGTGGTAGAAGCCCGGAGCGGCGGGAAGAATCGTGGCACCGGCCTGCGTGAGCCGCACCATGTTCTCCAGATGAATCAGCGAGAGCGGCGTCTCTCTGGGAACGAGGATCAACGTCTTCCGCTCCTTCAGAACGACATCCGCCGAACGCTCGACGAGGTTGCGGGAGGTGCCTGCGGCGATCGATCCGAGCGTCCCCATCGAGCAGGGGCAGATGACCATGCCCCGGGTTGGCGCCGAGCCTGAGGCCGGCGTGGCGCCCCGGTCGAGGGAGTCGAAGAAGGTGACGCGCTCCCAGCTTCCGGTGACACCCCGCAACCCTTCGATGCCATCGATGCCGCACTCCTCCTCGAGCAGCCGGATGCCATAGCTCGAGATGATCAGCCGCACAGGAACGCTGGCGTCGTTGAGCGCCTTCAGCAGCCGCACGGCGTACGGCGCCCCGGAAGCGCCGGTGATGCCGAGCGTTACCGGCAACTCCCCGCGCGCGCTCATGATTGCAGCAGCCGTTCCGCCACGACCATCAGGCAGAAGACGACGGAAATGGCGCCATTGATGTTGAAGAACGCTGCGTCGATCCGGGAGAGGTCATCTGCGCGGACGAGGCTCTGCTCATAAAGCAGCATGACGGCGATCATCCCGACGCCCACGAAGAATATCGTCCCGGCGCCGAACGCGAGCCCCGTGAGGAGGAAGAGGGCCGCGCAGACGAGGTGCAGGATGCGCGAGACGGTAATCGCGCCCCGAGCGCCGAGCGCTGCAGGTATCGAGTGGAGCTTATTGGAGCGGTCGAATTCCTCGTCCTGAAGTGAGTAGAGGATGTCGAATCCTGCGACCCAGCAGAGAACCGCACCGGCGAGAGCGAGGAGAGCGGTCCAGGGCTCGCTCCACGCACCGGCGATGGCCAGGTACGCCCCCACCGGCGCGATCGCCAGTGCGAAGCCAAGAACGAGGTGTGCCCCGCTCATGAAGCGCTTCGTGTACGAATAGAAGAAGATCCAGCCCAGCGCGAAGGGCGCCAGAAGCAGGCAGAGCCTGTTCAGCATCCCCGCGCTGAACAGGAAGATCCCACTGGCGACCGCCACCGAAATCGATGCCTCCCGCACCGACAGCTTCCCCGAAGGAATCTCCCGGTTCATCGTACGCGGATTCCGCGCGTCGATCGCGCGGTCGGCGATCCGGTTGAACCCCATCGCCGCGAACCGTGCGCTTGTGAACGCGAGTAGGATCCAGCCGAGGTCGCCCAGGCTCACGGGTGCCACATACGAGGCGAGGGTGGCCCCGACCAGTGCGAAGGGCAGCGCAAAGACAGTGTGCGGCAGCTTGACGAAGTTCGAATAGTCGACGAGCCGACCGCGCCCCCGCAGCGTCTGACCTTCCAGCCTTTCACTCTGCATTCCCACACTCATCGCGGTTTGTCCAGCGGCTTGATCCCGAGCGACGCCCAATACCCGTCCACCGTTTCCTTCACCGTCGCATCCATCTCGATGAGGTCGGGCCAGCGCCGGGTGAAGCCCTCTTCCGGCCATTTGCGCGTCCCATCGATGCCCATCTTGCTGCCGAAGGATGGGTGCTGCGACGCGTGGTCCAGATCGTCCACGGGTCCGCGAGTGAACTTCACATCGCGTTCCGGGTCGATGTTGCCGAGCGCATACCACCACGCCTCCTGCACATTCTGGACGTCGATCACATCGTCCACGACCACGATCACCTTCGCGAGCGACATCAGGCCGAGACCCCACAGGCCATTCATCACCTTGTACGCGTGGCCGGGATACTCCTTCTTGATCGATACGAAGATCAGGTTATGGAAAACCCCTTCCGGAGGCATGTGATAGTCGACGATCTCCGGCATCGTCAGCTGCGCCAGTGGGAGGAAGATCCGCTCCGTCGCGCCGCCCATGTAAACGTCTTCGACGGGCGGGCGTCCCACCAGCGTCGCGGGATAGATGGCCTTCCGGCGCATCGTGACCGTCGTCACATGGAAGACGGGATACGGGTCTTCGAGGGTATAGAAACCGGTATGATCGCCGAACGGTCCCTCGACAGCATACGCTTCGTCCGGGTCTACATACCCCTCGAGGATGATCTCCGCCTCGGCCGGGACCTCCAGGTCGGCCGTCAGCGCCGTAGCGGTATACACCGGCTCGCGCCGCAGGAAGCCACCGAACAGAAACTCGTTGATGCCCGGAGGCAGGGGAGCCGTGGGCGTATACATCGTCGTAGGGTCGCCGCCAAGCGCGACGACGACGGGCATCCGGCCTCTTCCCGAGCGTTTCCACGACCGGAAGTGCGCCGCACCGCCCTTGTGCTGCTGCCAGTGCATGCCCGTCGTATCGGGGCCGTACACCTGCATCCTGTACATCCCGACGTTCTGGGGGCCACCCTCCGCGTCGCGTGTCATGACGAGCGGCATCGTGATGAACGGCCCACCATCCTGCGGCCATGTCCTGAGGACAGGAAGAAGCTTCGTAAGGTCGAACTCGCCCTCCCGCAGGACGATCTCCTGGCAGGGCGGCGTTCCGCGGTACTTCCGAGGCGGGACCTTCGTGAGTTCCGCCAGCTTCGGCAGCATCTGAACCTTGCCCCACAGCCCCTTCGGCACCTCCGGCTTGAGAAGCTCCGAGATCCGCTGCGCATGCTCCTCGAGATCGTTCACACCGAGTGCAGCGGCGATCCTCGACCAGGAGCCGAAGACATTGATCGCGACCGGCATGGCGCTGATGCTTCCATCGGCGAGGACCGGCTTCTCGAAGAGGAGCGCGGGGCCGCCGCCGGGCAGCTTCATGGTGCGGTCGGCGATTTCCGCAATCTCGAGATCGATCGAAACGGGCCGCTGGACCCGGACGAGCTCACCCGACCGATCGAGATGCTCGATGAAGGAGCGCAGGTTCTGGAAAATCTGAGGAGGCAAGGCGTTAGCTATTCCTTATCTTGTATGAACGACGAGCCGGACCTCATCGGACCGGCCCGTATCGATGCTGTTCCCCTTCCGAATGGGGCTGTTCCGTGCGCGGAGATCCCCCCGCTTCCCGCTGGCTGGCGCCTTCCCGTCGGCCGGCCTGGTCGCCGCGGCCGCTCAGCCGGGCTTGTGGCGGATCCTAACCAGCGGCGCTGCGCAGAATTCCGGCAGCGACGAGGAGTCCGCCGAAGGCGAGATAGGCGAAGGTCCCGAGCATGAGCAGCTTCCGGGCGAGCTGCATCTGCCGTATGCCGATCTCATCGAAGAACTGCTCCGGCTTCCAGATCGCGCGGAGATTCGCCGAGTGTCCCGGCAGAGCATGCCTCGTCCACGCCAGCACCTGCAGGACCGCCGAAACCAGGCAGCAGATGATGAAGCAGGAAACGAGCGCATTCCCTATGACCTCGAGCGTCATCCCCGCGTCGCCTGGTGGATTGCGACGATTCCGCCGGTCAGGCGCTTCCAGGTGACCGAGTGGAAGCCCGCATCGCCAAGTTTGCGCGCAAGCTCCGGCGGCTCCGGGAAGCGCAGAACCGACTGCGGCAGATATGAGTACGCCGATCCGTGCGACGAGATCAGCCTGCCGATCAGCGGCAGAACGCGCAGAAAGTAGAAGAAGTAGAGCGCACGGAAGGGCTGCCACACCGGCGTGGTGAACTCGAGGATCACGAGGCGTGCACCGGGTTTCAGGACCCTCGCCATCTCGCGGAGTCCGGCATCCAGGTCGGCGAGATTGCGAACGCCGAAGCCGACTGTGGCCCCATCGAACGTTCCCTCACCATACGGGAGGGAAAGCGCGTCGGCGCAGACCGCCGCGATCGGGCGATTCTTCCGCTTCGCCTCCCCGCCGAGTAGCATCGGGAATGCGAAGTCGCTGCCGACGACCCGACCCTCGAAGCCCTTCCGGTCGGCGAGCTCGACGGAAAGATCGAGCGTGCCGGCGCAGTTATCGAGGAAGGTGCCCTTCGGCTGCGCCTCCCACCCGAGCTGATCGACAGCCTGGCGCCGCCAGCGCCGGTCGATGTTGAGCGAAAGAAGATGGTTGAGAAGGTCGTAACGCGGAGCGATCGCGGAAAACATCCCGCGAACGTGCGCTGACTTCTCCTCATCGGAGGGGAGTGCGGTTACCTCAAACGACGACATCGCGCCCACAAGCGGGAATGGCTAATTTGCGACAGGCTCGCCGCGGCTCATCGGCTCCGCCTGTCACCTCTGAGCGAGCATCGGAAGGTATCCGGGAAGACCCGTCCCAAGCAAGCTGACCGGCTGGTCCAGAAGGCGTGAAACCATTTCCGGGGATCGATCGTACGGCAAGATCATGTACGAGCCCCGGGATCTCGCTTGAACGCATTGGATCTGATCCATTCGACGGACCACGAACTGGTAGCCTTCGCCCGCACCGGGAGCGAACAGGCGTACCGCGAGCTGCTCGGCAGATACGAGCGGCCCGTCTTTTCGCTCGTCTATCGGATGGTCCGCGACCGCGAGCATGCCGAGGATCTCGCACAGGAAACCTTCGTGAAGGTCTTCAACCACCTGGAGAGCTTCAACCCGAAGTACAAATTCTCCAGCTGGATCTTCAAGATCGCCAACAATCTCGCGATCGACTCGCTGCGAAAGAAGGGCCTCCAGACGGTTTCGCTCGACGGTTCGCGTCATGCGAACTCCGTCGATGAAGCGGATGCGACGCGGATCTCGATCGCGTCCACCGATGAGAATCCTGAAGAGCTGCTGGAAGCGCGCGAGCTCGGCCGCGAGATCGAGCGCGCGATCGGAAGCCTTCGGACCGAGTACCGTACCGCCGTGGTACTCCGCCACGTCGAAGGCCGATCGTACGAGGAGATCGCCGAAATCATGGATGTCCCGCTCGGGACCGTCAAAACGTTCATACACCGCGCACGCATGGAGCTCCGTGAGCTGCTCGAGCATGCACGGGTTGAGATGTGAAACCTTGTCATCACATGGATCGTAGTTCGACATGAGCGGACATGGAAACCAGAGGCACCCTGCGGGACTACCGGTGAAACACCTCGATACGCTTGAACTCGAACAGCTTGCCGAAGGAACGCTTCCGAAGGAGGAGGCGGCCGCCGCGCAGGCTCATGTGGATCGGTGCCCGATGTGCCGGCAGGAGGTTGCAGCGTTTACGAACCTCTTCAGCGCGCTGGGCGGGCTCGACCGGTTCGCTCCCTCCGCCACCTTCGCCGACGCGGTAATGACGCGGGTGCGGGTGGCGCCGGTGGAAAGCCGGGTGACGACGTGGGCCCGTCGGGTCCTTCCCCGAACGAGACGCGGCTGGGCACTCGCTACTGCAGCGCTGATCGCCCCGGCCGCTCCGGTGATGGTTCTCATCCTCTGGCTCATCACCCAGCCGATGGTGACGCCTTCGACGCTCTGGCAGTGGTCACTCGCCCAGCTGCAGGTCGCCTCCCAGGCGGCGCTCCCCTGGATCTTCCAGCGGGTCGCCGATTCCGAGGTCCTGACCTGGGCACAATCCCTCGTCGATATGCTGCTGACCGTGCCGCTTCCCGCATTGGGCGGCTTCCTGACCTTCTTCGGCGTTGCGATTCCCCTATCGGCGTGGGGACTCGTCCATCTGAACAGGACCCCCGTCGGAAACGAGCACCATGCGAACTAACGATATGCGCGTCATCGGGCGCCTCCTGCTGGTACTGAGCTGGCTCCTCCTGCTGCTGCCAGGCGGCGTGCTCGCTCAGGAGAGCGGGTCGGCCGGGCGAAGTGATGCGGACGGTCAGGCCGCCGCCCGGGAGGTGATTACCGGGGACCATCTCGTCGAGGCGGGCACCTCCCTCGAGGAGATTGTCGTCGTCGGCGGGGATCTGACGGTCCGCGGTCAGATAACGGGCAATGCGATCGTCATCGGCGGTAACCTCATCCTCGGCCAGGGCGGCTCCATCCTCGGGGACGCCTCGGTCACGGGCGGGAGCTTCGTAGAGGAGGGGGGCACGGTCGATGGCGAGATGCGCACGATCGATGGCCGGGGCATCGACATCGCCGAAGAGCTCCAGCGTGCGCTGGGCAGTGTCGCAGCAGCGACCGCACCTCCCGCACAGACGAACCGGCAGCCGGCTCGATCCAGCAACTGGGAAGAGCAGCGGCGTTCGAGACGGATTCAGCGTGCCTTCGCGGGCCTCATCGCAACCGTCGGGCTCGGGATCGTGCTGGCGGGTCTCGGGGCCGGACTCGTGTTCTACGCCCGACCCCATCTGGAAACCGTAAGCGATACGATCCGCGGTGCCACACTCAGGTCGGCCGGGACAGGGCTGGCTGCGACCTTCCTTGCCCTTCCCGCCTTCGTGGTGATGGTGGTGGCTCTGGCAGCATCGATTATCGGTATCCCGCTGCTGCTGATAGCAGTGCCGCTCTATCCGTTGGCTCTTTTCGGAGCGTTCGTCTTCGGACTGATCGCGGTCGCGC
Organism: uncultured Gemmatimonas sp.; assembly: GCA_964424945.1. Taxonomy (GTDB): domain Bacteria; phylum Gemmatimonadota; class Gemmatimonadetes; order Longimicrobiales; family Longimicrobiaceae; genus WHSP01. Next base: position 14,645 of record CAYRLB010000012.1, read on the forward strand.
ATGCCATCGGCGAGCGGACGGCGGAACAGACCGGCTCCCCGCTCGATCTTCGCTACAGGAATTCGTACGCCTATCTGTTCACCGGGCTGGCGATGCTGCTTCTGCCGCTGATCGCTGCGGACCTCATCGGGATGACGGGGTTGCTCGGCTTCATCGGTACACTGCTGAAGATCGTCACCGGCGCGTTGATCTGGGCCTGCTGCACGATCGGGCTGGGCGCTGTGATCCTCTCCCGCGGCGGTCGGCGGCGGACGTTCGTTCCGCCCGCGCCAGACGTCACCTTCGAGCCCGATGACCTTTTCGGTGAGCCGATGGGAGGATCTTCGAATGCATAGATTCCAGCTCCTCGCGCTGCTCGGCGCCCTCGTCGCAAGCTCCGCGCTGCCGGCGGAAGCGCAGAACTGGCGGACGATGACATCTTCGAGGCGTCTCCTCGATCGGGCTCCGCACGATGTGGAGATCCAGTATGGCGCCGGAACGCTCAAAGTGCTGCCTGCCGATGATCCGTATCTCTACCGGATGGAGGTGCGTTACGCGGATGAAGGGAGCGGACCTGTCGCAGAGTACGACCAGAACAGACGGCGTCTTCGTCTGGGTACTTCGCAGGAGGATTTCAACCGCAGGTCCGTCAACTTTGCCAACGAATCGAGTGCGACGATCGCTCTTAGCCGGCAGGTTCCTCTCGAACTGGATCTGAAGTTCGGCGCCGGCAGGGCCGAGATCGAGCTGGGCGGCCTTTCGCTTAGCGAAGCTTCGATCGCCACGGGGGCCAGCGAAACGAAGATTTCCTTCTCCGAAGCGAACCGGATCGTGGCCGAGGAGATCCAGATCGATGCTGGAGCGGCAGACCTCCAGGTGACGGGGCTGGGCTATTCGAGGGCGCGACGCGTCGAGTTCAAAGGGGGTGTAGGCTCGACAGTTCTCGACTTCAGCGGGGCATCCGGGAATATGGAGGCGGACATCGACATGGGCGTTGGTTCGCTGACCCTCCGCCTTCCGCGGAGCCATGCGGTACGGATCGAACGAAGCGCCTTCCTCAGCTCCTTTTCGGCCCCCGGGCTCACGCGGGATGGCAACGCGTACGTGAGCGAAAACTGGTCGAGCGCAACCCAGCGGCTTTCGCTGGAGGTTACCGCCGCTCTCGGATCGATCGACGTCCAGTGGTTGGACTGACCCACCCTGGCGTCGACTCTTATTACATCCCGAACTTCGGAGGTGTCAAATGTTCGGATCTCTGCTGATGCTCCTGCTGGCCGGCATCGTCGGCATCGTGGCGGTGGGCGTGGTGCTGGCCATCGTCGGGACGATCTTTTCGATCACTTTCGGGCTGATCGGATTCCTGCTCTTCAAGGTTGCCCCGGTTCTTCTGGTAGGGTGGGTGGTCCTCAAGCTTGTCGACCGGAGCAGGAACCGCCGTCGCATTTCGGCAGCGGACCAGCGGTGGCTGGATAGCTGAACCGGCAGGGGCGGCAGAGACGCCCCGACCGTTCAGAACAGAAGAAGGCGGAGCCGCAATCGCGTGCTCCGCCTTCTTTCTCTCGCTCAATCGATATGGCACAATGCCGATCCGTCGAGCGGATACTGAGCTGCTATCACCCGTTGATGGCGACCTTAGAGCCGGCGGCTCATGCGTCGAAAGCTTCGCGAACGCGCGCAGCGACCTCGAGGAGCGCCTTCCCGGCCCCCGAGTCCGGATGGCTGAGGACGACGGGCGAGCCCATGTCGCCGCCTTCCCGAACGGCGGGCTCCAGGGGGACCTGACCGAGCATGCGGACGTCCATGCTTGAAGCCAGTGCTTCGCCACCGCCAGTCCCGAATAGGTCGTACCGCTTCCCGCAGCAGGGGCAAATGAAGCCGCTCATGTTCTCTACGACCCCGAGCACCCGCGTCTCGACACGTTCGAACATCCGGATCGCCCGGCGGACGTCTCCAGTCGAAACATCCTGCGGGGTGGTGACCATGACGACCCCGTCGACCCGCACCGTCTGGACCAGCGACAGCTGCGCGTCGCCCGTGCCCGGAGGCATGTCGACGACGAGGTAGTCGAGCGGACCCCAGTTCACCTGTTCCACGAACTGTTTGAGGATCCCGGAGATCATCGGGCCGCGCATGATTGCCGGCTGCGCTTCCTCGATGAGGAGGCCGAGGCTCATCACGCGGACGCCGTGCGCCTCCAGGGGCTCGATCATCTCCGCGCCCTTCGCGCCGCTCACCTCAGGGCGTCGCTTCTCACCCATCATGAGGGGAACGTTCGGCCCATAGATGTCCGCGTCGAGGATCCCGACCCGGGCACCATCGGCCGCCAGCGCAGCGGCAAGGTTCACCGCCACCGTGCTCTTGCCTACGCCGCCCTTCCCGGAGCTTACGGCGATGATCCGCTTGACGTCCGTGAGGAGAGAAGCGTTTGGTTTCGGCGCAGGGACGCTGCCGGGACGCAGCGGGGAGTCATGGCCATGGCTCTGACGTGCACCGCCAGCTGGCTGCGGCTGGGAAGCCGGGAGCTTCACATCGATCTTGACCTTCGCGACGCCCTCGACGCGCTCCGCAGCGGCGCGCGCCTGACGGACAAGGGTACCCGCGTCCCGAGGCTGAAGAACGAACCGGAAGCGCACGAGCCCCTCCGACTCCACCGTCAGTTCCCTCACCCGGCCGGAGGAAACCACGTCCAGGCCATCGTTGTCGACGACCGTCGTGAGGGCCGCGGCGACCCGTCGCAGAAGCTGCTCATCCATTACGGACATGAGATCACCATAGAAGTAAAGCCGACGCCTCCGTGCGAAGCGCCGGCTTGAATAATCGGGGGTTCCGTCGCGTGCGGCGCCTGCCACGCACAACGATTCACATCGGCGGTTTAGACCACCTCGACTCCGGTGACTTCCGGAACGGCGGCCACTACACGGCGCTCGATTCCGTGCTTCACCGTGACGGAAGATATCGGGCAACCGCCGCAGGCACCCATCAGGCGGATCTGGACGATGCCGTTCGATTCGTTGAAGTCAACGAACTCGACGTCCCCGCCATCGATCTGGAGGGCAGGCCGGATGGAATCGAGTGCCACCGCTATCCGTTGCGCGACAGGCACCTGGCTGAACGACTCGATTGATGTCTGCATGGGCGTTCAATTTACCCGGGACAGGAGGGACGGTCAAGCCATTCTGCTCGGAAGGCCTTGTGCCGCGACACCTTATCCGCTTAACCGGATGAGGTGCGGAACGCTTTTCGACACCGCCTGTACCCGATGCATCCCGACAGCCTGGAGGATATCTGATGAGCAGCATTCCCACGGTCCCGCAGCCGGTGAATGAACCGGTTCGGACTTACTCCCCGGGGTCACCGGAGCGCGAAGAGTTGAAGCGCGTTCTGGATGAGATGGCCGGTAGCCCGATCGAGATCCCGCTCATCGTCGGGGGGCGGGAGTTCCGCACCGGTGACACCCGGGCCGCGATCATGCCCCACGACCATCAGCATGAGCTCGCCACCTGGCACCGCGCTGGTGAAGCCGAGGTCTCGCAGGCGATTGCGGCCGCCACCGAAGCGGCGCGGGAGTGGGCCTCCTGGGCGTGGGAGGATCGAGCGGCTGTCTTCCTCAGAGCAGCCGACCTTCTTGCCGGTAGCTGGCGCGCCCGCCTGAATGCATCGACGATGCTCGGCCAGAGCAAGACGGTCCACCAGGCGGAAATCGACAGTGCGTGTGAGTTGATCGACTTCCTCCGCTTCAACGTTCACTTCGCGGAGAGGATCTATCGGGAACAGCCCGCCTCCTCGGCCGGCTCCTGGAATCGGATGGATCATCGGCCGCTGGAGGGCTTCGTCTACGCCATCACGCCTTTCAACTTCACTGCGATCGCCGGCAACCTGCCGACCGCTCCGGCGCTGATGGGCAACACGGTGATCTGGAAGCCGTCCGACAAGGCGATCCATAGCGGGTACCAGGTCATGAAGCTTCTCGAAGCGGCGGGCCTCCCTCCGGGCGTCATCAACTTCCTGCCTGGCGATGCACCCGCGATCACGAGGTCGCTGCTGAGCAGCCGCGATCTGGCGGGCATCCACTACACCGGTTCGACAAAGGTCTTTCACTCGATCTGGCGGGATGTCGGCGAGCGGATCGCGACCTATCGGACCTATCCACGGCTGGTCGGAGAAACGGGCGGAAAGGACTTCATTCTGGCCCATTCAAGCGCCGATCCGCTCGAGGTGGCAGTCGGCATCGTCCGGGGTGGCTTCGAGTACCAGGGACAGAAGTGCAGCGCGGCGTCGCGGGTCTACATACCGGAGACCCTCTGGCCGGAGGTTCGGGATTCGACCCTCTCGATGATGTCCGAGTTCCGGATCGGTGACCCGCGCGACTTCCGGAACTTCATGGGTGCCGTCATCGATGACATCTCGTTCAGGAAGATCCGCGAATACGTGGATACTGCGCGGAAGGCCGATGGGGTGGAGATCCTCGCGGGAGGCGGATCCGACGATTCCGTCGGCTACTTCGTGGAACCGACGCTCGTGCAGGTGACGGATCCGCGCTACCAGCTCATGTGCGAGGAGGTCTTCGGTCCGGTGGTCGCCGTTTACGTCTACCCTGATGGCAAATGGGAGGAAACGCTGCGCCTGGTCGACGAATCCACTGAGTATGGGCTGACGGGAGCGGTTTTCGCGAAGGACCGGCGCGCGATCGTCGAGGCCGGGCGGGAACTCCGGCACGCTGCCGGAAACTTCTATATCAACGACAAGCCAACGGGCGCGGTGGTCGGGGAACAGCCGTTCGGAGGGAGCAGAGGGAGCGGCACGAACGACAAGGCGGGATCGATTCTCAACCTGTTGCGGTGGGTCAGCCCCCGGACGATCAAGGAGAACTTCTCACCCCCGGTCAGCTACAGCTATCCGTCGATGGAGGATTCCTAAGCGATTGCCGGAAAAGGGCGGCCCGGCGGAACATCGTCGCCGGGTCGCCCTTCCGTTCTGATCTGCTCAGCCTGAAGCCGCCACAAGCTGGTTCTCGCCGGTACCGAGGTAGGCGTCCACCAGGTCCATGCACTGCGGAGACCCGATGTACAGCGGCACCCGCTGGTGCAGTTCGGTCGGCTGGATCTTCATGATGTCCTGCTCGCCGTCCGTCGCCCGACCACCTGCCTGCTCGATGATCATCGCCAGAGGAGCTGCCTCGTAGAGAAGCCGCAGCTTCCCTTCCTTCATCTTGCTGTCCCGCGGGTACATATAGACGCCGCCATAGAGCAGCGTACGGTGGACATCGGCGATCATAGAGCCGACGTAGCGGGCCGTGAACGGCTTCTCAGCGGTGCCGTCGAGCCCCTTCATGTGATCCACGAGCTGACGCTGCTCCTCCGACCAGAGCCCGTAATTCCCCTCATTGACGCTGTAGATCCGCTGCCCGGGGGCCGGGATCCGCATCGACGGGTGCGACAGGATGAACTCGCCGATCGACGGGTCGAGGGTGAAACCGTGCACCCCCTGCCCCGTCGTGTAGACCATCATCGTCGAGGAGCCGTAGAGGACGTAGCCAGCGGCGACCTGGCGGCTGCCCGGCTGGAGGCAGTCTTCCATCGACCCACGCTCGCCCTTGGAGATCTTCCGGTGGATGGAAAAGATCGTCCCGACCGAGATGTTCGCGTCGATGTTGGAGGAACCATCGAGCGGGTCGTAGAGAAGGCAGTAGTTGCCCGTCTTGAACTTCTCCGGGATGTGGCGAAGCCCCTCGGACTCCTCGGATGCCATCACACAGAGGTGGCCACAATGATCGAGCGCACGAAAGATGACGTCGTCGGCGAAGTCGTCGAGCTTCTTGACCTCCTCGCCGTGAACGTTCACGTGCCCCGTCTGGCCCATGATATCAACGAGACCCGCACGACGGACTTCGCGGGTGATCAGCTTGGCCGCGAGGGCAAGATCGTAGAGAATCGCGCTCAGGGCGCCCGTCGCACCTGGGAACTGTCGTTCCTGGTCGAGGATGTGCCGCCCGATCGTGACGACCGATCTATCCATGTCGATGGTTTCCTTCCTCCCCTTCTCGAGTTGGCCACTCCGAGGACGCGAGCGTTCGCGCCTCGACTTCATATGGGTTGTTCCTGTACCCGTGCCGCAAAGTGGCGATGGCGTAACGAACGGGGAAGAGACGGTCGACTTCCCATTGACGCACATGCACGAGTTCATGGGTCAACAGGTCAGGCGTCAGGCGCACCTCCGGGTTCACGACGATCGTGCGCCCGAGCGTAACGGCGGCCGCCGGCCCCTTCATCCTCCCGAACTTCCCCCCGAGCCACGGGATCAGCTTGCCTTCACGCAAAACGACGCCCGGCGGAACTTCCTCGCCGTACTTCTCCCGGAATTCATCTTCGGAAACGCGGCGACCCAGGATCGACGCGACAATGACCTCCACGGTTCACCACTCCCTCCGCGCCCAACGATCTCCGCCGCGGGCTACCGTAAGCGTGACCGTCCCCTCGCGGTCGGTGCGCGCCACCTGAATATCGCGCGCAGCGAGGGCCGAAAGGACGGTCGACGAAGGGTGTCCATATCCATTCCTGCGCCCGGCGGAGACGATCGCAAGAACGGGATCCACGGCATCCAGAAAGGGCCCCGTACTGGAGGTGGCACTTCCGTGATGGCCGAGCTTCAATATGTCCGACCTGAGGGCAGCGCCATGTCTGGCCAGCAGGATCGCCTCGACCTCGGCCTCTGCGTCCCCCGTTAGCATCAGTGAGAACTCGCCGTACGAGACTCTCACCACCACGCTAATCTGATTCGGATCCTCAACAGCGTCAACTGTTTGTGAGTCTGGCCAGAGGAAGTCGAAGCGCACCCCGTCGACTGTGAGGGATGTTCCGCTGCGGGCAGCGCTCCAGCTCGTCTCGCTGCCTTCGAGCGACTGGAGGATCTCCAGATACGGGGTCCCGCCGATGGCCGCCCCAGGCTCGATGAGATAGGGGACATCGAGCGCGTTGAGAAGGGGCACGGCTCCACCGATGTGATCGAGATGAGGATGGGTGAGCACGAGGAACTCCAGGCTCCGTACCCGGCGCTCCCGCAGGAAGGGGAGGACGCGTCTTTCTCCCGCATTGAAGTCGCGCGATGCCGGGCCTGCGTCGACAAGGATCCATCGGTCGCGGGGTGTACGGATGGCAATGGCGTCCCCCTGGCCGACGTCGAGGAAGTGGACCTCGAGGCCCTTCGCCGTCGCGCGATCGCCGAGCGGCCATACGACCAGAACGAGGGCCGCGGAACCGATCGACAGAATCCTGCCGGTGCGTTTCGACCGGCCGAGAGATGAGCGGGCGACCACGAGGTACGCGGCACCCGAGACTCCCCAGCTCCACCAGGGGGGCGGCGGTACTGGCGCGTGCCCCCAAGGGAGTGTCGCTGAGTAGCGTGCGATGGAGCCGAGAAGATCGAGGGCGAGTGCAGCGCCATCGGCGAGGAGAGCAGCCATCGGGAACGAGATCGGTTCGATCGCGAGCGCCGCCGCGGTACCGACGAGGGCGAGGTTGGTCAGGGGGATGGCAGGAACGCCCGCGATGATCGAGATGGGCGCGATGATGCCGAAATGATGGGCGACAACGGGTGCGGTCGCGAAGAATGCTCCGATCCCGATCACCACGGAATCGACGAGGGCGCGGCGCCACCCCTTCGGCTGGAATGCCGCGGGGGCGAGCGAGAGGAGGGGCGTCCTCAGCCAGAGGATGCCCATTACCCCGAGGAATGAGAGTTGAAAGCCTGGATCGAGGATGGATAGGGGGCGCAGCGCGAGGATCACGAAAGCGGCGATCGACATCACCGGCCCTGCCGATGAGATGCGCTGCATCAGCAGGGAGGCGAGGGCGACGGTGATCATGCAGCCGGCGCGGAGCGCCGAAGCGGGAGCGCCGATGACGAGCAGGTAGATCCAGGTGACGACAAGTGTCGCGTAGATCGACACCCGGCGTGGGAGCCGCGCCGCGCCGCCCAGCAGGAGGAGGGCGGCGGCGAAAAGCCCGACGTGGGCGCCGGAGATTGCCAGCAGATGGGTGAGCCCGGAGGCGGCGAACTGCTCCGTGACGACCGGGTCGACATACTCGCGCCGCCCGAGAAGCAGAGCCTCGACCATCGCGTGGTGGTCCGGGAAGAGGCGCGCGAAGACCTCATCCGCACGCATCCGGATCAGCATCAGGGGTGAACGGGCCGTGGGCGCGGCGGCGAGAACCCGAACCGAATCAGCCCGCAGGAAACCCCGGTACAGCGGGGCCCGCGGCCAGGGGGAGGGTGAGACCGGATTCGAGAAGGATCTCCACTCTCCGCTGATCTGGAGGGTTGCGCCGGGAGGCAGATCGGGAGCCTCGGCGGGGAGCCTCACCCTGAACTCGCCGGTGCAGCCGGGTACGCCCTCCACCGTCGAGTGCAGAAGAGGGAGAAGGGGGACGCGGGCATTGGCCGCCTGCTGGCGGTGTGAGGCTCCCAGGCTTCCCCTGGCTTCCACACGCGTGCCATCGTCGAGCAGCACTCGGCAGTCGGCTTCGACCCCCCTCCTGGACAGCGTACCGAGCAGGAGGCCTGACGCTGTGAAGAGCGCCAGTATCGACAGTTGCTGCCCCAGGCTGGAGTTCCGTCTTCCGCGCAGCAGACCCGCGCCGGCAACACCGGCGATGGCGATCAGGAGTGGAAGATAGAGAGGCGGGGCGAAGCGGAGAGCGAAGGAGAGGCCGAAGATGAAGACTGCCAGCGCCGCGACCAGCGGGCGCCGTAGTTCTTTCAAAGGTCCGAGGGTGGGGGGTTCGTGTAGCGGGGATCGGAGGAGGAGGGGGCGTCGTACATCCGGTTCCGGAGGGCTGCCCGGATCCGTCGGTCCTGCCGGAGGCCGAAGAGGAACATCGTGACCATGCCGAGAAGGAACACGACGAAGATCAGGCCAACGAGCGAAATCCTGTAGAGCGTCGTGAAGCCCATGTTCAGGCTGACGCGCTCACCTGCATTCAGGAAGGAGAACGCAGCCGCCACGAGAATGAGCATGCTGATGCCCAACCTTCTTCCCCAGGTCGCCTTTTCAGGAGCCATGAACGTGGCCTGAGCAGGGAGGAAGGTGGCTCATCGTCATGCCACCTGCGAAAGAGCGGAGTCGAGCAATGTACCGGCGAAGGTGGCTCCGGTCGTGGAGTTCAGCTCAACGCGCACGAAACGCCCCACCAGTGATGGCGGTCCTTCGAAAACGACGACCTTGTTGCCATCTGTCCGGCCCTGAAGCCCTCCCCGTCGCGCTTCCTTTTCAACGAGGACCTCGAGCTGCCTGCCGACCTCCTTCCGGTTGATCTCCAGCTGGATCTCACGGTGCAGTTCGATCAGGCGCTCAAGCCGACGCTGAGCAATATCGGCCGGTACGAAATCGTCAGCCGGCAGGCGAGTGGCAGGTGTTCCATCCCGCGGCGAATACTTGTAGAGGTACGCATCGTCGAATCGGACCTGCCGCATCAGCGCCAGCGTCGCTTCGTACGCCTCCTCACTTTCGCCCGGAAAGGCGACGATGACGTCCGTCGACAGGGCGATATCAGGGACGGCTTCGCGGACCCAGTCGATCTTCTCGAGATAGGCCTCGACCGTGTAGCGCCTCAGCATCCTGCGCAGCGTCCGATTGTCCCCGGACTGAACAGGCAGGTGAAGCTGCTTGCAGATGGTCGGCTCCTCGGCCATCACCGAAACGAGTTCGCGCGTGAAATCATTCGGATGGGGCGACGTGAAACGAACCCGCCGCACCCCCGGCGTCCGCGCAACCGCTCGCAGAAGTCGTGGGAAGTTCCAGTCCCCCGACTGGTAGGAATTGACCGTCTGCCCGAGCAGCGTAATCTCGACTGTTCCTGCCGCCACGAGATCCCGGACCTCGCCGAGGATCGCCTCCGGCGTGCGGTTCTTCTCGTCGCCGCGCACATGCGGAACGATGCAGTAGGTGCAACGATAGTTGCACCCCCGCTGAACCGTCACCCACCCGGACACTGCGGACGTGCGCCTCGGCTCGACGCCTTCATAGTTCTCGTAAGGGTCGAAGCCGAGCACGGTCAGCCCGTTCTGCCGGGGCGGTTCCGGAAGAAGGGCTCCACTGCCACCTGCCGAGGTCGCGAGCTGAGACAGGATCGGAAGCGCCCTGCCGGGGTTCCTTCCCTGGCGGAGGTTCTCAATCGTCTCCGGAAGCTTCCGGTATCCGTCCGGGCCCATGACGAGGTCCACCCCGCCCGCTTTGTCCAGAAGCTCGGCCCCCATCCGCTGGGCCATGCAGCCGGTAACCCCGATGAGGACGCCGGGCCGATCTTCGCGGACCTGCTGAAGCTGTCCCACCCTCCCGAGCACACGCTGCTCGGCGTGATCCCGCACGGCGCAGGTGTTGACCAGGATGACGTCGGCCTCTTCGGGCGCATCGACAGCGGTATAGCCACTTTCCGCCAGGATCCCGTGCATGAGCTCGGTATCGCTGATGTTCATCTGGCAGCCGTACGTCTCGATATACGCCTTCTTCATCCGCGCAGCACTTCAGAAAGAGAGATCAGTTGGCAGAAACAGCATTCCATGAGGGCGGCGCCCCGCACGAACCCGTCCTCTTACCTCGTGGGCCGCTCGAGGATCCAGCGACGCCTTCACCGCAGCATGTTACCCTTCCGAACGCGCTGGTACAACCTGAGTATCGCACTGATTCTGCCCGCTCAGTCACCAGCGGGCGTAACGATCCGCCGCAAGCATGAAGAGGCGCCCGACAGCTTCGACAGGCGCCTCTTCGGTCAAGCTGGCTGCGGGTCGTCCCGACCCGCAGCAGACGATCAGACTTTCGCCAGCTCCTGATAGAGCGGGAAGCGCCCGCATAGCTCACGAACCTCCTGACGGATGGTGGCGAGCTGCGCATCATCATCAGCCGCCGTGACCGCGCGATCGATGAACGCGGCAATTACCCCCATCTCCGCTTCCTTGAGCCCGCGCGTCGTGAGCGCCGGCGTACCGATCCGAACGCCCGACGTAACGAAGGGAGATTCGGTTTCGCCGGGAACGGTGTTCTTGTTGACCGTGATCCCCGCATGCTCGAGCGCCCGCTCGGCGACCTTCCCGGTGATGCCCTTGCTCCGCAGATCGACGAGAAGCAGATGGTTGTCCGTTCCACCCGATACGAGGGTGAAGCCGCGCTCGGTCAGTGCTTCGGCAAGAACTGCGGCGTTCCGGATCACTTGCGCAGAATACTCTGCGAAGTCCGGCTGAAGCGCCTCATGGAAGGCGACGGCCTTCCCGGCAATCACGTGCATCAGCGGTCCGCCCTGGATGCCCGGGAAGATCTGCTTCTCGATCGCCTTGGCGTGTTCCTCTCTGGAGAGGATGAGTCCCCCCCGCGGCCCGCGCAGCGTCTTGTGCGTCGTGGAGGTCACGACATCGGCGAACGGGACGGGATTGGGATGATGGCCGGTCGCCACCAGGCCAGCGATGTGCGCCATATCGACCACCAGCCTGGCGCCGATCTCACGCGCGATGCTGCCGAACGCTTCGAAGTCGATCTTCCGAGGATAGGCACTCGCACCCGCGATGATCAGCTTCGGGCGATGCTCGAGAGCTAGCTCGCGGAGCTGATCATAGTCAATCCGGTGGTCGTCCGGACGGACGCCGTACGGGATGACGTTGTACAGCCGACCGCTGAAGTTGACCGGCGAGCCGTGTGTGAGATGCCCACCCTCCGAAAGGTTCATCCCGAAGATCGTGTCGCCCGGCTGAAGCAGCGCAAAGAAGACTGCCATGTTCGCCTGAGCGCCCGAGTGGGGCTGAACATTCGCGTGGTCGGCGCCGAACAGCTTGAGGAGACGCTCCTGCGCCAGCCGTTCGACCTCGTCGACCACCTCACACCCGCCATAGTAGCGACGGCCGGGATATCCCTCCGCGTACTTGTTCGTGAGGACGCTGCCCATCGCCTGCATCACCGCAGGCGAAACGAAGTTCTCGGATGCGATCATCTCCAGCTGGTCGGCCTGGCGATGGGCCTCGGCCCCCAGCAAGCGGAGGATATCGGGATCGGTTTGCGCGAGTGATTCCATGGGATCGTACGAATCTATGAACGGTGCAAAGGATCAGATTTCAGATCCCCAATGGTAACCGGTAGCGGTACGCGCTGTCGAGTGACGGGGGTCTTCCGCGCAGCAGCCGGCCCTCCGAAGTGGCGAAAGAGTGCCCACATCCATCATCCCGTCTCCATCCCACAGCTTGTCTACGGAAGTTCATACCGCAGCCGGAGCAGCGCCATCCGGCCGACCCGCGGAACCCCCGGGAAGCTGCGATATCCTTCATCGAAAAGATTCTGAATCGCCAGCTGCACCGCCGCGCCGCGTACACCCGGGATCGGATGGCCGACGTTGATGTCGAAGAGTGTGTATGATTCTACGCATGGCTCGACCTCCGCCCCCTCGTCTCCCAGACAGGCCGTCCCTTCGAAGACACCCGAGACGACCGGGAATCCGGCAGTGTACCGCACCCTCGCCTCCGCATTCAGGCCCGACTCCCGTCGCAGCACTGCTGCAAGACTGCCCTTCCTCTTCGGAGCGTTGAGGGTGACCCTCGTGCCCCGGGAGGTTTCAAAGAGATCATCGCTCACCAGTGAGAAGGTGCCTTCGAGGCTGAGCGATGATGTCAGCAGCGCAGTCGCCGACAGATCTGTCCCGTACAGTTCGAGGTCGTCATCAACGTTGAAGTATGTGACGAGAATCTGGGGGCCGTTCGCATTGACGTCTTCGGACGAAACCACGCCGAGGGGAACCCGGGAGAAGCCCGGTCCGAGCATGGCTGCGAGCTCTGCCGCCGCGACGGCCGGAGCGGGGTGGCCGGCAGCCTGATAGAACGTCGTCAGCTCCTGCACGAGAAACTGGGTGGTCGATGCCGCGTCGAAGTGGATGAAGGGGGTCGCGCGGGTCAGCGGGGTGACGAGGTTCTCCCGCCTGGACCACCAGACGTCGGCGGCGAGAAGAAGGCTGTTCCCCAGGATCCCCTTGTATCCGACTTCGAACGTCGTCGACGTTTCCTCCCGAATCGGATCGATGTTCTGCAGGTTGAGCTCCGAAAGCGGGAAGTGCGGTGCATCCGCCCGAGCTTCGGCATAATTGAGGGAAACGCCCGCGGCCGATCTGCCGCTGAGGAACTGGATGAGCTCCGTCGGCAGAGGCATGGGAGATGACTGGGCCACGACCTGCACCGCCGCCGGCCAGAAGGCCCGTGCCTGCTCGGCGGGAAGCAGCGTCGAGGTCGGCAACCCGCCGGCAGCGCTGAATGGCGAACGGATCAGGTAGCTCCCGTCAGGTTGAGCGAATGAGAAGCCCTCCTTGCCTGTCCCCTGGACGCGCACGCTGTATCCGAGCAGGGCAGCAGCCTGGACGGGGCTTGCGGTGCCGAGATCCAGGAACTGCGTCAGCGATGAAGGGGTTGCGAACGCCCGGTTGAAGGTCGCCCGGAAGGAGTGGTTCTCGCTCGGACTGAAGACGACTGCGGCGCGAGGGGAGAAGATCGGATCGGGAAGGGCCGAGTGGGTATCGACCCGCCCGGCAAGAACGAGGTCGATCTGCGGCGTCAGTTCAGTGGTGGACTGGATGTACCCTCCGAATTCCAACGTCTGGTCGTCATCCTCGTAGCTGCCATTGATCGTTCCATCCGTATCCGGGGTGGTCCGCAGCAGGTCCAGGCCATACACGAAATCCTGCCGGCCGCCCCACAGCTCCGTCCCATTCTGTAGCTGTGCGACCAGCAGACTCGACCGGTCGGTGATGGGAGCTCCGTTCCGCAGTAGATAGGTATCCCCTGCGTCGCTCCGATTCATGTAGACCTGTGCGAACGCACGATTCCAGTTTGCCCGAAGCTGGTAGAAGTCGGACCGCCAGTCGATCGCCTGGCCTGCCCCCAGCCCGGTGAGCTCGATGCCATTCGAGACGGAGGTCCCGAGCGAAAGCACGGTTGTGAAGTCGGGTGTGATCCGCCAGTCCGCCCGTGCTTCACCGCTCCACCGCTGAACGTCGTAATCCCGGTTTCCCACGCGCGCGATCCGGATGTCCGCTTCGCTCTGGGAGATGCCGGTGGCGTTCATCAGATCCTGCCGCCAGAGTGCCGGGTTGCTCTGAAACTTCGCCCGCTCCGCCGCCTCCACCGGATCCGCATAGCGCCACTCCTCGGCTTGCATATACTGTCCCGACACCTTCACGCCGAAGTTGTCGCTCAAGCGATGGGCGCTCCGCAGCACGCCATGAAAGAGGCTCTGCTCGCCCCCCGACACACTTAGCGTCGTACCCGGCGAGGTCAGTGGCGACCGGGTGAGGACGTGGAGAACCCCATTGGCCGTCCCTGGACCATACAGGGCGGAGCCGGGGCCGAGGACGACCTCCATCCGTTCGATATCCTCGTTCGTCGACGGGACGAAATGGAGCAGGTTGACCCGCAGCGAGGGCACACCCGCGATCCGGTGATCGCTGAGCATGTAGAGTGAGCCGGAGAACACATTGTTGAAGCCACGCGCGACGACATTCGTGGACTGAACGCCGCTCGTTGCGATGTCGACACCCGGCAGGCCGCGCAGGTGTTCCGCGGTCGTGACCGCAGGCCTCACTTCGATCTCCTGCGCATGAACGACCTCCGTCCGCGCCGGAGCGTCCAGGGCCCGCTCCTCACTGCGCGAGGCGGAGATGACGAGAGGATCGAGGTCGATGACCTGCGCCTGGAGGGAAAAGTCCACACTGAGTGTCTGCCCCGCGGTGCTCGTTACACCCGTCGCTCTGCCGGTCGCGTAGCCGGTGGCCGAGACGGTGAGTGAGTACGTTCCGGGCGGAACATTCGCCAGCAGGTAGCGACCCGAGGCACTTGTAAGAGCTTCGCCGACGCGGCCGCCTGCGGAATTGGATAGCTCGACCACCGCCGAGCCGATCGGAGCGGACGAGCCCGTCGCCGTCACCATGCCCGTTATCGTCCCGCTCTGCCCGCTCAGGGTGCAGGGGAGGAGCAGGAGGGCAACCACCGCCAGGATCGGGAAGCTGAGTCGCATGGTCGGTCCCCGTGGATGGAGTTGAACTGGTAGCTCCCCCCACACCGCAGGCGGAGCGGTCCGCTGAGCGCCCGAACAACTGCACATCTCTGACACTTCACTGGCGCCCCGTACTGCGAAGGGCGGCAGATGGCCGGTATTACCTGATTGCACAACGATCCCGCGGAGGTATCGCGACCCCGTCTGAAGTAGATCTCTGCAAACGTCCTGCCTTTGACTAACGAGCGGCTATTCTAGCTCGCTCCAGTGGACCAGGCGGCGAAATAGATCATGAGAAGGAAAGATCCGGTGGTGAGGAGCCAGCCTCCGAAGTTGAAGAAGGGGCTGGGGCCGGACGATTGGCTGCGACGGGCTTCGTGGGCGGCGCTAACGGATCCGGCTTCGGCGACATCCCGGATGCCGATCGGGACGACTGAGGAGAGGAGCGCCGCGCCGCCGAAGCAGATGCACATCACCCCTGTCGTCCAGAGTGTCAGCAGCCAGGCGCTGTGACGCTCCGGCCCGGGCTCGATGTCGAGGGCACCGTAGGGGAAGAGCCATGCTGCGGCCATCGCGCCTGCGACAGCCGCAGCAGCGGATGTGATCCAGAAACGGGGTCGACTCACGGCCTAATCGACGCGCTGGTCTGCGAGAGGTCGGGAGGTGAGAACTCCCTCGGATTCGCGGATGGCTCCCGTGCGCGCCAGCGCCACTGCTCCTGCGCTCAGCACCACCGTCGCCAGGATGCTCGCCTCAGGGCCGAAGGTGCCGCCGGTAAGCAGTCTATCGCCACGCATCACCCCCGTGTACATCGGCGCATCGAAGAAAAGGCCGCTTATTGGAAGGTCTAGAACACTGGCGATGACCCAGTTCCATGACAGGTGCAGCGCCGTGCTGAACCAGAGCGATCGCGTCCTCAGATAGGCGATGCACAGCAGGACGCCGGCCAGAAATGCATTTACGAGCGCGAGCGGGGTGATACCCGGGTTGAAGGCATGAAGGAAGGCGAACGTTCCGGCCGACAGGATGACGGCGGGGACCGGACCAATCGCGCCGGTCAGCACCTGGAAGGGGTAGCCGCGGAAGAGGGCCTCTTCGAGCGCGGCCGACAGCGCGAAGTAGGTGAGGGTCCAGACGAGGAACCAGAGCCAGGCCTCGGCAGACCCGGCATCGCCGGCCAACCGCAGGGCCCCCGAGAGGAAGAGGAGCGCCCCGAGGGCGAGAGCCAGCGAGAGGCCGATCGCGAAGCCTGAGGCAATCTCTCTGAGGGCGCTCCGATGCAGCGCAAACCCCAGGGCGGCGGGGCGGCGCCGGTCGAACTGATAGAGGCTGATCGATCCGGCGAGGATAGCCGCCAGCAGCGTGGCCAGACGACTCCCCCATTCGAGAGGGTGCCGTGGCAGCACGCTGACGACGTACTGGCCTGGAACGGAGATGATAAAGAGGAAGAGAAAGAAGAAGAGGATGCGCCACGGCGCGCGCAGCACACCCTCCCGGTAGAGCACTCTCCCCACCCATTCGCTGGCCATCTCCGTCTCCGGCCGTCTACCGCGGCTCAGGCGCCGAAGAGTTCCTTCGAGCGCTTCTGCAAGGAGAGGAGAACGAAGAGCGCGAGGCCGACCTTCACCGCATCGGCGCCAACGAAGGGCACCACGCCCGTCATCACCGCGCGCTCGAACCCGATGGTCAGCGAGAGCCAGGCGACGCCACCGGCATACATCACTGCGATTCCAGCAATCAGTCCCGCGACACGCCGCAGCACGGAGCCCTCAGCGATCATCCCGACCACGAAGGCGGCGAGCGGGTACGCCATCAGATAGCCGCCGGACGGCGCGAGGATGCTGCCGAGAACGAATACCGGCAATCCCGCCAGACCTGCGAGAAGGTACACGATCTGACTCGCAGCCCCGAGGCGCGCTCCGAGCAGCCCCCCCGCGACGATCACTGCGAGCGGCGCGAAGCTGAAGGGGATCGTCGTTCCGGGCAGCGGAAGCGAAAAGCGCGCGGAGAGGGCTGTGATGATGGCGAAGGTCACCACCGCCACCGCCTGACGGACGCGCGGTGCATCGTGAAGCTCCAGCCGATCGGAAATGGGCGCCGCAGAATGCGAATTGGCCATATCGAGTAATCCGGTTTACGAAAGGGTGCGAAAAACGCTGATCAGGAAAGCCATTGAACGGGTGTGCCGCCTTTTTCTTCCAGCAGAAGACCGATGCACAGGGCAGCAGACGCCGACCTGTCGCCTGCTCGATTTTCCGGGATCCGTCGGATGGCGCCCCTATCCGGTACAATAGGTCCCAACGGTCGACAGATCCAGTACGAATTTTCTGGCCCGGCGTTTTCGATCCGTTGCACTCCCGCGCTCAGCCGCTCGGCAGACCCGGTGGCAGATTCCGGGCCCTTTTCGGGTGACGGTCCGCGGCGCGGGGCGACACGCCAGCCACGCGGAAGATTTCCCTTCTGCTGGACTATCAGATGGGCTGGTGCACCACTCTTCCGCCGTCCCGAACCATCCATCCTGCTGAATGCCGCGGATCGTGCGGCGTGATCACGATCCATTCTTCGTCTGCCGCCCGCCGCAACAGGTCGCGCTTCGTCTCCATCGTACGAAGCGGTTCCACATCGAAGGCCATCGTCCAGGCCGGCGGCAGATGCGAGATTGTCGGCAGCAGATCGCCGGTAAAGCACACACTCCCGCTGCTCCCCGTGATGAGCAGCGACTGATGATGAGGGGTGTGGCCGGGCGTCGGGAACACTGAGAGGCCAGGCAGCGGTTCAAAGCGCCCGTCGACGAGCGTCAAACGCCTCCGCTCACCGAGAACTCTGAAATCTTTCGGGCGGTAGGCGCCGGCGCTTCGCTCGTTGCGAAGGTGTGCGTCCTCCCACTCGCCCCTCTGCACGACGTAGCGGGCAGCAGGGAAAGCCGGCCCGACCTCTCCCTCAATTTCAACCGTGTTGCCGCCGGCGTGGTCGAAGTGAAGATGCGTATTGATGACGATCGTAACGTCGGATAGCGTGAAGCCGAGGCTGTGGATTGCGGATTCGAGCCGGTCACGGCCCGGACCACCCGCCTCTGCGCTATTCGCCACCCCATGCGCCTCCCGAAACTTCGGATCAGGCTTGCTGCCGATGCCGGTATCAACAAGAACCAGTTCCGATGGCGCTTCGATGAGCAGGCAGCGAAGTGCCAGTGAGATGCGATTGGCCGGATCCGGAGGATGAAGGGCCGACCACCGAGGCCTCGGCACGATGCCGAAGATGGCGCCGCCATCCTGCATCTGTGTGCCTGCTTCAATGGTGTGGAGTCGGAACTCCCCGAAGGGGAGCGTCCGGAATAGCGGAAGAGTAGTGCTCCCCGCCGCTGCGCCGCCTGGATCAGGCGGCATCGAGCGGGCGGGGGAAGGCCGAGCGCTTCCGTCGCGGCGCGCGCGGACGCCTCAGAAAGCCTTCAAGGTCGGACCAGGTGTGAACACCTTTATCTTCCAGCTCGCCCAGCAACCGGATGAGGAGGTGAGCGGTGGCGACCGCATCGTCCAGCGCACGATGATGAACGTCCATCGTGATGCCGTAATACTCTGCGAGGGCACCCAGGGATCGGGAGGGCAGATGGGGTACGATCCGCCTGGCGAGCCGGAGCGTGCACACCCGGGGTCCGGAAAGCCCCAGCCCCCTGCACCGCTCCAGCTCACCCGAAACGAAGCGCCAGTCGAACCCGGCGTTGTGCCCGACGAAGACCCGGCCCAGCATCACCCTCTCCAGCCCTTCCACGACCTCGTGGAAGTAGGGCGCCCCTGCCACCATCTCCTGACTTATTCCGGTCAGCGACGTGATCATCCGCGGAACGGGCCGTCCCGGATTGACCAGCGAGCTGAATCGGTTCTCGATCACGGCGCCGCGGACCGTGACGGCGGCGACCTCGATCAGGCGATGGCCGCGGTCGATCGAGCCGCCGGTCGTCTCGACATCCACCACGACCCAGTCCTGTGCGCTCAACGGTCCGAGACAGGGCTTCCTCTCGACTGGCGCGAGACTCCAGACGCCCTCCCGATCCACCCGTGCTCGAGGCTCACTGCCGAGCAGAGAGAATACAGCGGCCGCCGCCGCCCGCGGATTTCCCCGCAGGCGAAGGATCTCCTCGGCAACTTTCTCGGTCGAACAGGGCCCTGATGCAAGGAGGGTCAGCGCACTCTCCACGAGAGAGCCGGAAGAGTGCAGCGCTACGCCGAAGGAAGGGGAAAACTCAAGTTGACTCATGCGGGAAGATACAACGCGGGCGCGGCCCGGGCCAAGCTCAACGGCTGGTCAGCGTATATGCCAGCCCTTCGAGCTCGACGACCATGTCGACGTTGCGCAGAGCAACATCGTCCGGCACGCGGAGCCGGATCGGGGCAAAGTTCAGCACTGCCTTGATTCCCGCACCGACGATCCGGTCGACCACTTCCTGCGCTGCTTCGCCGGGAACAGCGACAACGGCGATCTCGATACCGTCCGCGGCGAGAACCCGCTCCATCTCCGAGACCGAAAGAATCGTTCGGCTTCCCCACTTGCGGCCGATCTTCGCCGGATCGGAATCGAAGACCGCTTCGATTCTGAAGCCGCGCTCCTGGAAATTCCGGTAGGAGATCAGCGCGGAGCCGATCTTACCAGCACCCACCAGCGCAACTTTCCACCCGCGGTCAAGACCGAGGATCTGAACGATCCGGCCGAGCAGATCCGCGACCGAATACCCGAGCCCCCGCTTGCCGAACGACCCGAACACCGAAAGATCCTTCCGGACCTGGGCCGACGTCGTCCCGGATCGTTCCGCCAGCTCATCACTCGATATTGTCGCCTGCCCGAGTGCCTCCACCTCCTGAAGAAGGCGCAGATACAGAGATAACCGGCGAACGGTCGACTCCGAGATCCTGGTAACGCCGATATCGGTAGTCCGGACTTTCCTGGTCACGTCCAGCGCGGGGTACGGAGAGAAGCCTTGTGAAAACATTCACAAGATAGGGGCACCGGATACCCGCGTCAACG
Source organism: uncultured Gemmatimonas sp. (assembly GCA_964424945.1). Taxonomy (GTDB): domain Bacteria; phylum Gemmatimonadota; class Gemmatimonadetes; order Longimicrobiales; family Longimicrobiaceae; genus WHSP01. Next base: position 34,653 of record CAYRLB010000012.1, read on the forward strand.
GATCGCCCCACCCGCGGTGCGCTTGGTTCGGAGGAGCGGCAACGGGCGGGGTGCGGAGGGGGGCGAGCCGATCAGAGGAGTTGCAGCGACCTGAGTGTCCGCGAAAGAGAGATGAAGTCTTCGGGGGAGAAGATTTCAGGCCTGCCGCGAAGATCGAAGCCGGTCTTCTTCTCGAGCGCGTCGATCTGATCGGCGTTGATGTCGAGTGCGTCGCGGAGGATCTTCTGGAACTGCTTGCGTCTGTGTCCGAAGGCGATGCGGGTGAGATTCCGGAGCGCCTCTTCCTGATCCTGCGCGACCTGCGGAGGCTTATGAGGAATGATCCGGATGACGGTCGAGTCGACGTCGGGCATCGGGCGGAAGGCGTGTCGCGGCACCTGAAGGACCCGCTGCACCGAGGCGATCGCCTGCACCCCGACCGCGAGTGCCCCGTACGTTCTGCCTCCGGGCACAGCCACAATCCTGTCTGCGACCTCCTTTTGCACCATCAGAACGATTCTCGCGGGCCTCGGCCGGCGCTCGAGAAGGTGAAAGATGATGGGCGTTGTGATGTTGTACGGGATGTTCCCGATGATCTTCGCGCGGGCCGGTGATTCGAGGACGTCGCCAGGCGCCACCGACAGGATGTCACGGTGAACGACCGTGACTTTGGGATTATCCGCGAACTCGTCGGAAAGTCCTCTTGCGAGATCATCATCCAGCTCGACCAGAACGAGGCGGCCGACGCGGCCGGCAAGGTGACGGGTGAGCGCACCCCGTCCGGGGCCGATCTCGAGCACCTCGTCATCGGGCGCCGGATTGATCGCGTCAACGATCTTCCTCTGGAGGTTCGGATCCACCAGGAAGTTCTGGCCGAGGGAGCGTTTTGCGATGTGGCCGTCGAAGCCATCGGTTGAATCGTGGGTCACTTCAGACTCGCAGTAGCAGGGCCGATCTGTCGTCGGCGGGTAGGTCGGTTTTCGGGCGAGGCAGCGCATAGAGGCTTTCGAGCAGAGCCTCGAGCGGGGCGCGCCGGCTGCGGGCTACATGTTCGACGAGACGTTCTTCGCCGCTCGGGCCGAGGGAATCGGAGAGACCGTCCGTGAAGAGGAAAAGCAGATCTTCGCCGGGCGTCCACGGCTCCGACCGCTCGCCATAATCGGGGAGGTCGAGAAGGCCGAAGGGCGGGTTGGTGACGGGAAGCCTGATCGACTCGCCGTCGCCGGTGACCCGGAACGCATGGGAGTGGCCTGCGTTGGCATAGGTGATCGTCCCCGCCGCCGGATCGATGACGCCGTAGAACAGGGTCAGGTACATCTCTGTCGTTTCCAGCTCAGCGATGAGGGCGGCATGGACGCGCCGGAGGACCTCGGCGGGAGCGTCACCCTCCGAAGCATGGATGGCGACGGCGCTCATCGTGAGTGCCATTATGAGCGCGGCGGCGAAGCCATGACTCGACACATCGCCAATCATCACCCCGATCCGGCCCTCCGGGAGTCGGAAGAGGTGGTAGAAATCTCCACCGACAGAGTCCGCAGGGGTACAGCGGGCAGCCACGTCGCAGAAGTCCTTGAACTGCTCCGTCGATGGCAGGAGCTTGAGCTGGAGGTCGTGAGCGAGCTCCATCTCTCGGGCGAGGCGCTCCTGGCTGAGACTCGCCGCGACCAGCCGGCTGTTCTCGACGGCAGCACCGATCTGGCTCGCGATCGCCCCGATGAGCTTCTGGTCCCCTGCGGAGAAGCTTTCCTCTGTCGTCCTGCCGATCAGATTGATGACGCCGATTGTCCGGGTTTCTCCTCGCGGCGGGGAGTAGCTGACCGGAACCGACAGGAAGAAGTCCTGATCGACGTCATCGTATGTCTTCTGTCGGGGGAACTCCTCGCTTGGTTCGAGCATCATCGGGGCGCGCGTCCGGAAGACTGCCGCGGTCATGGAGCCGGGGTCCCGAACGTCGACGGCGTCGCCAGCTCCTTCCTCACCAACTGCTGCGACTCGTTCCAGTGCATCGGAACGGGGATTGTGCAGCCAGAGGGCGGCCCGTTCGACCCCCATGCTGTCCGTCACCTCGGAGAGGATCGTGCTCGCGGCGGCTTCCAGGGAGATGACCGATCCCAGAACCTCGCTGATCGTATAGAGAAGGGTAATCTCCTCGTAGCGCTCCGCCAGCTCTCTTCCGATGAATCTGGACTCTTCGTCATACCGGGCCGCGCGGTTCATCGCTTTGGCGAGGAAGCGGGCCTGCGACGGGGTTTCGGCGCCGACCACCTCGATGGCGAGCGACCGGCCGTCATGGACGTCGAGGGGAACCGCGGATGCCCCCGGATGCGTGGCGTCCCTCGAGCCCGGGCCGACAATCAGCACCCAGCCATCCTCCACACGTTCCCACAGGTTGACCTGAACTTCGTGGGCGCTCGCATACTCCTCGACGAGCTCCCTCAGCTCGAGGAGTACCGGATTGCGTCGGGCCGGAGGAGCCAGCACCCGGTTCATCAACTTGCGGTGCGCAACGGTGGAGCGGATCGTCGGAGGACCATCCGCACGGCGTTGCCCCGCTCGTTGAACTCGATCTCGTCCATGAGTTTGCGGATGAGAAAAAGGCCACGACCACCGGTGGCATGAAGATTTTCCGGTCGCGTCGGATCGCGGACAGATCCGGGGTCGAAGCCGCGCCCCTGGTCCTCCACGGATATCACGACCTTCTCGGGGTCGAGACACACCTCCACGTTGACGGTTTTCCGAGGATCGCTCTCGTTGCCGTACAGGACGGCATTGGAGAGCGCCTCGGTCAGCCCGACCCTGAAGTTCAGGTCGAGGCGACTACCTTCGAACGCGTAAGCGCGACACCGACCCTCGAGATATCCGACGGTTGCCTCGATCAGCCGCAGGTCGCTCGGCAGTTCGAGGGCAAATCTGGCTTCGTTCATGGTCTCCAGCGTAGAGCACCCGACAAAGTGTCTGGATGCTTATCCGGAAGCCGGTCCAGTGTGGGGCAGGTACAGAAAGGGAGGATCAGAAGCTCGTCAGCGCTTCTTCGCGGGTATCCGCGATGTTGAAGAGCGTATCCAGCTTCGTGAGTTCGAAGAGCGTACGGAGATCCTCGTTGAGATTGGCCAGCCGAAGCTCGCCGCTCTGCTCACGAATCTTCTTCGACAGACTCACAAGCACGCCCAGACCCGACGAGTCGATATACCCGGTGTTGCCGAAATCGATCAGAAACTTCCGCTGACCCGATTCGAGCTCGTCCAGTACCTTCTGCTTCAACTCCTGACGATTGCCCACGATGAGCTGGCCATCGACATCCACAACTACAACACCATTCTCGTTCGACGTATGGAAGCTCATGATCCTCTCGCTTGCCGGTTCAGTGCGTGAAACTCCACTCACCGGGTCCGGGGCAAGGGGTATGCCAGCTCCCGGTCCGATTCGCTACCCCGTGACCAACCTCCTGCAGGGTCCTACGACGCCCGGTCGGCCCGGGCGAGGATTCGTCGATGTACGGCTTCTGAAACGAAGGGAGAGACGTCGCCGCCCAACCCTGAAATTTCCCGGACGAGTGAGGACGAGACGAAGGATCTGTCCGCGGCCGGAGAAAGGAAGATGGTATCCACACCAGGGTTCAACGCCCGGTTCATGAGCGACATCTGCAATTCGTACTCGAAGTCGAGCACGTTCCGCAAGCCCCTGACGATGAGCGACGCCTTCCGTTCCCGCGCAAAGTCCACCAGCAGTCCGCTGAAATCGGCGGCCTCGATGCCCGCGTCGTCCGCAAAGGTCTCGCGGATCATCTCGACACGTTCCTGCACCGGGAAGAGGCCCGTTTTCGTCTGGGTCGCTTTGTGGCCGACCGCAACGATGACGACATCGCAGAACCGACGTGCACGCCGGATGATGTCTTCGTGCCCCCGGGTGATGGGGTCGAAGGATCCGGGGCAGAGCGCGATGATCGGATCAGCTTTCATCGGCCGGGGAGCGAAGGAAGGTCAGTACAGTATCACCATAGCGGCGTTCGCGCAGCGGATCCACATCGACGCTTTCGCGAATACCGTGCTCCAGGCAGAGCAGCTCGGCGAAGGGCTCCGCTCGGAACCGTTCGGCGAGCCTCCCCGCCAGACCGCTCGCATACGGAGGGTCGGCAAGCGCAATGTCGAACTCCCGACCCAGCCTGTCCAGAGCGGTGAACACATCGCCGCGCACGACGCGATATCGCTCCTCCGGGATGTCGATGGCGCGCAGATTCTTCCGGAGAATGGCGACGACTGCAGCTTGGGACTCCACGAAGGTGACATGCGCCGCCCCGCGCGACAATGCCTCGATGCCGAGTGCCCCGGACCCGGCGAAGAGATCGAGTACCCGCGCTCCCGGCAGTTCCCCGGCGATTGCGCTCATCCACGCCTCGCGGACGCGGTCGGTCGTCGGACGGGTCTGGCGACCCACGGGCGCTTCGAGCTTTCGTCCGCCCCACGTACCCCCGACGATTCTCATGTGGTCGCCCGCAGGTCCGCAAGTCTCGCCTGAACGGATTTCCGGAGCCTCCCGTCATTACCGCGCCATTCGTTCTCCTCCAGCCTGAACGCTACATCGAAGCGTCCTCCCTCGCGGCACTCCTCGATCCGATCGGACATATCGAAGCCGATGGCGCTGAGGCGGGATCTGCCCGACTGAAGCATCAGCTTCAGGTGCCCTCGCCCGACAACCTGCGGCGGCGCCGCGAGAGTAACACCCCGCGCGCAGAAGACGGGTGTCGGGTTCCCGATCCCGAAGGGAGCGAAATGGCGAAGGAAGGAAAGCATCTCGCCATTCGCCTCATCGAGCTCCAGCTCCGCATCGATACGGAGTTGAGGGATGAGGCCTTCAGGGGACCGGATCATTCGGTGTGCTGCCGCGTTGAAGGCAGCTCTGAACCCGTCGATCCGCGACGGATCGATCGAACACCCGGCAGCCGCACGGTGCCCTCCGAACCGGAGCAGATGACTTGAGCAGGCGACGAACGCCTCATGAAGATGGAAGCCGGGGATCGACCGGGCGCTTCCCTTCCCCTCCACGTCATCGATCGCGATGAGCACGACCGGCCTGTGAATCTGCTCGACGATTCTGGAAGCCACGATACCGATGACACCGGGATGCCAATCCGCGGAAGCAAGCACCACCCCCCGGTCGGTCGCGGGACGATATTCGCGGTCGAGCATCTCCATGGCGTCACGGAAGGTTTCCTCATCGAGCTCCTTCCGCCGCCGGTTCTCGTCCTCCAGCATTCCAGCGAGTTCGTTGGCCTCTGCGGGATCATCCGTGAGGAGGAGGCGCACGGCGGTCATCGCATCGGCGACGCGTCCCGCAGCGTTCAACCGGGGAGCAAGGACGAAGCCGACCTGCCCCGGCGTGATTTCCTCCTCGGGATCCAGTCCCGCACTCCGGATCAGCGCCCGCAGTCCGGGATTCGGTGTCCTCCCGAGCACTCGCATTCCCCAGCGCACAAGCGCCCGATTTTCCGTGTTGAGCGGCGCCAGGTCGGCGATGGTCGCAATGGCGACCAGATCCAGAAAGGCCCCCAGACGCTCACGCGGGAACCCGACCCCATCGGCCACCGCCTCCGCGAGCTTGAAGCCCACTGCGGCCCCGCAGAGCCCCTTATCGGGATAGCTGCAATCGGCCCGGTTCGGATTGATGACGGCGTGCGCCTCGGGAAGTGTCCCGGCGGGCGTATGGTGGTCGGTAACCACCACATCAACGCCGATTTCGGTGGCCGCCCGGACAGCGTCATGGGCAACGATCCCGCAATCCGTTGTGACGATCAGCGTCGCGCCAAGCTTCTGCGCAGCGGCGACACCCCCATCCCTCAGGTCATAGCCCTGCGTCAGCCGGTTCGGTACGAAGGGGTGGACCCGCCCGCCCATCATCCGGAAGGCGCGCACGAGAATAGTGGTACCGCAGACGCCATCCACATCGTAATCGCCATGGACGAGGATGGTCTCCCCGCTTCGAATGGCCCGAACCACGCGACCGGCGGCTCGACGCATGTCCGCGAGACGATCGGGTGGATGGATCTGGGAAGGCAGCGGCTTCAGAAATTCGCGCGCGCTGAAGGCAGTGAAGCCCCGATGCGCAAGGAGACGAGCCAGGGGCGGGGGGAGTCTGAGCTCCTCCGAGAGCGCCCGAAAAGTGACTGGATCGACCGGATCCGGCAGGATCCAGCGAGGACGGAGCGCCGATCGGCGAAGGCGAGGTACTGCAGTACTGGACATGCTCGAAAGTACCCGACTGAAGCGCGCAGGTGCAAGGCGGAAACGAACCACTTCGGTCGTTCCGGACACGTCGGGATGAATCGCCCGGCGGCGGACACATCATCCAGCGATCAGTGCGGGTCGGGAGCCGCGGACGGGGTGTTGCCCGGGCGAAGCGGCTGCCATCCCGAACAGGCGAGCACCGGCAGCCGGGGATACTTCGGGAAGCGACGATCGACCGCGGCAAGACCGCAGAGCCAGAACGTCGAGCCGCGCCCCGATGTGATGCGCCGTGCGTGATGGCAGCCGCCGCACAATCCCGGATCGTTCACGGCGCCATTCCAGCAGCGTGGAAGGTCGCAGAGGACGACGCCCTACGACCCATCCTCATGGATGCCGATGCTCCTCGTCGCCCTCTTCATCCGCATTCCGGCCTTCTCCAGTGCCACGCGCAACGCCCGCTGCTCCTCGAGCAGTCGGAGCTGTTCGGTGGGGTCGGCGCCCCTGAGCTCGTTGTCGATCTGGAGGAAGCGATCGAGCTGGTTCCTCAGATCGATTTCCCTGAGATTTTCTTCGAAGAAGCGGTCGGGATGCGCGAGATTCCACCCCTCAGGGTCGCCGAGGAGCTCCTGCGCACGCGTCGCGACAGGCTCTTCCAGCCCCGCGAGCCAGGCGGTGCCATCCGAATGCCCGCCCTCAGCCTGAAGCTGCAGCAGTTCCGCATAGATTTCCCGATAGATCGGATCCCGGAAGTCGGACGGGCCGAGCCTCGATGCGACCCTTTCCAACCACTGCTCGTCCCGCAGAAGGAGCAGGATGATGTTCCGTTCGGCGCCCATCCGGGGTGAGGGGACGGGACGCTCGTCTGCACGGCGGTGCGCGGATGCAGGACTACTCCGCCCGCCCGAAGGCGCCGCCGCGTCGCCCCCCCGCCCGGCCTGACGCCTGGATGCAACCCCACCTTCCTGAACTTCCCGCTCGATCGTCTCCCGGGGCAGCCCGGTCCGGTCGGCGATCCGCGAGATGTACAGCTCGCGCAGAACTTCATCGGCCGTGGACCGGACGGTCGGAAGGAGCTTGTCGACCGCGCGTCGCTTCCCCGCGATCGTCGAGAAGGCGCCCTTCCGCTCCATGATCTGGATCTTGCGCTCGAGCACGTCCAGCGCGTCTCGCACGTACTGATGGAGAAGCTCGGAGCCTCCGCGCTGCACCACGGCGTCGGGATCATCCCCCTCGGGCAATGTTGCCACGAGCACCTCGACCCCGACTCTGAGCAGCTCGTCGGCCGAGCGGAAGGTTGCCTTCAGGCCGGCAAGGTCGCTGTCGTAGAGAAGCACGGCGCGTGGGGCGTACCGGGCGATGAGCTCGGCTTGCTGCGGCGTCATCGCGGTGCCCAGCGGAGCGACGACATTCTCTACCCCGTGTGAGGCCAGGGACACGTAGTCGACGTACCCCTCCACGACGAGCGCCATCTCCTCCCGTCGAATGGCCGCCCGGCTCCAGCGCAGGCCGAAAAGCAGCTCCCCCTTGTGATAGATCCGGCTTTCGGGGGAATTCAGGTACTTGGGTACATGTTCCTCCGCAGAAGCGATCACCCGGCCGCCGAAGGCCACCACGTGCCCGGCGAGATCCTGGATCGGGAAGATAATGCGCCCGCGGAAGGCATCGTAGGGCTGGCGCGCGGTGCGGGTCGACTCCTTGAGCAGGCCGAGTTGGAGGAGGATGTCGCGGGAAATGCCCCGAATCCGGGCAGCATCGGAGAGCCCCGACCATCCTGCAGGGGCCCAACCGATCCCGAACTTCTCGCACACTTCGGCGCTTATCCCCCGACGGGCGAGGTACTCACGCGCCTCGCGGCCCTCCTCGGCGTCGAGAAGTTGCGCTCGAAACCACTCGGCGGCAAAGGCGTTCGCCTCCCGAAGCGGATCGTCGGGATCGGGCTCCCGGTGTCGGGGCTCCTCGTCAGGGATCTCCACTCCCACCCTGGACGCGATCCAGCGGACCGCCTCCGTGAAGTTCATCCCCAGATGCTTCATCGGGAAAGCGAAGAGGTCGCCACCCTCACCGCAGACAAAGCATTTGAAGACGTTCCGGGCAGGATCGACCGAGAAGTTCGGACCCTCGCCGCCGTGCAGCGGACAGGGGCCGCGGAAGGTTCTCCCCGACCGCTTCAGCCGTGTATGCTCGGATATGATCTCGACGAGGTCAGCCCGGCTCCGGACCTCCTCGACGATGCTGTCGGGGATCATCACCATCAGCCGAACTCGACAACGGTGACGCCGGTTCCGCCCTCATAACGTTCGCCCGGCCGGAAGCGCGCGATGCGCGGATCCCCCTCCAGGATCGTCTGAACCCGCGAGCGGAGAGCCCCCGTGCCCTTGCCATGGATGATGCGGAAGGAAGGAAGTCCGGCGACGAGTGCCTTGTCGAGTGCACGAGCCAGCCGAGTCTCCAGCTCGTCCACGCGGAGACCCCGGAGATCGACTTCGGGGCTCGCGTCGAAGTCCACCTCGAAACGGCCGCCGGCGGGACGTCGCTGGCTCAACGAAGGCTCCGCCTGATCACCCGGTGGAAGGGCGCTCAGCTCCCCGATGGGCAGCTGCAGCCGCATACCGCCGGCGTCGACCACCCCCTTCGATTCCCGGATCTCCAGCAGAACCCCCGTCCGAGCCAGGGATGCGATCCGGACCCGCATTCCGGGCTGCAGATCGGTGGGTGCGCTCGTGCGGGCGGGTCGGCGCGGCTCGACCGGAATCCGCTCGCGCTGCCGTCGAGCCGCCTCCTCCACCCGGCGTCGCGCCGTCCGAGCCGCTTCATCGAGCGCAGCCTCGTCCGCGGCGCCCCGAACGTCGCGGATCGCCGCTTCGACTTCGGCGCGTGACTGAAGGAGAAGGTCGCGCGCCTGCTGCCGCGAACGCCGCTCGGAGTCCTTCTCCCTGTCGAGCAGCTCCCTCTCGCGCGCTTCGAGCTCCGCTGCCAGTGCGCGGTTCCGTTCGAGTTCGGACTGGAGTTCCGCGCTGAGGCTCGTCACCCTCTGCTCCCGCGCCTCCAGTTCGAGCAGCAGCTTCCCGACATCACGCTCTCCTTCGGGCAGCGCAGCCTCGGCTTCCGCCAGCACATCGGGTGACATCCCCAGCCGCCGGGCGATCGCCAACCCGAAGGACCGGCCGGGCACGCCCTTCACGAGTCGATAGGTAGGCTGCATCCGCTCGGCGTCGAACTGCAGAGAGGCGTTCACGATGCGGGCATCGTCCGTTGCCAGCAGCTTCAGGCTGCCCAGATGGGTCGTCGCGACCGTGAGCGCGCCCCGGCGTGTCAGCTCCAGAAGGATCGCCTGCGCCAGCGCCGCCCCCTCGACAGGATCCGTTCCGCTCCCGATCTCATCGATGAGGACGAGCGACCCGCCGTCCGCATGATCGAGCGTCTCCCGCAAATTCTTGAGATGGGCGGAGAAGGTCGAAAGCGAGGCTTCGATCGATTGTTCGTCGCCGATGTCGGCGTAGGCGGCCGTAAAGAGAACGAGGCGGCTACCCGGGCCGACGGGCGGCGCGACGCCGGCCTGTGTCAGCAGCGAGAGCAGCCCCACCGCCTTCAGAAGGACCGTCTTTCCGCCCGTGTTGGGACCGGAGATGATGAGCGTCTTCTCGCCCTCGTCGAGCGCCAGATCGAAGGGGACGACTACCTCGCCCCGCGCCAGCAGGATCGGGTGCCGACCTTGCACGATGGCAAGGCTCCCCTCCCCCGGCGCCACGACGTCCGGAATGTACGAATCCGCCTTCAGTCCGTATCTCGCCCGGGCGTAGAAGGAATCGAGGACGATGAGCGCCTCGAGCGATGCCCTCATCTCGGGGGCATGGGGACGCAGCTGATTGGTGAGATCCGTCAGGATCCGGTGGACTTCCCGCGCCTCCTCCGACTCCAGTTCACGGAGCCTGTTCATCAACTCGATCGCCAGCGGGGGCTCGATGAAGAGCGTCGCTCCCGTCTGCGACTCGCCATGAACGATGCCACCGACTTCGGACCGCCCCTCTCGACGAACAGGAACGACGTAGCGCCCCTCGCGGATCGAGATGGAGGCATCCGACACCTGATAGTGCGCTGGAAGGGACGCCGCGTATTCCGAGAGACGCTGCACGATCTTCGAGCGCGCGCCCTGGATGGCGCGCCGGAGACGGGAGAGCTCGGGGGAAGCGTTGTCGCGGACCTCTCCATCCTCGGCGACTGACCGGTCGATGAGTGCGATCACCGCCGGGAGATCCGCGAGAAGCTCCGCGAGATGGCCCAGTCTTACGGCGTCGTCGCGGCGCGGAAGAATCGCAGAACGGGCGGACCGGCATGCCGAGAGCAGGAGCCAGCCGGCGCGAAGGGTCGAACCATCCCAACCGTACCCGGGGACGGCAAGTCGTGCCAGCGGCTCCGCGAGATCCGGGATGTCCGGCATCGGCCAGCCGGCGTCGCTCCCGAGCAACCGCATCCCTTCGGCAACCGTCGCCAGCGCCTCCCGGACACCCCCGACGTCCGCGGAGGGTCGCAGCGCCCGGATGGCCGTCGCGCCGAGATCCGACGCGGCATACGCTGCGACGATGGCCAACGCATCATCGAATTCGAGAACGGAAAGAGCGTGCGCGTTCATTCCCACATCATCCAATGGCCGCGCTTTTGCAACCGCGACCGGCAATCCTGTTACCAGAAAAAGTGAAGCCGATGAAGACGCTGAAGTGGCTGCTGGCAGGAACGCTGGTCGGAGTGATCGCCGTCGCTTTCAGGGACTTCGAACACGGAACCTGGCTCAAGCCGCAACTCTTCGGAGGCGACGAACCGATCGGTCCCGAAGAGCCCATCCTCGGCTACGACGGAATGGATCAGGAAACGCTTCTCGACTGGCTTTCCAGCGCCGACCTCCAACCCGACGACCTGGAGCACATGCTTGCCTACGAGGAGAACAACCTGGACCGGGCACCGGTGATCGAACTCATCGAGGAGCTGCTCGGCTAGCCTGCTGAAGCAGAAGTCCTGCGGGCGATAGCTCCGGCCGTCGCCCACCGATTTGCTCCGCTGCTCACGCGACTTTGCTCCACCGCACGACTATCCGCCGAGCGCGGCCCGAACGATCCGGTTGAGTTCCTTCCCCTCGAACCTGCCCTTCACGGCAGGCATCACCGCCTTCATGACACTGCCGAGGTCCTTCGCGCCCTGACGGATGGCTTCGTCCACCAACGCCTGGACCTCTGCTTCGTCGAGCTGCGGCGGAAGATAGATCTGCAGCAGCGCCGCCTCTTCATCCTCCTTCGCTGCGAGCTCCTCCCGGTTTCCGGCGCGCATCTGCTCGGCGGCCTCCCGGCGTCGTTTGATCGCGGTCGTCAGCAGCGACTCGACTTCCGCATCCGGTGCCTCGCCGCCCAGTTCGATCTCCCGGTTCCGGATCTCTGCCAGAAAGGTGCTGAGCACGGTGGTCCGCAATTTCTCGCGCGCCTTCCGGGCGTCGTTCAGATCATCGCGAAGGCGGTCCTTCAGAAGCTTGGCCATTGTTGGCTTGCGGGATGGAGATGGTAGTCGACAGAGCCGGACGAATCTATCTCCCGGAGTGTGTCCTTCAAAGAAGCCGACGCAATGCAAAGCGCGGAAGGTCGGGAGACCTGCCGCGCCTCGTTCAGCACAGAACCGCGCCGCGTAGGGTGATCAGATGTCGCGTCGATCCCCTCGGCCATCCGAGTCACTCCCGGCATCCGCTGCGATCTCGCCGATCGGGCCCGGGCGGTCCCCAACCCTCGCCTGACTGTTCAGCTGCTCGGGCGGACTGTTCAGGACATGGCTCGTATGCTTCCCGTGCGGGTCCTGGTTATCCAGCTCATCCTCGGAGAAGCGCGTCGGGTTCACCGCCGAAGCCCCGGCATCGCCCACAACGTCGACGAGGCCCTCATCCGCATACTGGTCGCGATCCGCGGCCGACAACGCGATTTCCCGCATCGCCTGCGAGTCATCCCGCCGGTCAGGTTCGGTCTCGAGCCCCTGACGCGTCCTTCCCATTCCGCCGACCCGACCCTCGAAGCGGCCGAAGGTGCTCGATCTGTCGAACCCTGAGGTCGGACGGAAGTCGGCCGTCGGATAGCCGTGTTCGATGTCGAGCCGATTTACGACTGTGTCGACCCCCTCGATCCGGGTCGCGAGGGAGACGGCATGACGCGCCTCCTCGTCCGACATCACGACACCCGACAGCTCGATGATGCCCGCGCTGATGGCACCGATGTCGATGGCCCGTTCGCGGAGCCGGGGGTCCATGAGAAACTCGCTGAGAACGGTCGTCTCAAGACGATCGAGCTCCATCTGGTCGGCTCGCGGCCGCTGCATCGGTCCGGGTCGGAACCGCTCCATGGCTTGCGAACGGATCTCCCGGATTGTGCCTGTGCCTCTCTGAGCGAGAAAACGCGACGCGATCGCGCCTGCGACCAAGCCCCCGAGAGCCCCCATCGTGGCACTCGCAATCTGCTTCCGCCAATCGTCCCGGTCCGGTTCTCGGAATACCCTCATTTTAGCCTCGATGCACTCGTTTGATGAACGGTGAGTCATCGGGCCAGGGGTGCAATTCGCGTTCCAGCGAACGCCTCCGAAACCCTTGCCAGCAGCTAATTTCCGCCGCTGCGTTGCGCAGCGTCGGCCTCCCTCATCGAACGTGTGCGCTCCTCCTGAATCGTACGCCGGGCCCGATCCTGCTCCTGCCGCTGAATCTCGTCGCGCTGGCGCTGCCGATCGCGGGCATCCTGCTGCGAGGCATTGTCGCCGGTCGAGCGGGGCGAGGGTATGAGGCTGCGCGGGATGGTGATCCCGCCAAGATGGAGCCCTTCAGACGAGAGCCCCCACCGGTTGCCGGACCCATCCGTGCGTACCCAGTCTGAGGTCGTCCGGTTACGCGCATCCTCGGCGGCCATGCTGTCACGCACCGCGGCGATCCGGGCGCTGAGATGCTCAGCGTACTGCTGCTGCGGCGTCTTTTCGAGGTCGGGCAGAAGAGGAGGCTCAACATACAGGCGGGGATCGCGGTATCCCGGTCGGAGTATACCCGCTGCATCTGCGCCGCCCGTCCCTGCGCCCCCTGCGCCCACGGCGCCGGTCGCGGCTCCTGCTGCACCACCGCCACCCGCCACCGCGCCCGACCCCCCGGCCGGAAAGGAGAGATCCTGCTGACCTGTGCCACCCGCTCCCTGGACGGGTCCAGCCGCGCTCTGCGTGGGGGCGACGGGCGTTGCACCAGGCTGCAGAACGCCAGGTCCGACCGCGGGCGCGGAGGGGCTGATCTCGGAGAGCGGAAGAACTCCGGCGGAGGACGAAAAGCCGATGTCGAAGTAGCTGACCAGCTCGCCACCCTCGCCTTCCGGGCCCGATGCAGCCGAATCCCCTCCCACGTGCGCGTCAAACCTGATCAGGTGGGGGGAGATCAGCACCAACAGGATATGGAGCGCGACCGAAAAGGTGAGCGCGCGCCCGTAGACCCTCAGGAAAGCAGATTTCTCCGGAGGCTCGAACAGCTGAGGCGGGGAGAGAGGCGCTGACTCCCCGACCGGCGCACCATGCTTTCGCACGGCCGGCAGAGAGGAGGTGAGCCCGGAGGTCGTCATACCCACTCTTACTCGGCCTCCGGATAGGGGTTCCTGAATACGGTGCCCTTCGACACTCGAAGCGGCACGGATGGCGGGCGGGATCCGCGGCAGCGGGGCAGCGCCCCTAAGTTATTTGCTCACACCGTCGGGCATACTTCCGCCTGCCGGAACCGGTTTGACCGACGGGTCCGGTACGATCGCCAGACGAATGGCCAGAATGATCCCGCCGACGGTGATCGCCGCGTCTGCAACGTTGAAGACGAACGGGAAGAAGGGGAAGAGGATGAAATCAGTTACCTGACCGGTGATCATGCGGTCCGCAAAGTTCCCGATCGCACCCGCCACGACCGCGGCCGCCGAGTAGCGGGAGATCGTGTCGTCGGTCGTCATGATGATCCGACTGAACAGGACAATCCCGAGCAGGCTCAACGCGCCGAGAAGGGGGAGCCGCACCCCCGCCGACAGGTCCGAGAACATGCTGAATGCGACCCCCGGGTTCTGTCGGTGGATGAAGTAGAGCCAGCCATCCACCAGTGTGAGGGACTCACCCAGATCGAGCTTGCTCATCATCCAGATCTTGCTCGCCCAGTCTGCGGCGACCAGGACGACGATCATGACGATGAGCCGTACGTTCTCGCTTCTTGCTTTCACGTTACCGGGTTGTTGAGTCTGCCGATTCCAGGGATCTCCACTTCGACCACGTCTCCGCGGCGCAGGGCGCCGACCCCCGCCGGGGTTCCGGTGGCGATCACGTCGCCGGGGAGAAGGGTCATGACACTGCTGATGAACTCGATGATCACCGGGATGGGAAAGGCCATCTCGCTCGTATGACCCCGCTGCCTGACTTCTCCGTTCACCCTGCAGATGACTTCGAGCCCGGCAGGGTCGATACCGTCGGCGGGTGTGGTACTCCCCAGCGGACAGAAGGTGTCGAAGCCTTTCGCGCGTGTCCACTGCCCGTCGGACCGCTGCAGATCCCTGGCTGTAACGTCGTTCAGCGGGGCGAATCCTGCAACGAAGGTCATCGCATCGGCAGCCGCGACATTTCGTGCGGAGCGCCCGATCACGACGCCGACCTCTCCCTCGTGCTCGACCTGCCCCGACTGCGACGGCAGCACGATCGCATCTCCATCTCCGATCAGAGATGACGAAGGCTTCAGGAAGAGGAGCGGCCGTTCCGGAACATCATTCCCGAGCTCCCGGGCATGCTCGAGATAGTTCCGACCTACGCAAACGATCTTGGAGGGAGGCGGCAGATTCAAGGAGTTATCCTGTGCTGAGCGACGGAAGACCGGCGTCGGCCTGGCGAGGAGAGTGCCGCCGCGCGGTGAAGGGGCCTGCACGGTGGAAGCGGGCGAGTTCGGCCCGGCACTCCTCCCAGCTTGCGGCTACGATCCGCGCAGGTGGCAGCGAATCCACCAGATATCCCCCGTAGCGCTGGGTGATGATCCGGCTGTCGAGGATGACGACGGAACCTTCATCGGACCGTGACCGGATCAGCCGACCGAAGCCCTGCTTCAGGCGGATCGCAGCATGAGGAAGCGAATAGGTCGAGAAGGCATTCTCCCCGCGGGCCTCGATCGCTTCGATCCGCGCTGCCGTCACCGGTTCAGAGGGGACCTTGAAGGGCAGCTTCGGTATCACGAGCGAGCGCAATGGATGGCCCGGTACATCGACACCTTCCCAGAAGGAATCGGTTCCCAGCAGAATCCCGCGGCCTGATTCGACGAACTGCTGAAGAAGCTGTCCCCGGGGAGCTTCCCCCTGAACGAAGAGGGGCCAGGGAAGCCCTCGATCCTCGCGAAGTCCGGCAGCGAGAGCCCGCAGCGCCCGGTACGAGGTGAGGAGCACGAAGATCCCGCCGTCCGTCATCTCCGCCATCTCACTGACGATCCGGAGCGTCGCCGCACCATGCTCCCGCTCCCGTCCCGGCGGTGGAATATCGTGCGGAAGTGCGAGGATCGCCTGGCTCTCGTAGTCGAAGGGCGAAAGATACACCGCTTCATCCACGCGGCTGTCCCCTTCAAGCCCGAGTCTCCGCTTGAGGAAAGTGAACCCGTCTTTCGTGGCGAGCGTCGCCGAGGTCATCACGACGGTGGGGATCCGTTCCCAGAGCGATTCCTTCAGGGTATCGGCAAGGTCGAGGGGGACGGCGGCGATGAGGACATGCCCCTGACCGACTTCCGCCTCGGCGTCTCTTCCTGCCGACCGTCTGAACTCGACCCAGCGGACCATTTCGCGCGCGCCGCCATCGCCCTGCAGCCCTGCCCGCAGTGCGAGCATCGCAGCTTCGACGCGGTTGGCGACACCGCGGAGCTCCAGCAGCGGCTCCTCGAGAAGGACCGCTGCTTCTTCGTCGAACTTCACCCGCTCGCGAAGAAGTTCGAAGCCCGCAAGAAGCGTTGCGAGGTGGGCGAGGGTCGCGGAAAGCTCTTCATCGAGGCCGGAGGACCAGACTTCGTGTTCGGCGAAGTCGTCCTCGAGTCTCACCATCCCCGACTGATCGGACTGTGCGAGCCGCTCGACGTGCTCGAAAACCGCGGCGCCCCGTTTCCAGGCGCCTTCCAGCTCAGGCCTCAGCTTTTCGCGGATCAGGTCGAGGCACGCTCTGAAGAGCAGGTCGCCGCTCCGCTGATTGAGGGCCTTCTCGAAGGCGGGGAGAGCGCCCTTGCCCCGGTGTTCGACGCGGCGGAGGGTGCGGTAGAAGCCTCTCCGGGTCAGGCTGGCGCCCATGTGCCGCGTAGCGGTCTCCTCGAGATTGTGCGCCTCATCGAGGATCAGCCGCTGATAGTGGGGCAGCACGGCAGGCGCGGAGAAGTTGCCGGCCGCCTCGCGGACCGCGAGATCGGAAAAGAGCAGGTGATGGTTCACCACCAGGATGTCGGCGGAGGCCGCTTCGCGTCGGGACTTCTGGTAGAAGCACGACTCGAAGTGGGGGCACCGCGCGCGCAGGCAGACGTCAGACTCGGAGACGACCTCATCCCACACCTCGCTCGATGGTCGGAAGGGGAGATCGGAGAGGCTGCCATCCGAGGTCTTCTCCATCCACTCGACGAGCGAGTGCAGCTCCGCCTCGCGATTATCCGGAAAGAGGGACGCCGCCGTCAGCGCCGCGAGCCGGGCCCGCCGGATTGAGATGTAGTTATTGCGCCCTTTGACGAGAACAAAGCGGAAGGGCACGCCGAGCGTGCGGCTCAGAAAGGGGAGATCCTTTCGGACGAGCTGTTCCTGGAGGTTGATGGTGTTCGTGGAGACAACCGTCCGCTCCCGGTTCTCGATAGCCCAGCGGACTGCAGGAAGGAGATATGCGATCGACTTGCCGATTCCCGTACCTGCCTCATACAGCGCGATGCCCCCCGATCCGTACAGGCGGCCGATTCCTGCGGCGAGATCCCGCTGGGACTGCCTGTCCTCATAGTTCGGATGGCTGGAGGCAAGCACGCCTCCCGGCGCGAGGTCGGCCCTCAGCTGGTCCAGGTCGAGCGGCTTGCGGCTCTGCTCGGCCGGCGGGGCAACCACAACGTAAAGCTCGGTGGCTTCATTGTTCGTGATCGCAAAGCCGAGCCCCTCCGCCCACAACCGCTCCGCGATCGCCAGATCCGCCTGCGACGGGGAGAGCTGACCGGAGGGGTGGTTGTGCATAAGGATCTGGCCCGACTTGAAGGTGCGGATCGCCGCGAGAACCGCGGAACTGTTCCCGCGCGCGACCACTTTCGGTTCACAGATCTCACCCTCTGCCCCGACAGTGGCGACAAAGCACACCTCATTGCCGCCAGCGCGACCGATCTCCGAACGAATCCGGGCGGCCGCTTCAGCGCCGAGGAAGGGCTCGACCTGCTCCACGCTCACCCGATCGCCCGAGCAGGATCCGCGTTCGCGAGCGCTGCCCGGAGTTCGGCCTCATCTCCACTCCGCACCCACCCGATCTCCACGAAGCCTATGCGGACCGGCTCTTCCGGAGCTTCAGGACAGGTGAAGCGCGCGCCGAAGATCCCCAGTTCGGTCGGGGCCGGGTGGCCATACTCGATCTCGACGAGCCATCCGCGGCCCTCTGAATCCTGGAAGATCGCGCGGTCTTCGGGACCACTCATTCGCTCTCCCTGCGTGCGTCGGTGATTCGCTGTACCATTTCGTACGCTTCATTTCTGTTTATTCCGAGGCGCTCCCGAAGTTCACGAGCCACCCCGCTGGTCGGCATCCCCTGATCGAGAAGCGCCTCCGCCATCGCGCGAGCCGCAGGGTCGTCGCTGTCCATCGGCTGCGCCTCCGGTGCGCCCTCCACCACGACCACGACCTCGCCTCGCACCTCCCGATCGCGATAAAGCTCGATGGCCTCGGCAAAGTCGACGCGCACGATTTCCTCGTGCAGCTTTGTGAGCTCTCGCGCGATCGACACGCGCCGCTCCATGCCCGCCGCACTCCCGATGTCCTCCAGCAGCGCGTGCAGACGTTGCGGCGACTCATAGATGATCGCCGTGTGGCGCGACCGCGCGATCTCGTCGACGAGTGATTGACGGGCCCCTCCCTTCCGCGGAAGAAAGCCGTAGAAGGTGAAGCGGTCCGCGGGCAACCCCGACGCGACGAGCGCCGCGAGCAGTGCGGAGGGACCCGGCACCGGGACAACGTCGAAGCCTGCATCGAGCGCACCCCGGACGACGCGTGCTCCGGGGTCCGACAGGAGCGGGGTCCCGGCGTCCGAAACCATCGCAACGTTCTTCCCCTCCGTCAGCAGCTCCACCACGAGCCGGGCCCGAGCCGATTCATTGTGCTCGTGCGCGGAGATCAGCCTCGCCTCGATGCCGTAGTGGCGCAGCAGAACGGCGGATCGGCGGGTATCCTCGGCGAACACGACGTCGGCGCTCCGAAGTACATCCAGAGCACGCCTCGTCATATCACTGAGATTTCCGA
The DNA here is from genome assembly GCA_964424945.1 of uncultured Gemmatimonas sp. Taxonomy (GTDB): domain Bacteria; phylum Gemmatimonadota; class Gemmatimonadetes; order Longimicrobiales; family Longimicrobiaceae; genus WHSP01. Next base: position 53,353 of record CAYRLB010000012.1, read on the forward strand.
TGGGCGTGCTTACGAGGTAGAGCGCTGGCATACAGATCGATCGCCGGGGAAGGAGCGGAATCCGCCGACGCCGGATCAGCAACCCGGACGCCGCGGAGATCTGGAGATGCGCTGACCGGCCATCGGGGGTCCGTCCCGATGCTGGTCGTCGCGCGCTTCTTCGGAGACTACAGCGAAAAGCCCCGGAAATCGGTCCCGGGGCTCAGGCCTCCAATCGACAGCTGTTCCGCCCCGATGCCCTCGGGCGGCGGAGCGGAACAGCGACGGAAATCAGGCAGCCAGGTGCTCCTGTATCTTCCGGTCGAGCGCGGGCTTTGGAACAGCGCCCACGATCGTATCGACGAGCTTCCCATCCTTGAAGAAGAGCAGGCTCGGAATCGATCGTACATTGAACCGGGTGGCCGTACGCTGGTTGCTGTCCACATCCAGCTTCCCGACGGTAACCTTACCCTGATACTCCGTGGCGAGCTGCTCGACGATGGGAGCAACCATCCGGCAGGGTCCACACCAGGCGGCCCAGAAATCCACCATGGCGAGACCTTCGGCGCCCTCGATGGAGGTGGCGAAGTTCTCGTCCGTTACCGTGATTGTGGCACCATTCTCCGACATATCGTTCTCCTGTGTTGGACCGTCTTCTTACGCTGGACTAGCGACCCGGGAAAAACCAACGGACTGCGCCTCGTCATCCCGATGACATTCGGGGACGTCGCGCCCCTCATCCGTCCCATACTATCTGTTACCCCGACGGTTCCCCGAAGGGGTGCCCCGTCTGCACAAGGGCACGAAAACCCGTCAGCTAGCGGCCGGTCAGTACCTCGACGTCGAGCGACTCGACATACCATCGGTTTTCGGGTCCGCGCACAGCGGTGAAGGGAATGCGCAGATTCCGGCCCGGCTGCGTCACGACCACGTCGAAGGCTACCGCTTCCGCAGTGCGCCCGGGAACGGGAAGCCCATTGCCTACGACAAAACCCTCATGCGACAGCAGATTCGCGAGTGCGTACATCCGCTGTTCGACCTCCGCCGGAGGATCGCGAGAGAGAATGGGCCCGGCGGTGGTCCCGAACACCCAACCCATTCCAACATAATCCTTTACGTTGGCAAGCTGCAGAAACCGCTCCACTGCGGCGGGTGCGGCCGGCGCACCCGGAAGCACGGTGCTACGGCCGCCCCCCGAAGCGCAGCCTCCCGCTGTGACGACCAGTACCGCAATCAATAGCCAGCGCGAAAAGGTCATCGTCGGGAACGCCCTGTTAAAAGTCCGCCGCCCCGAGAGGGGCGGCCGGGGGATGCTAGACATGCGATTGCGAGGTGTCAACCGACCCGCTGACCTCCTCCCTTTCGCCATTGCCCACGCGAAATTCCAGCTTGTTCGACCCCGCGGGCAGATCCGCCACGATTCGGGAGCCCTCCTCGAAAGCTCCTTCGAGCAGCCTTACCGCAAGCGGATTCTGGACCAGACGCTGGATCGCACGCTTCAGCGGGCGGGCACCATACGCCGGGTCGTACCCCTCCTGTGAGATGAACTCCTTCGCCTCATCCGTCAGGACCAGTGTCAGCTTCTGATCTTCAAGCATCTTCCGGAGCTTTACGAGCTGCAGTTCCACGATATGCTTCAGATCGCCGCTGTCGAGCGGTCGGAAGACGATGATGTCGTCGACCCGGTTCAGGAACTCAGGCCGGAAGGTGCGCCGCATCTCCTGCATGACCGCCGCCTCTACCTCCAGGCGGCCTGCCGGATCCCGCATCCGCCCGGACTGCTCGAGAATCAGCGGGCTACCGATGTTCGACGTCATGATCACTACCGCGTTGCGGAAGTTGACCGTCCGACCCTGCGAGTCCGTGAGCCTCCCATCATCCAGGATCTGGAGGAGCAGGTTGAAGTCGTCGGGGTGCGCCTTCTAGATCTCATCGAACAGAATTACGCAGTAGGG
>CAYRLB010000013.1:0-22299 GCA_964424945.1 uncultured Gemmatimonas sp.
TGCGCGGCGCGGCGATTTCTAGCGATTGCTCCGCGTTACAAATGTGCTAAACCGTGCGGGGGTCCCCAGCGGAATCGCGGGGACCCTTTTTTTGTATGCGTGATTGCGCCCGCCGGCCGCTGAGATCCAACCCGTCAATACAAGGGACTACCATGAGCACTCTGGAGGGCTCGGTGAGCGCACCCGCCGGGACGACATATACCTTCTCCTCCGAATCCGTCTCGGAAGGACATCCCGACAAGGTCTGCGACTACATCTCCGACTCGATCCTGGATGCCCATCTGCAGCAGGATCCCGCCAGCCGTGTCGCGTGCGAAGCGCTGTGCAAGGATGACCATGTGATCCTTGCCGGGGAGATCACGTCGAAGGCCGTCGTCGATTTCGATGCAGTTGTCCGCAACGCGATCCGTGAGATCGGCTACGTCGATGAGGATCAGGTCTTTCGCGCGGATTCCGTGAAGATCCAGTCCTTCCTCAGCAGCCAGTCCCCTGAAATCGCTCAGGGCGTAACGGCGGAGACCTCGCTGTCGAACGATCAGGGGGCGGGGGACCAGGGGATCATGTTCGGCTATGCGACGGACGAAACACCGGAACTGATGCCCCTTCCGATACTCCTGGCCCACCGGCTGGCGTCATCGATCGCGGATCATCGGAGGAAGGGCACTGTGAAGTGGTTGCGCCCCGACGCGAAGACGCAGGTGTCGGTCGTCTACAGTGAGAATCAGCCGGTTCAGGTGACGGACGTTCTGATCTCCACGCAGCATTCGGCGGAGGTGGAGCGCGAGGAGATCAGGAACTTCCTCGCCACGACGATCATCCCGCAGGGGCTGGGCGGCTGGTACCACGATGACCTCAAGGTGCTGGTCAACCCAACCGGCAGCTTCGTTCATGGCGGACCGTCGGCGGATGCCGGCGTCACCGGCCGGAAGATCATCGTCGACACGTACGGCGGCATGGGCCGGCATGGTGGCGGGGCCTTCAGCGGGAAGGATCCGTCGAAGGTCGATCGGAGCGGCGCCTACTTCACCCGCTACGTCGCACGGCAGGTCGTGAAGGAGAAGCTCGCGCGAAAGGCAGAGGTGCAGGTTGCCTACGCGATCGGCATGGCGCATCCGATTTCGGTCAAGGTCGATACCTTCGGAACGGGCGATGAACGGGCGGCGGCGGAGTTCGTTCGCTCCAACTTCGATTTCCGGCCGCGCGCGATCATCGAACGGCTCGACCTGCTGCGTCCGATCTACCGCGAGACGACGAACTACGGTCACTTCGGGAAGCCAACCCTTCCCTGGGAGGCGTAACCCTACGGCCCCGGCCGAAACCGGCGGCAACGCCATCCGGTGACGACGAAAAGGGGGCCGAATCGACTCGATTCGGCCCCCCTTCCTCTTCTGAACCCTTCGGTCCGCATTCCGGGGCGTCGCAGTCCCCGCCATCTTCCTCAGAGAAGTGCGTTCCGCAGCTCGTTGAGGCCGGGGTCGATCTCCTGGAAGGACTGCTCCCGGGCCAGGAGGGCGCTGAGCGCGGGCGGGATCTCAACCGTCCGGCCGACCAGCGGCTCGACGATCTTCTCGAACTTCGCCGGGTGCGCCGTGGAGACGAGAACCCAGTCTCCGGACTCGAGCTCTTCCCGCACCACGACCGCCGTGGCTGTGTGCGGATCCCAGATCTCGCCCCACGCTTCAGAACCGCGGCGGATCGCATCCCGAACCTCATCGTCGGTAACGAGCCTGGCCTTCAGCGCCCCGCGCGCTCCTGCCTCACCCCCGAAGAGGTTCATCAGGCGCTCCATGTTGCTTGGATTTCCGACATCCATCGCGTTCGGCAGCGTCGTAACCGTCGGTCGGGGCTGCCACGTACCCTCCGAGAGGAACTTCGTGACCGTCTCGTTCTCATTTGTGGCGAGAACGATCTCCCCGATCGGCAGACCGAGCTCCCGCGCCCAGAAGCAGGCGGTGGAGTTCCCCAGATTTCCGCTCGGAATGATGAACCCCGGACGACGCCCCGTCGCCCGCTCATACTGCAGCGACGCGGAAGCATAGTAGACCATCTGCGGCAGAAGGCGGCCGAGGCTGATGCTGTTCGCCGATGTCATGCGGCGCCGCGTTCGAATCCGCTCGTCCGCGAACGCCTCCTTTACGAGCCGCTGGCAGGCATCGAAATCGCCGCGGACCCGCAGCGCAGTGACGTTGCCGCCCCAGCAGGTGAGCTGGCGTTCCTGCCGCTCGGAAACCATCCCCTTGGGATAGAGGACGACCACCTCGAAGCCGGGCCGGCCCGCGAATGCCGCCGCAACCGCCCCGCCCGTGTCGCCCGACGTTGCGACTAGAACCGTGAGCGGCTTCTCAGTCGGAACCTCGATGCGCGAGAGCACCGCGGCGAGGAAGCGCGCCCCGAAATCCTTGAAGGCAGCGGTAGGGCCGTGGAACAGCTCGAGAACCGCGGTTTCATCACGCAGTGGACGAAGTGGCGCGGGAAAGTTGAATGCTTCCTCGCAGATCTCCCCGACCTGCGCCTCAAGCTTATCGCCGGCGAAGAAGGGCTGAAGAAGCTCGCGCGCGATCTCCGGAAGGGTCTCAGCCTCGCGAAGCCGCTCGAGGTCGACGGCGGGAAACTGCTCGGGCACGTAAAGACCACCGTCGGGCGCGAGGCCCTGGACGATCGCGTCGGACAGGGAGCTGTCCGGGGCAAGACCTCGGGTGCTGATATAACGCACTGCGACTACTCCTCGCTTTCAATCCTCGTTCCGGGTGCATCAACGACCGATACCCAGCCGCGCGACTCTACGCCGGCCGCCGAGAAAGCCGCGACCATCCTCTCACGGATGCGCTCCCCGGCCACCGCCCCGTCGCACCATGCGAAGAGGCTCGGGCCCGAGCCCGAGAGCGAGCAGCCGAGCGCACCAGCTTCGATCGCCGCACGCTGGACTTCCGCGAAACCGGTCACCAGCGGCGCCCGCGTCGGCTCGATGATGAGGTCCTCGAGCGAGCGACCTATCAGCTCCAGGTCGCCGGTGAAGCACCCTGCCAGCACCCCCGCGAGACGGCCCGACTGTGCGACGTGCCGGTCGAGACAGATCTTCTCGGGCAGTATCCGCCGTGCGTCCCGGGTATCCAGACGGAGCCGCGGGTGGACGACCACACAGTGGAGGGAGGGGGGCACCGGCACGCGGAGAACATCCATCGAGTCGCCGCCGAAGGCGATGACCAACCCACCCAGAATACACGGGGCGAGGTTGTCAGGATGGAAGGAGTTCGTGGCGACCGATTCGCCGACCATTCCATACCGCAGAAGCTCGAACTCCGTCAGCCCGCCGGGGAGGAGGCGACTCGCGGCCACGATCGCGCCTGCCGCGGAGGCGGCCGATCCACCCATGCCCGACCCGAGCGGGATCCCCTTCTCGAGCGTCACCTCGAAGCCATGATCGAGGCCCCGGTCGGCCATCAGCTGCAGCAGCCCGGCGCCGGCGGTGTTGCTCGCCGCGTCCAGCGGGATCGTCGGGTCGTTCGCTCCCCCCAGGATCCGCACGGTCGGCTCATCGATCCGCCGCACGGTGACCCTGTCGCCCACGCTTACCATCGCATGGCCGAGAAGATCGAAACCGACGCCGACATTCCCGACCGTCGCAGGGGCGAAGGCGGTGGCAGAGACAGGCGTCACGCTCAAAGATTCGCCCCGAGGGAAGTGGCGAGGCGAAGCAGATCCGCGAAGACACCGCCGGCGGTCACCTCAGGGCCGGCACCCGGCCCCTGCACGACAAGCGGATTCGGCTGATAACGGCGCGATCGGAAGAGCACGATGTTGTCCGTCATCTCGATGCGTGCAAAGGGATGATCCGAGGCAAAGGTGCTCAACCGCGCACTCGCCCGGCCATTCTGATCAACGGATCCGACGTATCGGAGCACCTCTCCCCTGTCCCGCGCCTCCTCGAACAGGGTGCGCATCGCTTCGTCGTGGTCCGGCAGGGCTGCGAGGAAATCGGGCACGCTCAGACTCTGCAACTCCTCGGGAACGAGCCCCTCGACCGTGACATCCTCCAGTTCGATCGGTACACCGATCTCCCGCCCCAGGATCACGACCTTCCGCGCCACATCCATACCCGACAGATCGTCACGCGGATCGGGCTCGGTGAAGCCGCGGCTCTTCGCGTCAGCCACGATCTCCGAGAAGGGCACACTGCCATCGTAGATGTTGAACAGATACGCAAGCGTACCCGAGAAAATCCCTTCGATCGAGTAAACCTCGTCGCCCGTCTGAACGAGATCCCGGACCGTCTGGATGATCGGGAGCCCCGCGCCGACGGTCGTCTCGTACAGGTAGCGAACCCCGATCTGACGACTCGTCCTGCGGAGGGTCTGGTAGTAGCTCAGCTCCCCGGTATTCGCCCGCTTGTTGGGCGTTATCACGTGAATGCCGCGCTGCAGCCAGTCGGCATAGTGGGAGGCTACCGACTCGCTCGCCGTGCAGTCGATGATGACGGCGTGCGGAAGATGGTCGGCATCCACATGCTTCGCGAACGCCTCCAGATCCGTCGGTCCTCCCCCCTCACCTGCCTCACCCTCGAGCAGCTCGCGCCACTTTCCGAGGTCGAGCTGACCGTCGGCGTACGCGGCGTTCCGGGAGGTTGCGATAGCCCGCACCCGCAGGTCCAGGTTGAACTCCTCCTTCAGCTGCGGCAACTGCTCGTTGAGCTGTTCCAGCAGCGCTCCCCCGACGATCCCGGTGCCGACCACGCCGATCGAGATGGTCTGCGGCGAAAGGTAGAAGCCGCCATGCACCGCGCGCAGTGCCCGGCTCGCGTCGGCATTGTCGATGACGACGGAGATGTTCCGCTCGGATGACCCCTGCGCGATCGCCCGGATGTTGACCCCGGCCTTGCCGAGCGACCCGAAGAACTTCGCTGCCACACCGGGATGGCCAGCCATACGGTCACCGACGACTGCGAGCACGCAGCAGTCGGGAACGAGCTCGACTGTCTGCACCTGCCCGTAGTGACGCTCGGCAAAGAAGGCCCGTTCGACCGCGTTCCGCGCCTTCTGGCCGAGATGCCCCGGCACCGCGAAGCATATCGAATGCTCCGAGCTGCCCTGGGAGATCATCATCACCGAGACTTCAGCGTCGTGCAGCGCGCCGAAGAGCCGGTGCGCGGTGCCCGGCACCCCGATCATCCCCGTCCCTTCGACGTTGACCAGCGCCACCCCTTCGATCGTCGCGAAGCCCTTCACATCGAAGCGCGAATTCCCGCCCAGATGGATTCGGGTTCCGGGAAGCTCGGGCCGGAAGGTGTTCCGGATGAAGATGGGGATCGACTGCCGGACGGCCGGGGCCATCGTCCCCGGATGGATTACGCGGGCGCCGAAGTAGGCGAGCTCCATCGCCTCACTGTATGACAGTTCGTCGAGAAGCACCGCGTCCGGGACGAGCCGCGGGTTGGCGCTCATCACGCCATCCACATCGGTCCAGATGTGGATTTCCGAGGCGTCGAGAAGAGAGGCGAAGATCGAGGCGGTGAAGTCGCTGCCATTGCGGCCGAGCGTCGTCGCCAAGCCGTCCGGCGTCGACGCGATATAACCGGTGATGACGAGGATCTCCGGCGAGGGCTGACCCTCGAACCGGGCCTCCAGGCGTGACCGGCTCGTCTCCCAGTCGATCTCGGGAGTCCCTGAGCTGTTGTCGGCAACCAGAACCTGGCGGGCGTCGAGCCAGCGGGCCGATCGTCCGGCGCTGACCAGGTGCGCGGCGAGGATCTGCGCCGACCAGATCTCGCCATACCCCGTGACGAGGTCCATCGCCCGCTCGGAGTGCGAGCGGAGCAGCCAGGTGGCGTGCAGCACATCCGCCAGATCGGTGAAGTCGCGCTCGAAACGCTCCAGCAACTCCTCGCCGACATCGGTGGGGACGAGCTCGAGAACCGCCGTCCGATGGCGCTCCCGAAGCTGGTTGAGCGTGTCGACGTAGCCCTTGTCACGCGCAGTCGCCATACGGACGGCGCTGACGAGCGAATCCGTGACACCGCCCATCGCCGAGACGACCACTGCCTTGTGCGGCTCGGGTCTCTCGCCGAGGACTTCCGCCACGTGGCGGTAGCGTTCAGCGCTGAGAACGCTCGTTCCCCCGAATTTGTGAACGATCCACGGATCCACCTGCAGACTCCTGAAACTGGCGGTCATTCGATACGCGGGCGAAAAGCTCCTAAGGGCGCTTCGCCGGGGCGGATACGGCCGCCAATATGTTGGATTCGACGTGAGGACGCCAGCCGAAGCCCATCCGAATAGAGCTCTTAGGGGGCCAAAAGGTTGCCCCTCCCGGCATCGTCAGCCCGTCGGCGATGTCTCCAGCCACCGTCCATGTGCGCTAAGTGCTTGTCTGGCATATCAGTTGCACCCCGCAACACGTGATCTCAAACAATGATGCCGCGCTTCAAGAACCATCCAGATGAACATCATGCGACACCAGGTACGGGGGCGGATCGTAAGGACGGCGGCCCTCGCTACTCTCATCGGAATGGCTCCTCTCGCGACCGCGGACGCTCAGGCCGACCGTATGGCCGTCAACGCACCCGCCAGCCGGATCATCCCCGATGCAGACGACCTCAATGCGCTGGAACGGGGAAGGTATGCGATTCTGATCGACCTCGACGAGAACATTCTCTACTTCAAGGAAGGCGATGTGACGCTCTGGTCGGCGCCGGTCGGGACCGGTACCGGCATGCGCGTCATCACCGAGGACGATGAATGGGAGTTCTCCACCCCGACAGGCCGATTTCAGGTGCAGTACAAGGAGCGGGATCCGGTCTGGATCGCTCCGGACTGGTACTTCGTCGAAAACAACCGGCCGGTGCCCGCGATCAACGATCCTTCCCGGGTGATGAAGAACACGCTCGGTGTGGCGGCTGTCTACATTTCTCCACACCTCGCGATCCACGGGACAGATCGCCCTGAGCTCATCGGACAGCGGGTGTCACACGGCTGTATCAGACTCGAGAATCGCTACGCGCTTCGGCTCTATAACAATGTGCAGGTCGGCACGGAAGTGATCATCGTCGGCGGGGAGGATGTGACTGAATCCGCTCGAGTTGTGGACCTTCGTGAAGGATACGATCCGAGTCTCGCATCTCGCGGCCGTCAGGGCCCAGCGCCGGTCGACCAGAAGCTGGAAGGGTGGAAGAAGCTGCGCACGCCGGCCCTTCTTGCAGCGCTCGATGAGCAGCTCGAGCAGCGGGTGGATTCGCGCTGGGACCAGGTCGCCACGCTGCTCATCGACCGCGCAGCGGACGCGGACGAAGAAGCACTTCTGGGTCTGCTGACGCGGGCCGGGAACCTTTCCTCGGAAAGGGTCCAGCGAGAGTGGGGCACGCTGCTGACGGAACTGTATCGGCGGGATACCATCGGTACTCTCGAGGGGATGGCGGATCTGACGCTTCGTGAGCGTCGGGCGGCGGCGGAGCTGCTTGTCTCCGCTTCTGTAGCGCTCTTCGGAGGCGATCTTAAGAGCCCCTCAACGCCCTGGCCGAGCATCCGGATCGCAACCACGCTCGAGTCCCGGCGGGCTCGATGGGGTGAGCAGGCGATTGTGACGGCCGAACGCGCCCATCGCGATCGGATCTTCGAGGAGCTGGCGAGCCGCTGAGGCGCCGGGACGCCCATCGAAGTGCGCCAGTGACAGGAGCGCCGTCGAAGAGGTCTTTCGACGGCGCTCTCAACAGCTTCCGGGTTCCGGTGCGACGCTACTCGTCCGAACCGATCGTCCCCTTGCCCAGATAGCGGGAAGTCGTCGAGCCCAGCACCTTCGAGGAATAGCCATTCTCCGGGTCCCGGCCCGACTGCAGCGCCCGATCCACGGTACCCTCACCCCGGTTGTAGGCGAGCACACCGAGCCGCACATCCCCGTTATACCGTTCGATCATCTCCCGCAGATAGCGGAAGCCTGTTCTGAGATTCGTGACAGGGTCCAGGATCTGGGCTTCCGTGCGGAGCGATCGATCAATCGAACGCGCGGTCGACGGCATCAGTTGGGTAAGGCCGAGAGCGCCATTCGGGCCGCGGGCGTTCGAACGGAACACGCTTTCGACGCGAACGAGGCGGAAAGCCAGCTCCGGGTCGACACCTTCAGCGAGCGCAGAGGCTACGATCTGCTCGGCGAGCTGCTGGGAGATGCCATACCGGCTCGCGTACTCAGAGGCGTCGGCTGCGACCGAAATCTCTGTGGCGAGTTCCGCCGCGGAGCGCAAGGTGACCTTCCGGACAACCTGCGCGAGATAGTGGGGACCGAAAAGAAGACGACCTTCGAAGAACCCGGGAGCTTTCGGGATGGTGTCGGCGAAGATGTGCGGGGCGAGCGGGAAGGCTCCCGGGCCGCCACGCACTGCGGCCACCTCGCCCGATATCATAATGGGGCGCGCATCGGCCGTCCGGGCGGTGCTCCCCACGAAAGTGATCAATGTCAAAGCGCCGATCAGTCCGGCGAAAACCCGCCTTGAGCGGGCAAGCATCTTTATATGAAAGCGTTCCATCAGCATTCGGTAACTGGTCCAGGGGGTGGTCACGGCCGACGTTCGCCGCACCTGTGGAACTACTCGTTCCCCCCTTTTCAGACTCTCCGGGCGCGCGAGACCTCTGCGCTGCGGAAGCGCCCATCAATAAGCGTTCGCAGTGGCAGAGGTCAAGCTTCTTGTGTGAGGGGGAATGAGGGAGCAGCACCCAGGGCGATGAGGTGGATCTCCTGAATATCGGATCGCGGGGAGCGGGTCCGGCGCGCGGAAGTCGTGAGCTGTGAAGGCTTTACCGATTCTGGTCCGGAATGGGAACGAAGTTCGCAAAGCGGTGATGCTGCTACACGGCCGGAATCTTCAGCGATAGTCCGGAGACCTCAGCGCGGCCGCACATCGATCGCGGGGGCCCGGTGCGTAAGCAGACCGTATCTCGATAACCGCTTTCGCGGTCGCGTAGGCTTTTCGGCCGCCGGCGCGGATGCTCGAGCCATGGCTTCGCGCGTCATATCACACCTGAGATCTCGACGCTCGGGTGTTTCACGTGGAGCAATTGCAGGATGGCGACAGGGGTCTCCGCTTTCCTGCTGACCTCGCGGCCGTTCAATTGTGCCACCCATGACAATTCAGCAGAACGGAATGCAAAGAAGAACTCTGATAGGCCGAGCAGGAATGTTCTCAGGATTGCACCTGTTCGGGCTTCTTCTGGCGATTGGCTCGTTCGTTCCCGGCCGGGCTGCGGCCCAGGAAATGGACCATACCGCCCATGCCCATGCGGCATCGGCCACTTCGCGCTGTGAGGGTCGCTCCTGCTCGGCGGAAGAGCTGTTGCTCGATCGTCTCGAACAGCAGGGTCTCCCCGCCGCGATCGAGGCCCTCGACTCCCTCGCCGCGGTCGATTCCGAGGTGCGCCGTCTGGGTCACAACTACGCACACGCGCTCGGACTCGCCGCCTTCACCACACCCGACGAGGTCGGAGAGATCTTCAGTCAGTGCACCGAGATCTTCCAGTCGGGCTGCTATCACGGCGTGATTCAGTCGTATTTCGAGGAGTATTCGCGGAGCCATGGCGATCACCTCGACGCCGGCGCGCTCGACAGCCTCTGCGCGGACCAGCGGAGCGACGAATCGCAGCAATGGATCCTCTTCCAGTGCGTCCATGGCCTCGGTCACGGCCTCATGATGGTCTTCGGAAACCATCTCCCCAGCTCCCTGGAAGGATGCGATCTGCTATCGTCGGTATGGGAACGGGAAGTCTGTTATGGCGCGGTCTTCATGGAGAATGTGGTGCTTGAGACCACACCGCATCATGCGGTCGGACGCCCCGCCGATTCGGCATCGGGTGGGCACGCGCATGGCGCCGACAACGACCATGCCGGTCATGCGATGACGACAGCCGTGGAACGGGAGCCCTTCCCCGGCCTCGACCGCCGCCGGCCGCTCTATCCCTGCACCGATCTGCCCGAGCGCTACGCCGAGTCGTGCTACCAGATGCAGACTTCCGCCATCCTGCACTTCAACGGGCGGAATGTCGCAGCGGCGGGGCGAGCCTGCTTGACGGCTCCGGAGGCATACCGTGCCACATGCATCCAGAGCCTCGGCCGTGATGTGAGCGCGCTGACCGTGCAGGACCACTCGCGCGCGCTCCGGATGTGCCGCTCGGTCCCCGCTGGGTATGAGCCCTTCTGCCATCTCGGCTACGCGAAGAATCTCGTCGATCAGACCTCGAACCCCCGGGACGGCTTCGACTTCTGCAGGCTGCTGACGATCGCGGAATCGAAGCAGGCGTGCTACACCGGAATCGGTGAGCAGCTCTGGGTCCTTTACACGGACGCGGACCGTCGCGCGGAGGTCTGCCGTGGCGGCGTCGAGCAAGGATATATCGAAGCGTGTCTGACCGGCGCCGGTCTGCAGACGAGCCGATCGGGCGGACGCGCGATGACGCCGACGAAAAGACGGATCGGATGACCGCCATCACATCTGTTCAGCTCAGGAAGGATGAAGATCGGCGGCTGCGTGCCGGACACCTCTGGGTCTTCAGCAACGAGATCGATGTCAAAGCAACCCCCCTGACGACGATCGAGCCCGGTACGATCGTCGACGTGCGTGATTCGCGAGGGGGATGGATCGGCCGCGGCTACGCGAATCCGCGCTCGCTCATCGCGGTCAGGCTGCTGACCAGGAACCGTCAGGAGACGATCGATCGGGACTTCCTGAGCCGGCGTGTCCGCCGCGCGCTCACCCTTCGCCAGGAGCTTTTCGAGAAGCCCTATTACCGTCTGCTCTTCGGCGAAGCCGACGGAATACCGGGGCTCGTCGCCGACCGGTTCGGCGATCTTCTCGTGGTGCAGCCGACCACCGCTGGTGCCGAGGGGATGCTCGAAGACCTGATCCCCATCCTCGCTGAGGCAACCGGCGCCACCGGGATCCAGATCCGAGCCGACTCGCCCAGCCGGTCCTACGAAGGACTCGAGCTGTACACCCGCACCGGCTTCGGTGATGTGCCCGATAGTGTCCGGATCGAAGAGAATGGTGTCGCCTTCGAGGTGCCCCTTGTGTCGGGGCAGAAGACGGGTTGGTTCTTCGATCACCGAGCCAATCGGCAGCAGCTCCGGCGATACGTGAAGGACAGGCGCGTCCTGGATGTCTTCTCCTATCTCGGTGGGTGGGGGGTGCAGGCAGCGGCCGCCGGCGCGGCACATGTGCACTGTATCGACGCGTCTGCCGCCGCGGTTGAAGGGGCTCTCGCGAACGCCGCGCTCAATGGTGTAGACGATCGGCTGACCGCTGAGCGCGCTGACGCATTCGATGCGCTTCAGCGGCTTCGGGAGAGTGGCGAACGGTTCGATGTCATCGTTCTCGATCCGCCAGCGTTCATCAAGCGGAAGAAGGATCAGCGCGAAGGGGAGATGGCATACCGGCGCCTGAACCGCGCTGCGCTCGAGCTTCTCGACGAGAATGGCGTGCTGGTTTCGGCGTCATGCTCCTTCCATCTGGAGCGCGACGCACTTCTCCGTGCCATCCTCTGGGGTGCCGAGGGGGCCGGCCGCGAAGTTCAGATTCTCGAAGAAGGCCATCAGGCGGCGGACCATCCCTTCCATCCCGCAATTCCCGAAACGAATTACCTGAAGGCATTCTTTGCACGGGTTCTGGGTTCTCGCCGCTGAAGATTCGCGACACCCGCACTCCCCCGTGGTCACCGACATACACAAGGAGCGTCAGAGATGGCCGTCGAGATGCGCGGACGATATACCGGCAATCTGAAGGTGGAGATTGTCCATGGTCCTTCGGGCGCCGAGCAGAGCACCGCTGCGCCCGTCGACAACAAGGGCGATGGGAGCTCCTTCTCGCCGACCGACCTGGTCGCAGCGGCGCTGGGGACGTGCGCGATCACGACGATGGCGATCGTCGCGGAGCGGGAGGGGATCCCCTTTGAGCAGGCATCATTTCGCCTCGAGAAGCATATGGGCGGGCCGCCTCGGCGGATCTCACGGATTCCCGTTCAGATCCTCCTTCCCGAGTCACTCGATGCCGCCCAGCGACGCGTTCTCGAGAACACCGCGCGGAACTGCCCGGTCGCACTCACCCTCAACGACGAGGTCGAGAAGTCCTTCGAGTTCGTGTACGGGGATGTCGAAGGGATGAGCTCCCTGCCACACACGTCTTGCCCGCGAGAATAAGCGGAAAACCAGCCCTTTCGCCGGCCACGCCGTAGCCGTCGGCACGCCTGCCCATCCCCCGCCCTACCCTGCAACCGCCGCCGCCATCCGCGCGATCTTCTGCTGAGCTGTCGGGAGCGTCACCGAATCCAGCTCCTCCAACCTCAGCCACCGGACCCGATCGCCGTCCTCATCGGGCCGATGCCGAAACGGAGCGTCCAGGCGCATCCCGAACACATGATAGAAGACCCGGACATGGCTGAAGTCGTGTCGGACGACGCCTAGTCGGGCGTCGACGGAAACCCGGGCACCGCACACCTCCAGCACCGCCTCTGCTGCAGCGGGTGCAACGTCATCTCGCGTCGCCGCCACTCCTGAAGGAAACTCCCACAGCCCCGCAAGTCGCCCACCATCCGGGCGCCGGACCACCAGGAAGCGACCCTCGACCGGGAGCAGCCCGACCCCGACCTCCTCGACGGGTAGCGGAAGCCGCTTCCTCCGCGCCGGCCTCATCTCCTGGGAGCCGGCCGCGCGCGCGCGACAGAATGAGCTGACCGGGCAGGCGTCGCACGCAGGCCGGCGCGGGGTGCAGACAGTGGCGCCAAGCTCCATCAACGCCTGATTGAGATCCCCCGGCCGCTCGCCCTCAGCCAGGCCCGAAGCCATCGCGCGCAGAACTTTGGCGGAAGGCTCGGCATCATCGAGAAGCCGGGAGATGACCCGTCTGACATTCCCGTCCACGGCTGGTGCCGGCTTCCCGAACGCAATGGACATCACCGCACCCGCGGTGTATTCGCCGACGCCCGGGAGCGCCCGGAAGGCCGCCGGGTCATCCGGAACCGCGCCTCCGTACTCGCACGCCACCTCGCGCACAGCCGCATGGAAGTTCCTGGCTCGCGAGTAGTAGCCGAGTCCCTCCCAGGCTTTGAGCACGTCATCCAGCGGTGCTTCCGCGAGCGCAGAGAGCGTGGGAAAACGGTCGAGCCAGCGACGGAAATAGGGCTTCACCGTATCGACCCGCGTCTGCTGGAGCATCACCTCCGACAGCCAGACCCGGTAGGGGTCCGGGACCTCCTTACCGGAATAGCGCCAGGGAAGGTCGCGGCGGTTTGCATCGTACCAGGCAAGGAGCGCACTCCGCAGAGTGTCCGTATCGAATGAACGACCCATCTCAGCCGAGTCGCCGGAACGCGGGTGACCGTAGCGATGTCACGATGAGACCCGTGAGGAAGACGGCCGCCCCGATGGCAAGGGAGCGCCTCGCTCCGATCATCCCTGCGAGTGTGCCCGAAAGGAGGTAGCCCGCCGGAGTCACCCCGAGGAAGAGGACGACGTAGACAGACATCACCCGGCCCCGCATCTCGTTCGTCACGAGCAGCTGGATCTGAGAGTTGGCTGATGCCGAGGTGAGGATCATGAAGAAGCCCGCTCCCGCCAGAAAGACCAGCGAAAGGAAGAAGAAGGGGGAAAGCGCGAACCCGGCGACCATCAGCGACATCCCCGCACCCGCACCCATCAGCAGCGTGCCCCGGGAGAAGCGATGCGTGAGGAAGGTGATTGAGAGCCCCGCCGTCAGAGCGCCGGCCCCGGTCGCCGAATAGAGCCATCCCAGCCCCTGGGGGCCCACCTGCAGAATGTCTCTCGCGAAAACCGGCAGCAGCATCGTGTAGGGAAAGACGAAGATGGAGGCGACCGCCATGTACGTCACCACCAGGCGGGCGCTCGGATTCTCGGCGATCCAGCGGATCCCCTCTCCGATCTGGGCGACCGCGGAGACCCGATCCGTCCGGCGCGGCTGCGCCGGGCGCCGGATGGCGACGAGCCCTCCCACAACCGCGAGGTAGGAGACAGCATTCAGGGCGAAGCAGGCAGCCACTCCCACTGCCCCGATCGTCACCCCCGCGAAGACCGGCCCGATCATCCTCATCGCGTTGAAGGCCGACGAGTTGAGTGCGATCGCGTTCGTCAGATCCCGAGGGCCCACCAGCTCCACGAAGAAGCTCTGGCGCGTGGGAATCTCGAAGGCATTCGCCGCACCGAGCACCAGGGCAAGAAGCAGAATCCAGCCGACCGAAACGATCTCCAGATACGACAGGATCGCGAGCGTCAGCGCCTGCGTGAAAGCTACAGACTGCGCCACGATGAGGATCTTCCGCTTGTCGATCCGGTCCGCGACAAACCCTGCATAGAGCGAGAAGAGGAGGATCGGCACGGAGGTCGCGGCGTTCACGATGCCAAGCCAGACCTCCGAATCCGTGAGGTCGAGAACGAGCCATCCGATCGCCGTGATCTGCAGCCATGTTCCGCCCAGCGAGAGCAGATGGCCGCCGTAGAAGAGCCGGAAGTTCCGGTGCCGGAGCGCCGAGAAATGTCCCTCGAAAACTTCCTCCCCGCGGAGGGGAGGATCCGGGACGTCGGCATCAATTGAAGTATCGTTCAGAACACTCTTTGCATCTCGAGGCGAACGCCCGGCCATTCCCGGGTGTACGGATATTCAGGCAGCATCGTCGCTTCCGCCTTTCCCGTCGTAGCCGAATGTCCGGGGCGGCTCCCTCCATCCCGCAGGCCCATGCGCTTCACGAACTACACACGCTACTCGGGAAGCCGCGCTGACGCCCTCAACATCGAGGCGCTCCTCGAGCATCTGTCCGACTTCCTGCTCCAGAGCGGCTTCGCCGGTGGCTCCCAGTACTCCCCATTCCGGGGGGAGTTCGATGATGATGACAGATCGCTCGATTCCCTGAAGAATGCTCTCCTTCAGGCACTCATCGAGAGTGGTCAGCTGACTCCCGAAATGATCGAGGAGCTTCGGGGGAACGGGGGCGATGATGAGATTCAGCAGAAGATCGCCGAGCTCCTCGACAGCCTCGTCCAGCGTCTCATCGACGAAGGGTACCTCGATCTCAAGGAGGGTCCCGCGATGCCGGGCGGTCAGATCCCGCTCAGCGACGCGGAAGGAAGGGTCGACGAGGCCCGCTCCGCCTCACGCGACGTCGAATTCAACCTGACGCAGAAGGGGATAGACTTCCTCGGCTATCGCACCCTTCGGCAGATGCTCGGGGCGATGGGCCGCTCTAGCTTCGGCTCGCACCAGACGCCGCATCTCGCGACGGGTATCGAGGCGGAGGCCGCCAGCCGGCGCTACGAGTTCGGTGACACGCTGAACCTGGACATCGCGCGGACGCTCACCTCGGCGCTCGAGCGCGACGGGCTGCGCGAGGATGGAACGATCCAGCTCGAATACGACGACCTGTACGTTCACCAGGCCGAGTATCGATCGAGCTGTGCGACCGTCCTGCTGCTCGACACGAGCCACTCGATGATCCTCTACGGGGAGGACCGGTTCACCCCCGCAAAGAAGGTGGCGCTCGCCCTCACGCACCTCATCCGCACGCAATTCCCCGGCGATACGCTGCGGGTCGTGCTCTTCGGCGACCGCGCGGAGGAGATCCCCCTCGCCCGCCTCGCCCATGCGCAGGTCGGGCCCTTCCATACGAATACGGCGGAAGGGCTCAAGGTCGCGCGTCGACTGCTTATGGCTCAGAACAAGGAGATGCGGCAGATCGTCATGATCACCGACGGGAAGCCCTCCGCCCTGACTCTCCCTGACGGACGGGTCTACAAGAACCCGATGGGCCTCGACAAGCACGTCCTTCGCGAAACATTCGCAGAGGTGGCGGCATGCCGGAAGGCGGGGATTCTGATCAACACCTTCATGCTCGCGCGCGACCCCTACCTGATGGCGTTCGTCAACAGAGTGTCGGAAATCGCCCGCGGGAAGGCGTACTTCACGAGCACGATGACGCTCGGGCAGTACATCATGCGCGACTTCATGCGCCGGAAGACGAAGGGCGGCGGAGGGAACTGAGCCGCCGACAGGCGACCCGAACGAAGAAAAGGCGATCCGGGGTGCTGGATCGCCTTTCTCTCTGCCGCGATGACCGTCGTGACTGCCGGCCGACTCAATAGTAGGGCGAAACTCCCGCCGTATGGTCGGTCACGTCAACGATGCTCGCGATCTCCGGGATCTGTTCCCGGATCATCCGCTCGATCCCCATCCTCAGCGTGGCCGCGGACGCGGCACAACCCTGACACCCGCCACCCATCCGGATGTAGAGCGTGTCGTCGCTGACGTCCACGAGCTCGACGAAGCCGCCATGCGCAGCGATGCCGGGGTTGATCATCTCGTCGATGATCTCCTGGACCCGCTCCGCGAGCGGCCCTGACAGGACCAGTTCGTCCGATTCGCGTACCGGAGGCGCCGGGCGCGACTTCGGATCGTGTACCCGGAAACCGCTGTTGGCCTCCTCGTCCACCCAGTCGACCGTTGCGCCGCTGAGCAGATTCGACGTGTCGAGATTCAGGAAGACGCGGATTCCGTCTACGTTGATGGCAATCTCTGTCCGCTCCCGCTCGTCCTTCTCCACCAGCGAGATGGCATAGGCCCGCGCCAGCGGACTCTTATCCGTCCCTGCTTCCAGCGTGATCCGGATCGCGGGCTCCCGTACGACCTCCGCCGCCACGAGGCCCTCGATACGCGTCCGTGCGGCCGGCGTAATATCGATCATTTTTTATCTTTCCCAGATGAAACCGCTCTGCCTGGATTGTACCCTGCTGTGCGGGTGCGGTTCGACGGCCGAAGCGAATGTCACGTCCTGACCTCCGTCCGGAACCGGATGAAAGTTGTCAGGGACAAGTGGGCCGTTCACCGGCGGAGGCCGCTCCTTCCACCGAGGACCACGTCGGAGCTCCATTGCCTCCTGGAAGTGTCGCGTGCAGCGGCAAGTGACAACGATTGTCTGCCGAGGGCAACAGCCGGCGGAATTTTCCCCGGACGTCTCCCCTCGACGGGTCACATCTTCCTGACGACTCCGCTCCTAGAACTCGCCGATCAGCCCGATCTCCGGCGTCAGCTCGTGACCGAGCTGTTTCTGAACCGTCTCCTGGGCCATCTCGATCAGTCCTCGAACATCTGCGGCGGTCGCACCCCCGAGATTGACGATGATGTTCGCGTGTTTGTGGAAGATCTGAGCACTTCCGAGGATATGTCCCTTCAGTCCGCACTCGTCGATGAGCCGGCCCGCACCGATACCCTCGATCTTCCGGAAGATGGACCCGGCGCTCGGGTAGAGCCAGAGATCCGGATGCCGGTCGTCGCGCCACTTAAGATTCTCCCGGATGGTCGATCGCAGCTCCTCCATCGGACGCTCCTCCAGTTGGAACGTCACGGATAGCACCACGTCCGGCCGATCGTGAAGGATGCTGTAGTCGTAGCCGAACTGGAAATAGTCGCGAGGGACGGTGCGAATCTCCCCCTCCGCGGTGAGGATCTCCGCTTCGGCGACTACCTCGTCGATGAACACCGTACGCTCGCGCTCCGGCGGCGGCGACAGAAAGTGGAGGTTCTGCCAGATCGCACCGCCTACGGTGCTGGGGATCCCGACGAAGTGATGCAAGCCGCCGAGCCCGCGCGCCACAGTTGCCTGAATGAGGTCGTGATAGACGATCACCCCTGCGTCGGCGCGAACCCGTCCATCTCCGAGGAAGCTGATTTCGCCGCCCCGGCTGCGGATCACCAGCCCTCGAAAGCCTCCATCCCCGACGAGGATATTTGCGCCGACGCCCAGCAGGAAATGGGGAATTTCCACCTCGCGGGCGACTTCCAGCGCCTTGTGGAGTTCTGCGGAGCCGGCCGCCTCGAACAGAAGGTCCGCGCTCCCGCCGATCCGGAAGGTCGTCATCGGGGCGAGAGGCACGTCCCGCTGGATGCGGCCGCGGCCGAGCCTCTCCTCCAGATGTGCAATGGCTGAAGCAAAATGGGCGGTGGTCATCTGTCAGAAGCTCGAAGCATCGAAGGAAGGCGTGAGGGAAAGCCTCGCCCCCTCGGATGAGCAAACCGGATGCCGGTCGGCACACCGGCCGGAACAGAAATTGAAACGGTCAGTATGCCGTAACACAATAATCGGCAAATACTTGGCAGGAGAATACCGATGGTCGACGACACGCCAGATAGAGTTTCCTCCGAACGCCTTCGGAGACGCGCAGGAAAGTTCGCCCTCGCGGGTATCCTCGGCGCGTCGTGGGTCGGCGGTACGGTTTCGGGCATGGCGCGCTTCGACCGGACCACCGGGGTGACAACGCTTGCAGCGGTAGATGCCGAGTCGAGCGAGCTCGCCACGACGGAATGGGATCTTCCGAATCTCGATCACGAGCGCGTCGACTACTGGGTGGAGCGCTTCACCACGGATAAGCGCGATGACTTTTCCCGCTTCCTCTCCCGGAGTGGTCGCTATGTCCCGATGATCTCCGCCAAGCTCGACGAGCGCGGAATGCCACAGGACCTGATCTATCTGGCGATGATAGAATCGGGTTTCAACGCGAAAGCGTACTCGTCGGCGCAGGCGTCGGGCATCTGGCAGTTCATCAGCGAGACGGGCCAGCGCTACGGACTCGACATCAACAGAGCCGTCGATGAGCGGAACGATCCTCTCAAGGCCACTGACGCAGCCCTCGACTACCTCACCTACCTGCACGATCGCTTCGATTCCTGGTACCTGGCTGCAGCGGGCTACAACACCGGGGAGAATCGCGTCGCTCGTATCATGCGGGAGGAGACCGGTTCGGAGAAGGGGGACGAGTACTCCTACTACAAGATCTGGGAGAGGCTCCCCCGGGAAACGCGCGACTATGTCCCTCTGATGGTTGCGGCTGCCCGGATCTCGAAGGAGCCTGAAAAATACGGCTTCGGAGATGTCGAGCTGGAGGCGCCGCTGGCGTACGAAGAGGTCGTGGTGGACCCTGCAACGCCGCTCGCTGCGATCGCTACCGCGGCGGGAACGACGATCGATGCGCTGCTCGACCTCAACCCGCACTTCAAGATGGATCGCACCCGGAACGATCAGCGCCAGCTCGTTCGGGTGCCGACCGGCTCCCGCACCGCCTTCCTCGTCAATTGGCCGACCGTCCGGGAGGAGCATACCGTCACTGTGCAGAAGTACAAGGTGCGGAGCGGCGATTCCCTGCTGGCGATCGCGAGGCGCCATGGCGTAACCGTCGATGAGATCCGCGACGCCAACAGTCTGCGCGGAACGCGCATCATCGCTGGCCAGACGCTCGACATTCCGACGCGGGGATAGACGGGGAGCGCGCGGCTAACGGCCAGGTCGCCGCGCCGCTACCGGGCGGAAGGTGACCTGCCAATGAGAAGAGCCGCCCCGAAAGGGGCGGCTCTTTTCGCGTGTACCACCGGTCCGGCGGTGACCGCTCTAACCAGGGTTTTTTTCAGACGTCAATCCGGGCAACGTTTTCAGCTGCCGGACCCTTCTCCCCCTGCACGAGGTCGAATTCGACGCCTTCACCCTCTGCGAGGGTCTTGAACCCATTGCCGACGATCGCGGAGTAGTGCACGAAGCAATCGCGATCTCCGTCGTTCGGGGTAATGAAGCCAAAGCCTTTGGCGTCATTAAACCACTTCACCGTTCCGGTGGTCCGCATACCGTACTCCTGTTCTGCTGATTAGGCCGTAATGACGGCGTGAAGCGCGTGGGCTCCAGATGCCCCCCACGATGGGCACGAAGGTATCGAGGATGAAACGCCACTCATGGCGTCGTGTTCTGCGGTGCGTTACTGCGGTATCTGAAACGGGGCGCCGCTGGCAGTGCGGCAACTGAGGCCTTAAGTCAGTGCTGTCCCGGGGAGCTCGAACAGGAGATTCTGCGGGCCAAACTGAGCAGGGCTCAGTGAAGCTTAGACTAACGTACCTTTGACGCCCGTATCTGTCAAGATGTTTGTCAATAATCCAGAAGATAGCTTGCTTCCATTCCCTGGAAGCGCCCTGCGAATTCCGTCGGAGAAGCAGAGGTTGCGGCGCGGAACCCGGCAGCCCCGCCGAAGCCGCCTCAACTAACCTCTACGTTGAATGAGAGGCGCTCAGCCGGCCTCAAGGACCATAGCAAACCCCATCGCTCCTGCCGCACAAACTGTCAGCAGTCCAAACTCGACCCCGCGACGGCGCATCTCGTTCAGGAGGGTCGTGGTGATCCGTCCGCCGGTCGCGCCGAAGGGATGGCCGACGGCGATCGAGCCGCCCAGAACATTGATCCGGTCCTCGTCCGGCAGGCCGATCGCCTCGCTCAGGCCGAGCCGCTCCTTCGCGATCGAAGCTGACTGGAACCACTGAATATTGGAAAGAACCTGCGCCGCAAAGGCCTCGTGCATATCCATCAGCCCGATGTCTTTCATGGAAAGCCCGGCGCGCCCGAGCGCCGTCGGCGTCGCGTACACCGGTCCCTGAAGAAGCTGGTCCGAAGGGGCGAGCGACGCGTACGCGTACGAACGGATGTAGCCCAGCGGCTCATAGCCAAGGGCCTTTGCGCGTTCCTCGCTCATCAGAAGAACTGCCGATGCTCCATCGGTGAGGGGCGAAGCATTCCCGGCCGTCACGGTACCATATCTCTTGTCGAAGGCGGGTCGCAGTGCCGCGAGCTTCCCGAGCGATGTGTCCGCGCGGATGCCATTGTCTCGTGTAATGGCGACGCCATCCACATAGACCGGCGCTATTTCCCGGGTGAGCCTGCCATCGGCGGTGCCCGCCGCTGCGAGCTGGTGTGAACGCAACGCCCACCGGTCCTGCTCTTCACGACTGATTCCATTCTCCTGCGCCATCTTCTCGGCGGACTGACCCATGCTCAGACCGGTCGTGGGTTCAGCGATCGCGGGCGAAACAGGCTTCAGATGAGCAGGACGGATCGCTGAGAAAGCCCTCACCCGATCCTTCAGCGAACGGGCTTTCGACGCTGCAACCAACGCGTCCCGCATCTCATCCGACAGGGTGATCGGAATGTCCGTCAGCGATTCCGCGCCCCCGGCAATGATGATATCCGACAGGCCGAGCGCGATCTGCTCCGCAGCGGAGGTGATGGCCTGGTTCGATGATGCGCAGGCCCGCGAAACCGAGAAGGCGGGAACACGTGCCGGAAGCCCCGCACCAAGACCCACCTCGCGCGCAATGTTCGGCTCCTGCACCGACTGCACGACCGTCCCGAAGATGAGGTGGTCGACGGCGTCGACATCGAGATTCGTTCGACTGACCAGCTCTCTGACCGCGACCTTCCCGAGCTCGACCGCCGAAAGTTTGCGGAAGTCGCCGCCTGACCGGGCGAAGGGCGTTCGGCATCCCTCCACGATTGCAACGCGGCGTCCACTGAGAGCGTTTCCGGAAGGGCGATCCTGAGACATACCAATCCTCGGGCCGTGGGGTTGGCGTGGCTGGAAGAACAATGGCCGGGTCCTGATCCGTCCGACACGATGTCGTGCAAGATCCCATCCATCCTGACACCTTCAAATCCGATCGTCCAGCCGCCGCCGCTTTCGCGCCTCAATCCACGATGGGAAGGGCCGCCCAATCATCGAAGCGCGAGGGTTCGTCGATCCCGGCCCGGATCGTCAGCAGACGGTAGCTCTGTACCTGCTTGAAGTCGCCCGCGGTCGATCTCAACGTGGAGCGCACGACGAGATGCTCAGTCTCGAGAGGAAGAGAGAAGGGCTGAATCATGGAATCGTGATCCCGCTCCATGGGAAGCGCCGTCCGTTCGATGCCCGGGATCCGGGTCGCGTACGTCTCCCCCTCGAGAGTAATGCGGGGGTTGGCGTTACGGAAGTTGTAACGCTGGCACGCGAAGCCATCGATTTCGAACTCCTCGTCGTCGCATCTGACGCTGACCTCCCCGATCACGGACCGGAGCGTCCCCCTCTGAATACGCCCTCCCGAAACTTCGATTCGGCGAAGGCACCTTTGGACGGGATCCACGAGAAAGCGCTCTTCCCGCTCGGCGATGAAGATGAAGATGCCTCGGTCGATCTCAGTGGCGACATACCGATCGTTGAAACACTGCGTCTGGGAGACTGTCCGGCCATCGGAGGAGAAGATGCCGACTGCGGTGAAGCCGGTCCGTGTGCCTGCGGGCCTGGCTGGCTGGGAAAGGGAGAGAAGCATGGTAGGAGGGGGTCGGGGTTGAGCATCGTTGCGGTCGTTCGACGCCCACGTTAGGGGGGAGCCATCAAGCCTTCAAGCAGCGTGTTTGTCGCCCCGGACACATGTGCCCGCACCGACAATCGAGGCCCGAAATATCGGATAGCATGATGCCTCAACCCGCC
>CAYRLB010000013.1:22399-48740 GCA_964424945.1 uncultured Gemmatimonas sp.
TTGCAGGGGTACACCCGAACCGCCTGGGTCGCGGGAAGCGACAACACCTCACCTGTGATGACGTTGAAGCGGGCTCCGTGCCAGTCACAGGTCACAGAACAATCTTCCGGATCCAGCTCTCCCCCGGAGAGGGGAAAGTCCCGGTGCGTACAGTTGTCCGTGAAGGCGTAGACCTCCCCGTCGAGCCGGGCCAGGCAGAGCGAGCGCCCCTCGATCTTTACCGCGAGCAGCTCACCATCTTCCAACTGGCCCAGCGAAGCGACAGAAACGAAAGCCATCTATGCCTGCAGTTCAGCGATCAGAGCCACGACCCTTCTCCGGTTATCGCGGCCGGGCGCTGGCATAGAGCTTCACCTCGATCGCGCTCATCATCTCCTTGCGGACATCCTCCAGCGTCAGCTGGTCGAGAACTTCCCCGAAGAAGCCGAAGATGACCAGCCGCATGGCGTCGAGGTAGGGGATCCCGCGGCTCTGGAGATAGAAAATCTCCTCCTGATCGAGCTGTCCGACCGTAGCGGCGTGCGAACAGCGGACGTCATCTGCCGCGATCTCGAGATTCGGCAGCGAATCAGCCCGCGCCCCCTCCGAAAGAATGAGATTCCGGTTCGTCTGATACGCGTCTGTACGCTGCGCCCCCGGATGAACCCGGATCAGGCCGCGGAAGACGGAGCGACCGGTATCGGTCAGAGCGCCCTTGAAGAGCAGGTTGCTCGACGCATGCGGCGCCACATGATCCTGCAGCGTCTGATGGTCGAAGTGCTGCGTTCCCTCCGCGATGTACAGCCCCAGCATGTCGACGTGCGAGCCGGGCGCCTTGAGCCGGCACTGCACATCCGCACGGGTCACGTCGGAGCCGAGCGTGACGTACAGCGTCGTGATCCGCGAATCCCGACCTGCATGAAGCCGATCGGTCGTCATGTGCAGCACACCGGTACCGAAGCGCTGCAGCGCGACGTACGTCACCTTCGCGCCCTCAGCGGTCACGATCTCCGTGGCCCCGTTGGAATAGGTGCGCGCACCGAAATCGCCAGATCCGAGCTCGTCAACGATCGAAACCTCTGCGAACTCCTCCGCCACAATCAGTGTGCGGCCGAAGATCGAAGTGCCCTCGTCCGCAAGCCAACGGAAGGCGCGCAGCGGAACATCGACCTTCACATTCGCCGGAACGTAGAGGAAGGTACCACCCGACCAGAACGCCGCGTTCTGCGCTGCGAACTTACCCTCCTCCGGAGTGAGCACCGAACCGAGGTGCTTCTCGACCAGCTCCGGATGCTCACGGACAGCCTGATCGAGGCTCATGAAGATCACACCCTGAGCCTGCCACTCCTCCGTAAGCTGCCGCTGCACCACCGAACCACCGAGCTGCACGATCCTGGGCGTATCCTCGCCTGCCGCAGCGATAAGATCGCGCAGCGACTCCGGAAGCCCCGAGAGATCCGCGGTGGGCGCACTCTCGACCGCGCCCTGCAGCTTGTTCAGCTTCAGAAAGCGCGTGATCGGTGTATAACGCCACTCCTCAGGCCGGGTGTCCGGCATCGGGGTTTCGGCGAATACGTTATGTGCCGCCTTCCGACGGGCGAGGAGCCATTCAGGCTCCCCTTTCTGAGCGGCGAGGATCTCCACCTGGTCGGCGGTGAAGAATCCAAGCTCGTCCGCTACGGTAATCGCATCTGCCACTTTATATGAATCCGTCCAGAGATTTCAGAATCCTCAGCCGACGCTGCCTTCCATCTCGAGTTCGATCAGCCGGTTGAGCTCGACTGCGTACTCGAGAGGCAGCTCCTTGGCGATCGGCTCGATGAAGCCCCGCACCACCATCGTCGCAGCGGCATCCTCAGAGAGGCCGCGGCTCATCAGATAGAAGAGCTGCTCGTCGCCGATCTTCGAGACGGTCGCTTCGTGACCGATCTGAGCATCCGTCTCCTCGACCTCGATGTACGGATAGGTATCCGTGCGAGCCTGTTCGTCCAGCAGCAGCGCGTCACACTCGACGTTGCTGCGGATGTGCTTGGCGCCCTTCTCCACGCGGAGCAGTCCACGATAGGAACTGCGGCCCGAGCCCTTCGAGATCGACTTCGAAACGATCCGGCTCGAGGTATGTGACGCATTGTGGATGACCTTGCCGCCGGCGTCCTGGTGCTGCCCGTCGCCCGCGTAAGCGATGCTGAGAATCTCGCCGCGTGCTCCCTCGCCATTCAGATAGATCGAGGGATACTTCATCGTAAGCTTGGAGCCCAGATTCCCGTCGACCCACTCGTGAGAGGCGTCACGACCGACGGTCGCGCGCTGCGTCACCAGGTTGTAGACGTTGTGGGACCAGTTCTGGATCGTCGTATAGCGCGAACGGGCGCCATCCTTCACGATGATCTCGATGACACCCGAGTGGAACGAGTCGCGCGAATAGCTCGGCGCGGTGCACCCCTCGATGTACTGCACCTCGGCGCCTTCCTCGACGATGATCATCGTCCGCTCGAACTGCCCCATCGACTCCGCATTGATGCGGAAGTATGCCTGCAGCGGCATGTCCAGCTTGACGCCCGCCGGCACATACACGAAGGAGCCACCCGACCAGACCGCGGTGTTCACCGCAGAGAAGAAGTTGTCCCGATAGGGGACGACGGAGCCGAAATACTCCCGGACGATATCTTCATGGTCACGGAGGCCGTCATCCATGCTCTTGAAGATCACGCCCTGCTTCTCCCACTCGTCCTTCAGGGAGTGGTAGACGACTTCTGACTCGTACTGTGCGCCGACACCCGCGAGAATGCGTCGCTCCTGATCGGGGATGCCGAGCCGTTCGAAAGTGTCCTTGATCGTATCCGGCACCTCATCCCACGTCCGGCCGACGCCACGGTCCGTGGGGCGGATGTAGAAGAAGATGTCGTTGAAGTCGAGTCCCGAGAGGTCGCCTCCCCACTTCGGCCACGGGCGCGACTGGGTGTGCTTGAACGCCTTGAGGCGCGTCTTGAGCATCCACTCTGGCTCGTTCTTGAACTCGGAGATCTG
Organism: uncultured Gemmatimonas sp.; assembly: GCA_964424945.1. GTDB lineage: Bacteria > Gemmatimonadota > Gemmatimonadetes > Longimicrobiales > Longimicrobiaceae > WHSP01. Next base: position 25,406 of record CAYRLB010000013.1, read on the forward strand.
GTGGATGATCTCCTCGTCCAACCCGCGGCGGGACTTGAAGTTGTAATCGACCTCGTCGCGGAATCCGTATTTGTATTCGTCGAGCCCCAACTGGGCGACTGCTTCATTCTTTGGCATCGTGCTTCCTTCGAATAGGGAGCGGGGTCATCAGGCTTCGGTTACCGGTCCTCAGCTGCGGCGAGCGCAGCTTCAGTTTCCCCGGAAGCTACTGAGGGCCGACATTTAACCGAAGACCTGGAGGTCTCCGTCAGCTCTCCACCAGCTCCCGAGTCCACTCATACCCCTTCTCTTCCAATTCGAGCGCCAGCTCGGGGCCGCCCGACCGGATGATCCTTCCGGAAGTCATCACATGGACGAAGTGAGGGGTCACATAGTTGAGCATCCGCTGATAGTGCGTGATGAGGAGAACGCCCATATCGGGCTTCTTCGACATCACCTCGTTGATGCCAGCCGAAACGATTTTCAGGGCATCGATGTCGAGACCCGAGTCGGTCTCGTCCATCAGCGCGAGCGAGGGTTCGAGCATCGCCAGCTGGAGGATCTCGTTACGCTTCTTTTCACCACCGGAGAAGCCGTCGTTCACCGAACGCTCGGCGAACACCGGGTCCATCCCGAGCATCTCCATCCGTTCGGTGAGAAGCTCCTGGTAGTCGAAGATGTCGATCTCCTCTTCCTGCCTCGAGTTGAGGGCGGTACGGAGGAAGTTCGCAATCGACACGCCGGGGATCTCCACCGGGTACTGGAACGCGAGGAAGACGCCTAGCTTCGCGCGCTCGTCGGGCTCCATGTCGAGGATGCTCTGACCGCGGTAAAGGATGTCGCCATCCGTCACCTCGTACGCAGGATGCCCCGCGATCACCTTCGACAGTGTGCTCTTCCCGGAGCCGTTCGGACCCATGATGGCATGGATCTCCCCCTCGTTGATCTCGAGGCTCAGCCCCTTCAGAATCTCCGTTCCCTCTTCTGCGACCTCAGCATGGAGATCGACGACTTTCAGCAGCGGCTCCGACATCTATTCCTCCCGACGCTCTGCGCGACGCTTGCGTTGGCGGTGACTCGTTGACATAAACGTCCCCGGCGGCATGAATCAGGACCGTCCAGGGAGGGACCGGCATACCCCGCGCCACCCATGGCCAGGGTATCAAGAATGATTCTGCTTATCAATTGGAACGTAGGCCGGAAGGCACGGGGTGTCAAGCCGCTCAACAGACCGCCGGGGAGGGGTCCGCGGCGCGGCTCGCCCGTCCCGGAACTTGCGTTGATTGCAGGCGTCTGCGGCTATGCGCAGACCGAACCCCGGAGATCAGATGACGGATTCGATCGTGAGGAGTGGGGCAGCAGGTGAGGAAGGCCCGTCACGAGGTTCGCAGGGCCCGACGGTGCTGGTGCTCGGAGGCGGGGGGATGAAGGGAATCGCTCACATCGGTGCGGCTCGGGCGCTCGAGGGGGCGGCGATCCGCCCCGACGCCATCGTCGGCACGAGCATCGGCGCACTGATCGGAACCCTTCTCGCGAGCGGGCTCGGCTGGCGCGAGCTGATGGAGGTCGCCCGGCGCATGAAGAAGGAGGACATCGTCTCCGTCAACAGAAGGGCGCTCTGGCTGGGGGGCGTCCGGGCGGCTTCTGTCTTCGATCCCGACCCCTTCCGGGAATGGATGGAGCGCGTTCTCCCTGTCCGCGACTTCCGCGAGTTGATGGTGCCGCTCCGCTTCAACGCCACGTCACTGGTGACGGGCCGCGAGGTCTGGTTCGGGAGCGAACGGGAGCAGAAGGTGCCACTTGTCGATGCGATCTATGCATCGTGTGCGCTCCCCGTCTACTTCCCGCCGATGTACATCGGGGATGATGTGCTGGTCGATGGAGGGGTCATCAACCCGCTGCCACTTTCGGAGGCGGCGAGCTTCAAGCCGGCGCGGGTGATCGCAATCGATGTAGGCGCAGACCTGAACCCCCCGGAGGAGGGCTTCTTTGATCAGGGTCTCGTCGCGATCCACGACCGCGTCCTGAGCCTGAATCTGCAGCATCGCAGGGCGGAGGCGCTCGAGAAGTTCAGCGATCTCCCGATGGTGTATGTGCGTCCGAAGATCGGGCACCTGCACACCTTCGATTTCGAGCGCTCTCAGTTCTTCATGGAGGAAGGGTATCGGGCGACGAGCGAGGCGCTGGAAGCGGCGGCCTCGCTCTGATGGACGCGTAGAAGGTTCAGGGGGCGGGCGGGTTTGTCACGGCGGGAGAGGGCGTGACGGCGGCCGGATTCTGTCGCCCTGCAGGATGGACGGCGGAGAAGTACCGCGTATACATCATGTTGAGACGTGTGGTCGCCTCGGGCTCGGCGCGGGAGAGCTGGGTGATGATTTCGTCGCGCTCGGACATGATCGCGTTGAGCGCCTGTCGCTGCCCTGCGTCCTCGAGCCCGGGGATGCCCCCTTCCAGATCGCTGAAGAAGTTCGCCATGAGCTGGCGAGCCCGCTCGTAGTTTCCGCGCTGCGACTCGGAGAGTGCAGCGGCGAGCCGGCCGCCCATATCGAGCATGGTGACTTCGTGATTGGCTGCCGTCAGCTCCCGCTGGAGCGAGCGTGCCCGCATCCACTGGGGAATGAAGCCGATGAGGAAGGCCACGACCAGCAGCGCGGCGATGATGCTGATCATCCGCGCTCTGGATGTGCTGGAGGGTCTGGTATCTCCGTCCACGGATCTCCGTTGGGTGGAAGGGAAGGATTCGTTGGGCGCTCGGTCCGGCCTGAGTGCTCAGCGCAATCGCGTTCAACTTCTACGCCGAATCCACGAAAGGAAAGCTTCCGGGAGTCGCGGGCATCCGACGATGCCGGTTCTAGGGCAGTTCCCGCGTTCTCAGGACGACACCGGCTGCGACGAGAAGGATCAGACCGTACGCAGCCGCATACAGAGCCGGAATCCAGGCAATCTGACCGTCGAGCAGACCCTCCCATACCCGCGCCACGGCGCCGTGCGGTGGAAGAATGAGGAGAACGATCTGCCGCACCGGCAGTGACGCGTTTGCCAGGCTGACGTCGAGGATTCCGGGCACGAAGGTCGGCAGAAAGAAAAGGAATGCGGTGAATGTGTCGCCTCTTGGCATCACGGCGGAGAGGAAGGTCACCAGGCCGCCATATACGAGCGCGGTAAGCAGGGGAAGAAGAAGCCCCATCCAGCCGCGCGGCGTGGTTCCCCAGGCGATCACCTGTCCGACTGCCAGGAAGAGGACCGAACCGATCATCGCGACGGCGTACGCGATGGCCAGGCGCAGACCGTAATAGGTCACCGGTGACACCGGGTTGGCGAAGAGGAGGCGGGTGTACCCCATCTGCCGGTCCCGCGATATCCTGCCGCCCAGGAGGATGATCATCGTCAATGCGGCGAAGTAGGATATCGTCGCCGAAACGCCGAGCGGTCCGAGATAGAGCGACTGGAGGTCGAACTCCTCGTGCTGGTGGAAGCCGGGTTCCAGAGCGTAGAGCAGCGCCGCGATCCCGAGCAGAGAAAGCAGCCGCCACCGGATGTCATGAAGGATGAGAGCGATCATCAGCGCGGAGCGGGAAGCTCGGAGACCCGTGCGAGGAAGCGCTCTTCCAGCGGCACGTGTCCGCTCGGTGAGAGATCTCCCTCGATCCGGCCATTGTGAAGCAGCAGGACTGAATCAGCGAGCCGCTCGACCTCGGCCAGGGTATGTGAAGCGATGACGAGGATCCTCCTCGGGTCGGCGGAACGCCACTCGCTCAGGACGGCTCTCAGCTCCGCGATCCAGACCGGATCGAGGCCATCTGTCGGCTCGTCGAGGACCATGATGGAACGGTCGACGAGGATCGCCTGGGCGATCGCAACGCGTTGGACATTCCCCTTCGAGAGGGAGCGAAGGCGCCGGTTCGCCAGATGTGTGAGGCCGAGGCGATCGATAGCGCGCTCCACCGCCGCCCACGGATCGCCGGGTGCATCGGCCAGCATCGCGAAGGTACCGAGCGCGTTGCGGACCGTCCAGCCGCCCGGGAAGGTGGCGCGTTCGGGTACGTAGGCCACACCCTTGGCTTCGACGTATGCTCGCGGCAGGAGCCCGTCGATTGTCGCCGAGCCGGAGGTCGGCCGCGCATAGCCGAGCAGGATCCGGATGAGCGTGCTCTTGCCGGCGCCGTTCAGGCCGACGATGCCCAGGGCCGAACCCGGAGGGATGCGAAGCGTGATCCCGTCGAGGGCTGTTACGGCTTCGCGCCGCCCGACGAGGGGGCCGGCGCGATACCGCTTGACGACGTCGACAAGCTCGATCATCGATGTCCGGGTCGGATGGGAAACTTCAGCCTGGACAATTATATCATCCCCTTCACAATGCGTGGAGAGCACCGGCACCCGTATGTCCATGGAGCCGGCCGACGGTATGCAGGAGCCGTTGGGTGTCGCATCATTGTAGCGACCCGCTGTGCATCGAATTCAACCGGAAGAAAAATGTCGCACGAACTGAGCTACACGCGGATCACGAGCCAGGACGATACGCCGGTGCGGTGGCTCTACATTCTTCATGGAATCTACGGCACGGGGAAGAACTGGGGCAGCGTCGCGCGGCGCCTGGTGGATTCACTCGATGGGTGGGGAGTCGTTCTCGTCGATCTACGTCTTCATGGTGGCTCCCAGGGTTTCGCGCCGCCGCATACTGTCGAAGCGTGTGCCGAGGATCTGCGCCGGCTGGAGATCTCGAGTGGCCTGCCTCCTTCGGCAATTCTCGGGCACTCCTTCGGCGGGAAGGTCGCGCTTGTGCGGGCGGCGGCGGGCGAGGAATCGCTGCGTCAGGTCTGGGTCGCGGATACGACTCTCGATGCGGGGGAGCCGGCGGGTTCCGCGTGGCGGGTCCTGGAGATCGTCCGCGGGCTGCCGGAAGATTTCGGGTCACGCGATGAGGTCGTAGACGCGCTGGTGGCGGAAGGATATGCTCCCGGTATGGGACAGTGGATGGCGATGAACCTCGAGCGCGATGGCGATCGTCTCCGGTGGAAGCTCGACTGGGAGGCGATCGAGGCGGTGCTGCGCGACTTCTTCGCGACGGATGTCTGGTCGGTCATCGAGAACCCGCCTGCAGAGCTGGAGGTTCATGTGATCCGGGCCTTGAAGTCAGACTCGATCGAGGCCGCGGGCGCGGAAAGGCTTCTCGCGGCGGGGGAGAAAACGGGGAAGGTGCACCTTCATGAGGTCGATGCGGGGCACTGGCTGAACGTTGATAACCCCGAGGCGGTTCTGGATCTTCTGGTCAGCCATCTCTGACCCGGGTTCCTGAGTCCAGGAGCTCGGGGTTGGAGATGGAGAGTGGAGGTCGGAGGGAGATCCGTCGTACTGCCATCTCCCTCCGCGTTCTCCGCGGTTCCGCGTGGGCCCTGCACGCCATTCTCCCTTATCGGCCGGGCCCTCCCCCCGCGCCCCGCGCGACCAGCAGATCATCTACCGCTCGACCGCTTCACGGAGCGCGATGATCTGCGCCTTCACCGAGCTCGACGCCGTCCCGCCCGGCACCGCGCGAGCCTCCAGCGACCGCAGCGGATCGAAGAGCGCAGGAAGGTCCGCCGCCTCGAAAGTCTCCGAAACCTCCACAAAGCTCGTCCTCGGCAGATCCGAGAGAGGCACACCCTTCACCTCGGCTTCCCGGACGAGCTTCCCGACCATCTCGTGCGCCTCACGGAAAGGAACGCCGCTCCGGACAAGGTAGTCCGCCAGATCCGTAGCGAGCATCGAAGGATCGACGGCCGCACGACACCGCTCACGGTTGAAGGACATCGTCCGCAAGGTTCCGATCACTGCCGGGAGCAGGGCGAGAAGCGAGTCGAAGCTCTCGAAAAGCGTCTCCTTGTCCTCCTGCAGATCCTTGTTGTATCCGGTCGGGAGCCCCTTCAGCAGGGTCAGCGATGACACGACAGCACCGATCAGCCGTCCGGCCTTCCCGCGCGCGAGCTCCATCGCGTCCGGGTTCCGCTTCTGCGGCATCAGCGAGCTCCCGGTCGAATACTGATCGGAGAGCGTGACGAAGCCGAACTCGGCCGAGGAGAAGAGAATCAGATCCTCGCCGATCCTCGACAGATGAACCCCGATCGTCGCACAGACGAAGAGGAGCTCCGCGATCCAGTCCCGATCCCCGACGGCATCGATGCTGTTCTGCGAGATCGCATCGAAGCCGAGCGTCTCCCGGAGAAATTCGCGATCGACCGGGAAGGGGCAGCCGGCGATTGCCCCCGATCCAAGCGGAAGGACCGACGCGCGGCGGCGTGCGTCCCGGAGGCGGTCGCTGTCCCGCACGAGCGCCCATGCATGGGAGAGCAGCCACTGCGATGCGGAGATCGGCTGAGCGCGCTGAAGATGCGTATACGACGGCATCACAACGTCGAGATGGTCTTCTGCCAGATCGACGAGGGCGCTCTGAACCCCCGAGAGGAGCTCCAGCAGCTCGTCGCTGGCGGAGAGGGCCCAGAGCCGGGTGTCCGTGCCTACCTGGTCGTTCCGCGAGCGACCGGTGTGGAGCTTCCCGGCGACCGTCCCTGCCTCGACGCGAAGCAGCCGCTCAACGAGGCTGTGTATGTCCTCGTCGGGCGCGTTCTCCCAATCACGTTCCGACCAGGAGCCGAGGTGGTCCGCGACCCGTTGCAAGCCCTCCAGAAGCTTCTGCGCTTCATCTTCTGCAACCACGCCGGCGCGCCCCAGCGCGGCAGCCCATGCGCGGCTTCCGGCGATGTCCTGGCGCCAGAGGCGATGGTCGACCGGAAGAGACTTGTTGAGGCGGTCCATCTCCGCCGACGGTTCGCTCGAAAAGCGACCGCCCCACAACTTCCCCTGACCGGCAGATCCAGACGTCACAACGCGGCTCCTTTACTCACAGGTCGAATCCGAAAAAAGGAAAGGGGCGGGCGACGGTCTCCACCGCGCGCGCCCCGACATGAAAACAGTGTATCCCCCGCGATCGGGGCCCCTCCGAACCCTCAGATCCGGCGCGCTACCGCGATCTCGTCGCAGGCGTGAAGTTTCGGACAGCTACGGCAATCCGCCCACACCTTCAGCGGAAAGGTCTCCTTCGGCGTGACCTCGAAACCGAGGTGCCCGAAGAACCCCGGCCGCAGTGTCAGCGCAAACACCTGCTCGAGCCCGAGCGCACGGGCATCGTCGACGAGCCGGTCGACGAGCATCCTGCCGATACCCATCCCCTGAGCTTCTTCTCCCACCGCGAGAGAACAGATCTCGGCGAGGCTCTCATTGTAGACGCGGAGCGCGCCGCAGCCGAGAACCGCGCCCCTGTCGTCCGTCGCGACGACGAACTCACGAAAGCTTCGCGCAAGCTGATCGAAGCTCTTCGGTAGCATGAGGTTTGCGCTCGCGAAGCGACGAATGAGCGGCTCCACCTCGCGCATGTCGGCGATCCGGGCCGCGCGGACCGTCACCCGCGGCGCGACCTGCGCAGACGATCGGGCGTCGGCAGACGCCTCCCCACGGGGCATCTCTGCGCCCGAAGATGCGTTGCGGACCGTCATCGGCCACCGACGCGAGATGCTGACCAGCATCGTCAGAGCAGATCCTCGAGGATTGCGAGCCCCCGCACGAGGTCCGATTCATCGATCGAGAGGGGCGGAACGAGCCGCACGACGTTCGCACCCGCTCCAACCAGGAGAAGCCCGGCCTGCAGACCAGCGGTGACGATGTCTCCCGCCGGTACCTTCACCTCGATCCCCCAGATCAGTCCCACCCCGCGGACCGCCACCACATTCGGCTTGCGCAGCGCCAGAGCGCCGAGCCGCTCACCGAGCAGCTCGCCCTTGCGCCGGACCTCCTCGAGGAACGCAGGCGAGCCGACCTTCCGGCAGACCGCGAGCGCGGCGGAAGCGACGAGGGGTCCGCCTCCGAATGTTGTCGCGTGATCACCCGCCTGTACCGCCGCCGCGATATGCTCCTTCAGCAGCACGCCCCCCATCGGGAGCCCCCCCGCAAGCGGCTTTGCGATCGTCATCAGGTCGGGTTCCACCCCGGGACCTTCGTGCGCCCACAGGGTTCCCGTCCGACCGAGACCGACCTGCACCTCGTCGAAGATGAGCGCCACTTCGTGCTCGTCGCAAAGCTCCCGTACCCTCGTGAGGAAGCCCTCCGGAAGGGGAAGCACACCCCCCTCTGCCTGCAGCGGTTCGATGATGATCGCGGCGGTTCGCGCGCGATCGATCGTCGAACGCAGCTGATCGAGATCGCCGACGTCACAGAACCGGACCCCCGGCATCAGTGGCTGGAAGGGCTTCTGGTACGAGGGCCGGTCGGTCGCCGCGAGCGCCCCGAAGGTTCTGCCATGGAAGCTGCCGCGGAACGCGATGATCTCGTGCTTCTCCGCGCCGCCCCGCTCCCGCGCCCAGCGCCGGGCGAACTTGAAGGCGCCCTCATTCGCTTCCGCGCCTGAATTGCAGAAGAAGACGCGGTCGGCGAAGGAGTGCTCGACCAGCCAGGAGGCGAGCTCGGCCGCGGGCGCCGTGCGGAAGAGGTTCGATGTGTGGACGACCCCTGCGTCGAGCGCGTCACGAACCGCAGCGTTGAAGTCCGGATCGCCATAGCCCAGCGCATTCACGGCGATACCCGCCGTGAAGTCGAGGTAGCGGGTACCATCCTCCGCGATGAGGTGCGATCCCTCGCCCGCCACGAAGACGGGACCCGCCTGCCGATATACGCCGAGGAGGGCATCCGCCCCGGTAGTCGCCGAAGTCGTCATTCGAGCCTCTACGCGATGATTCGTGTTCCGCTGTCTGCATCGAGCATCGAGATATCGCCGATGCGCACATCCTTCACTCCCGAACCGGCCGCCCGCATCGCGGCGCGGAGCTTGGGGATCATTCCGCCACTCGCCACACCCGCCGCGATGAGCTCCTCCAGCTCCCCCGTCGTGACTCTCTCGAGCACCGCATCATCCGCCAGGACGCCCGGCACATTCGAGACGAGAAGGAAGCGCTCCGACCGAAGCGCACCCGCGACAGCGGCAGCAGCATCGTCGGCGTTCACATTCAACGCCCCGCCCTCCGGCCCACGGGAGACGGGTGATACGACCGGCGTCACGCCATTGTCGATCAGCAGCTCCATCAGGGTGGTGTCGACATTCCGGATTTCTCCCGTCAGCCCCAGCTGCCCGCCGCGTGCAGGTACGGCGTGAAGGGTCGGCCCATCTTCTCCGGAGATCCCGGCTGCCCGAGCGCCGGCGCCGATGAGCGCCGCGGCGAGCCTCTTGTTCACCAGCCCGGAAAGCACCATCGAGACTGCGCGAAGGGCATCGGGGGTGGTGACGCGAAGCCCCTCCCGCCACTCGGGTTCGGCTCCGAGCGTGCGCTGAAGATCGGTGACTTCCTTGCCTCCCCCATGCACGATGACTGTCGGGCGACCTGAAGAAGCGACCGACGCCGCAAAGCGGGAGACCCACCCGGCGTCGTCGATCTCGTTACCCCCGACCTTGACGACCGTAAGGCCGCTCGCGCTCACGTCAGGCCCTCCGTCTCCGCCCAGCCCGCCATCACATTCAGATTCTGCAGCGCCTGGCCCGCAGCACCCTTCACCAGGTTGTCCTCGGCGGCGAGCACCATCATCAGCGGCTCGGCGACGCCCTTCACCCGCACGACCGACAGCGCGAGCTGGTTCGTTCCTACGACATCGCTGAGCTTCGGCGTTCCATCACGCAGCACATCGACGAAAGGTTCGTCCCCGTAATCCTCCTCGTACATCGCGAGCGCTTCGTCGGAGCTGACGTCCCGCGTGAGCGGTACGTACATCGTCTCCAGAATGCCGCGGCGGACGGGAAGCAGGTGAGGTGTGAACACCAGCTCTGGGGCTTCTTCCGGCGAAAGAAGGCCGACCTGGTGACGCATCTCGGCGAGGTGCCGGTGCACATTGCCCACAGCATACGCCCGATAATCCTCGCCGACCTCAGCAAAAAGGTATTCCCGCTTCGGCGAACGACCTGCGCCCGTCACCCCGGATGCCGCGTTGATGATGACCGGCTGCTGTCCCCCGACCAGCCCCCTGCGGACGAGCGGTGCGATCCCCAGCGTGACGCCTGTGGGATAACAACCCGGGTTCGCGATGAGATCGGCTCCACGGATCTGCTCTCGGTGAAGCTCCGGCATCCCGTAGACCGCTGCCCTGCCCCACTCCGGCGTCGACTCGTCAGGCACCCGGAGATCGGAGGAAAGATCGATGACGCGCGCCCCGGCGTTCCGCGCCCGTTCGACCCAGGGGAGCGAAGCACCATGCGGGAGGCACGAGAAAACGACATCGACCTCGTCCAGCGGGGCATCGTCGGAACGTATCAGCGCGATGTCCGGCGCGTTCCGGGCAATCGACCGAAGCCGGGTGCCCGCTTCGCTCTCCGACGTCGCAAACTTGATCTCTGTTCTGGGATGCGCCGCGAGCAGCCGCACGAGCTCGCGCCCTGCATAGCCCGTCGCGCCCAGCACCCCGACCGAGAGTGATGAAGAAACATTCATAGTAAGTAGAATATATTCACTGTGACCCTTGGGGTCAATCGTGGGATCGTCATGATAAAGGGGGCCTTGGCCGCAGGTTACAGGCCTGCGAGGTGACGCAGGCGTTCGCTGACAGGGCCCAGATGCTCGGGCGAGCGGAGTACGACGAGAATGGTGTCGTCGCCAGCGATTGTACCCACGATCTCCGGCCATTCCTCCCAGTCGAGGGCCACGGCGATCGGCTGTGCCCCGCCGGTCAGGAGTTTAACGATGAGGAGGTTGCCGACTCCGTCTGCGCCGAGGTAGAGGGCGGGGAGCAGGCGGGCGAGCGTTGGGGTGGGATCGGTGACGTGCGAAGGCACGGTGTAGGCCGAGCCGCCATCCTCGTCAGGGACTTTTACGAGGCCGAGCTCACGCATATCACGCGAGAGAGTCGCCTGCGCGACATCGACACCGCGTTGTGCGAGGAGTTCGCGCAGGACCTCCTGCGATCCGACGCGTGTGCGCCGGACGATATCGAGGATTTCCGCGTGACGCTGGGGCTTCAGCAATTTAAAAAAAAGAAAAACTCGGACGCCGCAGGGGTGTCCGAGATTCTATTCAAGGGGCGGGAGGGGTGCAAGCCCGCCCGTTGCGCCGTCAGCCGAAGTCAGGCTGGAAATCGTCTCCGATCGCGGAGATCGTGATGAGCAGGGCGGTCGGTCGGGTGGCGGTGATGTCGTGCGCGTCGCCCGGCCCGAAGAAGAGGAGCTGCCCTTCATGGAGCCGCTCGGTGCCGGCTTCGGTGCGGTAGGAGATGTCGCCCTCGAGAACCTGCAGTGTCATGGGGCTGTCGGCCTGATGCGTGCCGATGACATTCGTTTCCGCCATCGCGACCAGCACGAGGCGCATCCGACCCGACTTCGCGAGGGTCCGGCCGGCGCGTCCACTACGCTCGTACGCCTCTTCGCGGCGAAGCTCGGCAATCTGCTCGCGAAGCTCGAAGGTCAGCATCGGGCCGGCGAGGGGACGATTGATGGACATTTGCTTCCTCCGGGGTTGCATGCTGTGGTCCCGCGTTACACCAGGCCGGATATGCAAGTGGGCGGCCATCTTCGGCCGCCCACGGAAGTCCCTTCACGTTTCGCGACGATCAGTACCAGTAGGTAAGCCCGAAGTACCAGCGTTCGTCGAGATTCTCGTCCATTGGCCTCAGATACTCGAGCGTCACGGCGTCGTCGAAGAAGCTCACGCCCACGCCGACAGAGCTGCGGAAGCCCTCCGTTGGCCTCGAGCCAAAGCGCGCGAGTTCATCAACGAGATCATCGTTGATGTCCGTCCACCCCGATTCGGCCAGGAAGACGAGATTCGGTCGCAGCGGCGGGATGAGGAACAGTCCGGCGCGCGCCAGCGGCTTCGCGGAGCGTGGCGGGATGCCGAGCAGGAGGCGGGCCCGGCCGAGGGCGGCGGTCGATCCACCGAACTCATCCGGCTCATATCCGCGAAGCCCCTCAACCGACCCGAAGCGGAATAGCTTCTGCGGAGGTGCAGCCCCCCAGACATGCCCCGCGTCACCGCGCGCGGCGAGGGTGAAGGGACCGAGTGCGTACCGCGTACTGAGAAGCGCCGTTATCCGCTGATAGCGGAAATCCATGAAGCCGGCTTCCGCCTCGATGCGGGTGAGGAGGCTGTTCCCGATCCCGAAAGCGCCCGGTCCCACGGCGAACTGGAAGCCGGATTCCAGTGCCAGCAGCGTCCCTTCATCGATTCCCGGGAGCGCTTCGATTTCCTCAGAGGTGCCGAAAAGGAACCGGTTGGTGTTCACCTGAACCGAATCGTGGCGCTCGAGTCGTGCGGTGGCGCGGCCACTCCACCGTGATTGGCGGGCGATGACGTTGAGCTCGCCCCCCATCGCATCGTAGTAGTCGCGCGGGTCCGATCCCCAGAGCGCCGCGGGCAGGGTATAGAACCAGTCCCACATGAATGTCGGCCGGAAGGGCTGGATGTCGCGAAGCCGGCGGTAGCCGACCGCTTCGAAGCCCCAGTCGGTGCCCTGCACCGAGCTCGATACGGCGGAGGCCCCGGTGCGCAGGCTCAGCTCCCCCCGGACCGTGCGCTCGGCTCCCGCATACCCTGCCGTCCCGTAGAGCTGCCAGCGGTTCCGGTTCGGGTCGGGGGGAACGAGGCGTGCGCCGAGTCCCAGGAAGGGGCCTTCCACGCGGTTATACCGGAGAAGGTGGCTCGCCCGGTCGTAGTGAAGCTGCAGCCGTGTTGCCGGAGCGCCGCCCCTCTCTGCGGAGGTCGCGAGGCGCAGGTCGGCGAAGTCCTCGGCGGAAAGGGCCGACTCTTCATCGCCGACCGGTGCGCGCCAGCCGGCGAAGGCTGTTCCGGCATCGATGAGTCCCCATTCGAGCCGAACCATCTCACCGGTGGGCTGCCAGCCCGTGTTGAGCTCCATCGTCTCGAAGCGATTGACGACGCGGGCGGTCACGGCGCCACCAAGCAGCTGGGATTCCATGAAGATGTCGCGCCGCTGGCGGAACGGGAGCCAGTAGCGGCCCTCCCAGAGCCCATTCTCAAGCTCGAAGAAGCTCTCGACCTGCCCCAGCGACCGGGGCAGAATCCTGTCGCGCCCGGCGAAGCCGACCCGAGCGCGCGCGACCGCGGCCCGTCGGACATCGATGTAGAAGGTGCCTACAAGAAGCTGCGCGCCGGAATCGTCGGCTACCCGTCCACGCGGGCGGACGTTGATGGGAACGAGAAGGAGCTCTTCGCCCTGAAAGCCGATGCGGATGGTGTCGTCCGCCTGGTACCGGTAGTAGCGGGGCCCGTTCGCGCTGAAGGGGTTTACCGCCGGCGGGCCGGCGAGCGGCGCGTAGATACGGGAGCCGTACAGGTGCGGGATGACCCACACATTCTCGAAAATCGAGGCAAGCGTGTAGGGCAGTGGAACGAGCACGCGCATCCTGTGGCCGATCACATCCTGATGCAGAAAGCCGCTGCGATGCCAGCGGACATCGGAGACCAGCTCGTCTACGGTCGCAGGAAGATCCGAGACGCCGGCGGTATCCGCGGCGATCGAGATCTGCATCGTCGTGTGCACCTCGGAACGATAGTCGAGCAGCTCTGCGGGTATGTCCCCGGACGCCTCGATCGCTCGGACCACCAGAGACTCTGTCTGCGGCGTATCGAAGATGGGAACTGTGTCCGGGAGCTGCTGCACGAGTGCGGCGGCGAGCGCGAGTACGATCATTGGCTGGTTGGTTTTGTCCTTTAAACAGTGGCTCCGGGCGATCGACCCGCGAGGGGCAAGGGCAGGGCCATCTCAGGCGCCCTCAGGTCCGGTGAAGCGGTTCCTTTCGGCCGCGGCCATCGCCGGCCGATCGGAGATGACTCCCGCCACGCCTGCTTCGAGCAGAGCTCTGACCCGTGCGGCATCGTTCACCGTCCATACGACGACGGGCAGATCCCGCTGGCGGAGGTCGTCGAGGTTCTCGTCGGTTGCCATCTCATTCCCCAGGCAGATGCCCGACGCCCCCGACCGTTCGAACATCGCCATCGCTCTGGCGTCCCAGCTTTCCGTCAGGAAGAAGCGAAGGATCCCATCGTCGACTTCGCCCACATCCCTCACGATCTCTGCGTCAAACGAAGAGATGAAGGTACGCTCAAGGATGCCGAAATGGTCGATGAGAGCAAGTACCTCGCGCTCGACGCCTGCCGCCTTCAGCTCGACGTTCAGCCATGCGCCGCTCGCCGCCGCCCAGCCGGCCGCCTGCTCGAACGATGGGATTCTCGCCGCGTGAAGCCGTTCGATGGCCGGCCAGGTGAGCTTCGAGACGAGGCGTTGCGACCCCCAGAGCCGCTCGAGTGAGTCGTCGTGAATCACCACCGGAACACCGTCGCTGCTGCGCTGGACGTCGAGTTCGACACCGTCCGCGCCGGCAAGAAGCGCGCGGCCGAGAGACTCGAGGGTGTTCTCGGTGGCCTCCAGCGGCGATCCGCGGTGACCAAGTATCAGCGGCCTGGGAAATGGACTCATTACTGTGCGGCATGGCTGTTGCGCCCGCGCCGTACTCGCAGCACCAGTCTGGAGGACCTTGCACGAACGTGAAACCGGAGGAATTCGATGTATCGATTCTCAAAGCCCATAGTTGCCGCAATGATGATCGGCGCCTTTGCCGCCTGCACCGCTGAGGTGGAGGATCCGGGTCGCGCGCCGGACATCGACGTGGATGCCGGCGAGGCACCGCGGATCGACATCGATCCTGTAGATGTCGATGTGACGACCGACACCCAGACGATCGTCACGCCGGACATTGACATCAACTCGACCGAGCCCTGAGCAGGCGCCGGAAGGCTTCCGGGATCACCGGAAGCCTTCGCTTCTCCTTCCGCTGACCATGGAAGAAGAAATCGTCCTCCTCGTGGATTCACACGACAACGTCATCGGTGAGGCTCCCAAGATGCAAGCCCACCGGGACGGTAGCCTCCATCGTGCGATCTCCGTCTTCCTATTCGATGAAGAGGGCCGGATCCTCCTGCAGCGACGGGCTGCGGGAAAGTACCATTCCGCAGGGCTCTGGTCGAACGCCAGCTGCACCCATCCCCGCCCCGGCGAAGCTCCCGCGGATGCCGCTCGTCGGCGACTTCGCGAGGAGATGGGGATGGAAGCCGACCTGGAGTTCCGCGGCACCTTCGTCTATCGGGCCGAGCTCGATTCGGGCCTGATCGAACATGAACTGGATCACCTCTTCACGGGAAGGGCTTCCAGCGAGCCTCAGCCTGCACCCGAAGAGGTCAGCGAGTGGCGCTGGGTTCACCCGGAGGAGCTCGCAACAGAGCTTGCGGCGACGCCCGAGCGCTTCACTGCCTGGTTCCCGATCGCGTACGACTACCTGCTCGTTGCCGCCGATGATCAGGTTGCCTCCGGCACCATCAACGAATCGGGCGACGACGGGTAGGAATTCGGCACCCTCAGGGATATACTCGTTGTGTTGGTGGGGAAGACGGGCATTCCAGGAGATGTGCCGCTTCCCTGCTCCTGTCGTGACAAGGCGGAAGGACCCGGAACAGGAAGCCTTCCCGACGACGGGCGGCGGACCACGATCCCTTCCCTCGATGCAGGAAAGCGCACTATACCACGGGTAAACGAGCGGTGCTGAATCGGCTGATCTCCGTCTGGATCTGGGTGACGACCGCCCTGGTCACACTCGTCTTCCTTCCTATCCTTGCCGTAGTCTTTGCCTTCACCGCGCCCTTCGACCCCGGCCGCTACAAGGTAGGCCGCTGGTTCCGGCGTACCGCGGTATCGGCGGTAAAGCTCAACCCCCTCTGGGACTTCAGGACGTCGGGTGTCCGGATCGACGACCCGCGACATCCCTACGTCGCCGTCTCGAACCACGAGTCGATGGCGGATATCTTCCTCATCAGCCACCTGCCGTGGGAGATGAAGTGGCTCTCGAAGGAAGCCATCTTCCGGATTCCCGTCATGGGGTGGATGATGAGGATGGCCGGCGATGTCCCGATCCGGCGTACCGACCGATCCAGCCGCTTCGAAGCGATCGAGCAGTGCCGCGATCGGCTCAACCGGCGCGTCTCGGTGATGATCTTTCCGGAAGGCACCCGGTCGAAGACCGGCGAACTCCTCCCCTTCAAGGATGGCGCCTTCCGGCTGGCCGTCGAGGAGCAGCTGCCGATTCTTCCGCTCGCCGTCGCGGGCACGCGCAAGGCGATCCGGAAGGGATCGCTCATTATCGGTCGATCACGCGCCGAGGTGAGGGTGCTTGAGCCGATCCCGACGGAGGGCTTGACGCTCGCCGACGTGCCGGCTCTACGCGACCGTGTTCGCGCGATAATTCAGGAAGAGCGCGACCGCCTCGCTGCCGAGCTCGGGATCAGCGATCGCCCTGCCAGATCATGAACAGCTTCTCCGGTGCCATGCCAACGGACATCGTCCAGGTGGATGCTTTCACCTCCCGACCCTTTACCGGGAACCCTGCGGCAGTATGCATCCTGACGGACGCGGCCTCCCAGCCCGACTGGTGGCTTCAGGAGGTGGCCAGGGAGATGAATCTCTCAGAGACGGCCTTCGTCATTCCGCACGAGGATGGTTTCGACCTCAGGTGGTTCACGCCGCTCGCTGAGGTGAATCTGTGCGGACACGCGACGCTTGCCAGCGCCCATGTACTCTGGCAGGACGGCCATCTTCCGGATGATCGGGAGGCTCGCTTCCACACGCGAAGCGGTCTTCTCGTCGCCCGTAAGGCGGGAGAGTGGATCGAGATGGACTTCCCGGCGGAGGCGGCGGAGAAGGCTGCCATTCCCGCGGGGCTCGAGCGCGCCCTCGGTGCGGCAGTTCTGTCGGTACGCCGCGGCAGCTCCTATCTGCTTGCCGAGCTCGCGGATGAAAAGACGATCCGTACGCTCCGGCCGGACATGTCGCGTCTCGCCGGCATCGATGCCACAGGGGTGGCGGTGACGAGCGGGGCGATCGCCGAGCGGTTCGACTTCGTGTCACGCTTCTTCGCGCCCCGGGTGGGAATACCGGAGGACCCCGTCACCGGATCGGCGCACTGCCTTCTGGGTCCGTTCTGGGGGGAGCGCCTCGGGAAGACCGAGCTGACGGGCCACCAGGTCTCGAAGCGCGGCGGGACCGTTCGAATGCAGCTAGGTGGTGACCGGATCTGGCTCGGCGGGCAGGCGGTGACGGTGATGCGCGGGCAGCTTCTCGCCTAGCATTCAGCCAGACCCGATGACCTGACTTCTTCAACAAAAGGGCGCCCTCGGCCGGGGCGCCCTTTTTTTTCTGCCGATCATCCGCGATGAGGGTTCAGGCCTCCGAAACCTTCAGCAGCTTCCCGACTTCCTCCACCAGGCGGGAGGGCGTGCACGGCTTCGTCAGCCGGCTCATTCCTGTCACCCCATCCATCAGCTTTTCTCCCAGCATCGGGATCGAGTCGAGAAGGATGAGCGGTTTCCCGGCGACGCGATCGCTCGCGCGGAGTCCCTGAAGCACATCCTGCCCCTTCCCGAAAGGGATAAACAGCTCCGAAATCACGATGTCCGGGTTCCGGCTCGCCGCGAGCTGCAAACCTGTCGTGACATCCCTTGCCGGCACCACTTCATAGCCGTGGTGGCGGAGGATCACCGAGTAGATCGTGAGGCTATCCTGATCGCTGTCGATCAGCAGCACGGTGGAGGATGACATCCGGGGGTCCTGCAGCGGGGGTGAGAGAGGCGAGTTGTAAAGAATAGCGTAAAAGGGGCGCGACGGGCAATGACCTTGTGAATCGGCGGGATCCGTTGCGAGGTGGCCGCGGGTGCGTCACACCTGGGAGGGCCATTCGCAAGCCGGTCCTTGCCATGCGGCCAGGGCGGCGGATGAGAGACCGAACGCGGGCGGGGGAGACGCCGACGGGAGCGAAGATGCAGGCGCGGGAGGCGCGGGAGGTCAGCCGGTGCCGGGCGTCACGCCCCGCGGGGCCCGACGAGCCAGTGGGCGACGACTTCCGCGACGACCTCGCCGGCGGTGTCGCTGATGGTGCTCCTGATCTCGATTTCCGTCTTCTCGGCGACCGATGGAACGGGCGCGGCGGCCTCGGCGAAGAGTCTTCCTCGCGCCTTCTTGTTATAGTCGATCTCGAGGCGCGTGAGGATGGCCCGGGCGTCGGTCGGCAGGCCGTACATCAGTGCGATGCCCGTCGTGAACTCGCCAAGGTTCATCAGCGCGATCGCGTGGATCGAGTCGAGGTGGTTCCGGACGGCTCGGCGGTCGTTCATCGCGACACGTGCGAAGCCCTCACGCAGTTCGAGCACCCGCGGCCGGATCGTGCCGGTATAGGGTGCCATGCGCCCGATCATGAGACCGAAAAGTGTCGAACCGCCCGGCCGATGGGATACACGGTCCCAGAGCTTCCGGATCGGATTCGTGGAAGGGGTGGACATAGCTTGATCAACTCCGATGAACAGCCCGCACCGCTGCGAGAGTATCCGGGATACAGCACAGGGCCGGAAGGGTTCAACCGTGTGGCGAAAGGCGCAAGGGACGAGCCGGTAACAAAAGCACCATTTCGGTGTACGGACGATGGCTGACGAAAATGATTGACAGCAAACACGCGACAGGTGGCCGCAAATCAGGTCACCTCCCTGCAGGGGGACCCGGAAGCGAGAGCCCGGGCCACGCAAACATTGAAAGGATTCGATGGAGTTCCAGGAACTGGCGCTAGCGCCTGAGCTGCTGCGCGCGGTGAGTGAGCTTGGCTTTGTCCAGGCAACGCCTATTCAGGCGATGGCGATTCCGCACGCGCTCGAAGGAAAAGATCTGCTGGGCAGAGCCCAGACCGGAACCGGCAAGACCGCGGCATTCATGCTCCCCACGCTTCACCGCCTAAAGGGGCGGGATGGCCTTCGGGCGCTCGTTCTCTGTCCGACGAGGGAGCTCGCGATCCAGGTGTCGGAGTCCGCGCGGGATTACGCGAAGTACATGCACCTCTGGGCGGGCGTCATTTATGGCGGAACGTCGGTTCAGAAGGATGTCCGGGACCTCCGTGCCGGTTTCGATGTGCTGGTGGCCACCCCCGGCCGCCTGATCGATCACCTCGAACGAGGAAACGTCGATCTGTCCGAGCTCGAGGTTCTCATCCTCGACGAGGCGGACCGGATGCTCGACATGGGTTTCCGGCCCCAGATCAACCAGATCCTCAAGCACTGCCCGAAGAAGCGCCAGACGCTCTTCTTCTCCGCCACTCTCCCGAATGACGTGCGCTCCCTTGCATACGACAGTCTTCGGGACCCCGTGACAGTTGAGGCCGCCCCGCAGTCGACGACTGCCGAGGGAGTGGTCCAGTTCGTCTATCCGGTGGATGGTCGTCGCAAGGCGGATCTGCTGCTGGAGCTGCTCAAGCGTCCCGTCATGGATTCCGTCATCGTTTTCACGCGGACGAAGTTCGGGGCCGACAAGCTGATCGGTCAGCTGCAGAAGTCGGGGATCAAGTCAGCTGTCATGCATGGTGACCGTGCCATGAAGGACCGCGTTAAGGCGCTGGATGCCTTCCGGGATGGGGATGTGCGGGTGCTCGTCGCCACCGATGTGGCGCAGCGGGGTCTTGATGTCGAGGGCATCTCCCACGTCGTCAACTTCGATGTGCCGCAGGACCCGGACAGCTACGTCCATCGGGTGGGTAGAACTGCCCGCGCGGGTCAGAAGGGGGAGGCGATCACCTTCATGTCTCCGGGTGAAATCGGCGAACTGCGGGCGATCGAGCATCATATCGGGCGCGAACTGCCGAAGGTCGAGCTGCCAGGCTATGGATTCGGGTTGGCGACGCCGGAAGCGGGGAGTGGTACGCCCGCGCCGACTTCGCGCAAGCCCGTCAGGGGTGGCCGCCGGATGGGGGCGAATGCGGCAAAGGAGCTGACGCCCGAGGAGCTGGAAGCCCTGCTCAGAGTCGGATAGATAGAAATCCTTCAAACCGGTTCGGGGAAAGAGATGCCGACAATCGCGAAGTCACGACGATTGGTGGAGGCTGCCCTGCGGACCCTTTTCGCAGGGTCTCTGGTTCTGGCCGGTCCGACGATCATCGTTGCGCAGGGCTCGTCTGACGCGGTTGCCGAGAGGGCATCGGCTGAAGACGTCGTCTACAGAATTCCGGTGACCGGCGTGGTGGAGATGGGGCTCGCCCCCTTCATCGGACGGTCGATCGCCGAGGCGGAGGCCGCCGGCGCGCGCGCTGCCATTCTGGATATCGACACGCCGGGCGGCCGGGTGGACGCAGCGGAGCAGATCGGCGATGCGATCAACGACGCGAGCATTCCCGTCTACGCATACGTCAACCGGCGCGCGCTATCCGCCGGTGCGATGATCGCGCTCGCTACGGATGGGATCTACATGCGGCCGGGCTCCTCGCTCGGTGCCGCGACGCCGGTGACGGGCGACGGGGAGAGGGCGAGTGAGAAGATCGTCAGCGCGATGCGCTCAGAGTTCAGGGCGCTCGCGGAAGCCCGTAATCTCGATCCCCGCGTGGCCGAAGCGATGGTCGACGAGACGATCGGCGTTCCCGGTCTGATCGAGCCGGGTAGGCTCCTGACGCTCAGCACCCAGCAGGCGGTGGAGCTCGGCTTCGCTGGCGAGATCGACGATTGGGATTCGCTGATGGCCGCCATCGGGGCGGAGGGAAGCAGTGTCGTCGATATGAAGGTAAACTGGGCCGAGCGCATCGTCCGATTCCTGACGCATCCTCTGGTGGCGCCCTTCCTTCTGTCGCTGGGTTTCCTGGGGCTTCTGATCGAGGTGAAGACCCCCGCATTCGGCCTCGCCGGGCTGGCCGGCGTAGCGTCGCTGGGGCTCTTCTTCGGGAGTCATTTCATCATCGGACTTGCCGGTTGGGAAGTTGCGCTGCTTCTTGGTGTGGGGCTCATTCTCCTTCTTGTCGAGGTGCTGATCCTCCCGGGGTTCGGTGTTGCGGGTGTGACGGGCGGGATCGCTGTTCTGGCGAGCATCTTCCTGAGTCTGGTCGGCAGAGTTCCAACCACTGGAGATATCTTGATAGCGCTGCAGATTCTGGCGGGAGCGATGGTCATCGTCGGCTTTGCCGGATGGCAGCTCATCAAGCGGCTCCCGGCCGACCGTCGAGCGAAGCAGTTGCTTCATAACGAGGAGCTCTCGCGGGAGCTCGGATATGTGTCGGCCCGCCGGCGCGATGACCTGATCGGCCTGGAGGGTGTGACCCTTACCGATCTGCGGCCTGCCGGCACCGCGCGCATCGAGAACGAAAAGATCGATGTCGTGTCGGACGGTCCCTGGGTCCCAGCGGGCACGCCCGTGCGTGTCGTGCGCGCGGAGGGATACCGGCACGTCGTGATCCCGATGGCCTGAACGCAGGGCCGCCAAACGCAGCCGATCTGACCGCTCAAGGGCGGGAAGGTCCGGAGACGAACGCGGTCATCATCCCTGGTACCTCCTTTCTCGCGGGCCCTCGGTGGCATCTGTGCTGTCGGGGGACCACCGTCGGACTACCGCCAAGTATCGCGGACCGACCTATTTCATCGCGGTCTCATCCAAGAAATACCGCTCATGGAAAGCCTGGTTTTCGGCAGCTCCCTCGTAGTCATCATTCTTGGTGGGCTACTCCTGCTCGTCTTTGCGCGATTCGTCCCGATCGGGTTGTGGATCACGGCGTTCGCGTCGGGAGTGCGTCTGTCCTTCGTCAATCTGTTCGGGATGCGCTTCCGGCGGGTCGATCCCCGCTCGATCGTTCTTCCGCTGATTACCGCGACGAAAGCCGGTCTGCCGCTGAATGTGAACGAGCTCGAGGGACACTACCTGGCGGGCGGTAACGTCAACCGTGTGGTTGCGGCACTGATCTCGGCTGACAAAGCCAACATCGATCTAGGCTTCCAGCAGGCGGCCGCGATCGATCTGGCGGGGCGTGATGTGAAGGAAGCCGTCGAGACATCGGTCAACCCGAAGGTGATCAACACCCCGCGGGTTGCAGCGATGGCGAAGGATGGAATTCAGCTCATCGCCGTGGCCCGCGTGACCGTGCGGGCCAACATCAACCGGCTGGTCGGTGGAGCGGGGGAGGAAACGATTCTTGCCCGGGTGGGCGAGGGTATCGTCTCGACGATCGGCTCCAGCCCCAGCCACAAGGCCGTTCTGGAGAATCCGGATACGATTTCCAAGACAGTGCTCAACAAGGGCCTCGATGCGGGCACGGCTTACGAGATCCTCTCCATCGACATCGCGGACGTCGACGTGGGAGTGAACATCGGCGCCAAGCTGCAGACCGATCAGGCCGAGGCGGACAAGCGGATCGCGCAGGCGAAGGCGGAGGAGCGGCGCGCGATGGCTGTGGCGATCGAGCAGGAGAACCGTGCGAGGGTCGAGGAGATGCGCTCGAAGGTCGTCGAGGCCGAAGCCGAGGTCCCGCTGGCCATGGCCGAGGCATTCCGCAATGGCAACCTCGGGGTGATGGACTACGCACGGTACCGTAACCTGCAGAGCGATACGGCGATGCGCGATTCGATCGCAAGGCCCGAAGATACCGACGGCAACACCGGAGTCTGAGGGTGGACGATTGGCTTACCATCCTCCTGGCGTTCGTCTTCTTCGTTCTGCCACTTCTCGAAGGGATCTTCAAGAAGTCCAGAAAGGGGCGGACGCCGGGGCCCCATCCGGACGCGCCGATCGATCCGGATGATGCGGGCATCGATGGGGACTATCTTCCTGCGGATGTCGCAGAGCTCCCTTCCGATCCCCGCGAGCAGTGGTCCGATGGGTGGGGAAGCTGGCCGGACGAGGAGCGTGAGGAGCAGAAGGAAGAACCGGTCAGGGTTTGGACGGCGGAGAGCAGACCTGCACCCGGTCAGGAGCGCTACACCGACGTCGCCTATACGGCGGGCGGCCTGGAGCTGCAGGAGCTCGCCGACCGCCTCAACCGGATCGCGGAAGTGGAGTCGGCGCCGCCGGAACCTCCGGCCGCTTTCCCCGAGCTAGAGGTTGTCGCCGCCCGGCAGGCATCGCGGCAGCGACGTCGTACAGCGAACAGGGATCGAGTGGCGCCCCTGCTGAGGGATCCCGGGAGCGTGCGACAGGCGATCATTCTTACTGAGGTCCTTGGGCCGCCGGTCGGCTCCCGGCATTGACCTTCCGGCTACGCGACTCCGGGAAGCCCCCGGAGTCGCGCACTCTTCGAGTTCAGCGCTTCGGAATCTCCCTCCCGTACGGACTTTCGGCGTCCGCGCCTCTGGTGTATCCTCCCCTTCCCAACGTCGCGCTCCCCGCGCGATCTCCCGACCTCCTCAGCCGACGCTCATTTCCGACGCTCATTTCCGACGCTCTTCCCCGACGCTCTTCCCCGACGCTCTTCCCCGACGCTCTTCCCCGACGCTCTTCCCCG
>CAYRLB010000013.1:48840-53799 GCA_964424945.1 uncultured Gemmatimonas sp.
CCGACGCTCTTCCCCGACGCTCTTCCCCGACGCTCTTCCCCGACGCTCTTCCCCGGGCACGGACATTGAAGGCCATGTCCCACCATGGCTTACACATCCGACGAACAGCTGTTGCCGGTATGGCGGGAGCCCCGCGACCGATGGGAGCGGACCGGGGTAAGTCCGGCAACGCGCCGGAAGCTCGACCTCTCGCTCTACGTGTTGCTGCTGACCTTCGTCGCGGGGTGGGTTTACACAGCGATGGAGGCGATCGAGCGGGGTGACGCTCCGGTGGTCGCCCGTCAGCTCGCTGGGGGCACTACCCCCATGTCCAGCAATGCACCTCCGGCAGCAGCTTTCCTTCTCGATGCGCTCGCCACCCAGCTGATCGATTGGGAGGAGGTGCGGGGGGTGAGTGGCGATGTGCGCGTCATCCTCCAGGAAGCGGGCGATACGCTGGCCCTGCCCGGCGCGCTTCCTCCTGACGCCCGGATCGCGTATGTGCCGGCGGGATCCACGCTGGCGGACAGTCTGGCTGCAGCGCGGCAGGCAGCGGAGAGCAGGCCGTCCGGACCCGGGATCTGGAATCTGCTTCTCTCCCTGGGGGACGTGGTGCGGGGAGTGCCGAGCCTCAGCGTCGTCACCCTGGTGCCCGCGAGCCAGATTGAGCGTGGGCGGCTCGGCTCCTACCGGATCGGTGAGTGGCCCTCCGGCGAAGGCGCCTATGCCCCGCCTCGCGGCTTCGTGCAGGTCACCCCCGAGAACATGGACACGTACGTCTCGACCCACTTCCAGCTCAAGGACTTCCTCACGAAGGGACAGGACGGGGTCTGGCCGAAGTACGTCGTGCTATCGCCCCTATTGCTGGACAAACTGGAGCTGACGCTGGACGAACTCGAAGCGGCCGGCCATCCGGTCGAGAATGTATTTGTCGTCAGCGGGTTCAGAACCCCGTGGTACAACGAGAGCGGCGGAAACACCCAGGGGCGCGGCGCTCTCTCACGCCACATGTACGGCGATGCCGCGGACATCGCGATCGACAACAATCACGACGGCTGCATGGATGACCTTACCGGAGACGGCCGAGCGACTGTCGCCGATGCACGGGTCATCGTCGAGGCGGCGGAGCGGGTCGAACGGAAGCATCCTCATCTGATCGGCGGGATCGGGATCTATGCTCCCGTCCCGGGATCACATTGCGGCATGGTGCACATCGATACCCGCGGCAATCGGGCACGCTGGTAGCCACAGGCGACGAGAAAGGGAATGACGATGGACGGAGCAAATGAAAGATCGAGTGATCCAGGTACGCAGCGGCCCTCCCGCGTGAGCGATGCGGAACTCGCCTCGAGGGCGGCCGGTAGGCGGGATGCGGATCGTACCGCGGGTCCGGCTCCGGCCACGGCGACTGTGCGCGCCGAGGATCTCGAACCACATGAGGGCCTTCGCTATATAGCCCGGCTCTTCAAAGTGCTGAGTGTGTTCCTGGGGCTGCTGCTCGTCGGGGAGGTCGTCATCGGGCTGGTTCAGCTCGGAGCGGAGGCGATTCCCACGCTGCTCGTCTCCGCAACGCGGCTCATCGTTTTTGCGGCCTTCCTCTGGGGTGCGGGTGACATCGCAATGATGCTCATCGAGAGCAACCATGATCTGCGAGCCGCGCGCATTCTGCTGGGACGTCTGAACGGAAAGCTCCAGCGGCTTACGGACATCGAGGCGGACGAGCTGGAGCTTCTCGCCGCCAACCCCTCGATGCGCGACATCCGGGCTGGGCGGGGGCTCGGCCGGTCGACCCCGGTGCGAGGGGGCCCGCAGCCGCCGGGACCTTCCGACAGCGCGGGCCGAACGTCGGAGTAACCCGGACGGTGGAGTCGGGGACGCCGGCCGACCCGCCGCCGTCGGAAGGAGGCGTTCCGGCGGCCTCTACCGGCTGGTCGCCACCAGTTCCAGCGCTCTTTCGACCACCCCGTCCACCATCGACCCGGTCTGAAGGTGATTGTTCACCATCACCGAAAAGGCGATCCGCTCCCCCGACTCGGTCGTCAGGTAGCCGGAAAGGGATCGGATCCCCGTCAGGGTGCCGGATTTCGCGGCGACGCTGTCCAGAAGAGGAGGGTCGCGCATTCTTCCTGCGAGCGTTCCA
The DNA here is from genome assembly GCA_964424945.1 of uncultured Gemmatimonas sp. GTDB lineage: Bacteria > Gemmatimonadota > Gemmatimonadetes > Longimicrobiales > Longimicrobiaceae > WHSP01. The sequence continues at coordinate 50,960 of CAYRLB010000013.1, forward strand.
TCCCGCCCGCCGACCGCAAGCGAAGAGAGCCAGCTCTCGCGGTAGGGCGAGTCGTCCATCAGTTCAAGCAGGTCGACCAGCAGGGAAGGGGATAGAAGGTTGTAGCGGGAGAGCCCCGACCCGTCGACCATCCGCATGCCGGTCTCGAGGATGTTCCACGAACGCAGCAGGCTATCCGCCACCGCGACTCCCGCCGCCGTCGTGCCCTGGCCGCGAATCTCCCGGCCGGTCGTCAGAAGCAGCGTTTCCGCAATGAGATTCTGACTCGGCTTCATCGTACCCGCGAGGATTTCGGCGAGGCGGGGCGAGTGATGCTCGAAGAGGGGCATCGCGGCACCGACCGCCGCGGTCGAGGGATCGACCGGTGAGTAGCGTAGTGCAGGACCTTCCACGAGAACGCCCTCTTCCCGCAGCGTTTCGCGAATTACTGTCGCGGCGTAGAGCGCCGGGTCGCGCACGGCGACAACGGCGTCGAGCCCTTCCGAATCGGCGGCGATCTGTCCGGTCAGCAGGATCGCGGAGGAGGCGGGGTCCCGCTCCAACTGGATCGCTGTCTGGCTTCCAGCCGGCATCGTGCGGGTATCGTTGAGTATACGGACGTACTGCGTGGAGGGTGATAGGACGACGATGGCCGGGCTGAGGGTCGTGCTGCTCGGGAATACATCGATGGTAATGACATTCTCATTGAACTGCAGCGCCCCGAACGATGCCGAGAACCCCGAATCGAGGTCGTCCCACGCCCACCCAGGCCCCAGGTCGGGTCCGTAGAAGGCGGTGTCGACCGCGATCACTCCTCCCGCGACCCGTGTGATCCCGCGTGCGCGAAGGGAGTCGGCCCACATCCGGATCGGATCGCGCGAATCCTCGTTGAAGCGGTCGCTGAAGGTCGGATCGCCCGTCCCGGTGATGATGAGGGGCCCTTCCAGCACGCCATTCCGGATCTGTCCACCCGCCGCGACCTGCGTCCGGTACCGGTACTCCGGCCCCAGCATCCATAGCGCGGCCGCCCCGCTGACCAGCTTCATATTCGAGGCGGGAACGAAGAGCCGTCGCGCTTCCCGTTCATAAAGAGTCTCGCCGCTGTCCAGCGACCTGAACGCCACCCCGACCTGGGCATGGGCCAGGAGCGGATCCGCGAAGATTTCCTCCAGTTGCGCGGCGAGCGGAGATGCCGCGTGTGTCGCCGAAGCCGGAGCCGACCCGAGGGCGGGCCCTGCCATCATCGGCATGCACGCGGAGAGCGTCGCGATGAGCACGAGAGCCATCGCGGTCATCCCCCTCCCGGGAGATCTGCTTCTACCGTCCCTCATCGACCATCCGATCATTCCCCGACCTCCGTCATGGCGAGAAGCTCCGCGAGATGGATGGCGCGTCGGCCATCGCAGAAATCCTTGATCTGTGAGCGGCAGGAGAAGCCGGGCGCCACGACGATGTCGTCTGGCGACTCCCGCAGGGCGGGAAAGAGGACGCGCTCCCCGGCCGCTTTCGATACTTCGTAGTGTCCTTCCTCATACCCGAACGATCCCGCCATACCGCAGCACCCCGAATCCAGGATCCGGAAGTCGAGGCCCTCGACACGTTCTAGAAGCTTGCGCGTGGGTTCCATGCCGATGATCGCCTTCTGATGGCAGTGGCCATGAACGATGGCGCGGCGTTCGAGCCGGCCCGGCGAGTAATCCGGCTGCCGGTTGAGGAACTCCTCCATGGTGAAGCTGTTCTCGGCCAGAACCCGCGCGCGGCTGTCGCGCGTCAGGTCCGGAACCTCGTCGCGCAGCGTCAGAATACAGCTCGGTTCGAGGCCGACAACCGGGATGCCCTGCTCGATCAGGGGGGTGAGGGTGTCGAGCAGCTTCGCGTGGTGCGCCTTCGTTTCGTCGAGGAGCCCTTTCGAGATGAGGGGCCGTCCGCAGCAGACCTGGCGCGGCGGGATCTCGACATCGAAGCCTGCACGGTCGAGCACGACGACCGCCGCCTCGAGAGGGGCGGTGTCGAAATAGTTGTGGAAGGTGTCGTCCAGCAGAATTACCTTCGGACGGGTGCCGCTTTCCCTGGTTTGCGCCCTGAGCCGCCGCGGCTTCGCGCCTTCGCCGATCGCGCGGAAGGGCTTCACCAGCTCCGGGAGACGCCTCCGCTTGTCGATGTGGGAAACCTTCCGGACCAGCGGTCCCATCAGGCGGTTCGCGGTGTTGGCGAGCCCCGGAGCGAGGGAGCCGAGCCGAGCGAGCTCATGGATGCGCCCGAAAAAGGTTGCGGCGGCCGGGGTGTTGCCTGTCGCCCTGTAATGCTGCGCGAGGAACTCCGACTTGTAGCGCGCCATGTCGACGCCTACCGGACATTCCGTCTTGCACGCCTTGCATTCAAGGCAGAGATCGAGCGCTTCGAGCACTTCGGTGCTCGCCATTCCCGGGAGGTTCCCGCGCATCGCCTCGCGAAGACTGTTCGCCCTGCCCCGCGTCGAGTGCTCCTCCTCGAGTGTGACCTGGAAGGAGGGGCACATCGAGCCGACGTCCAGCTTTCGGCAGACCGCCATCCCGCTGCACTTCTCGACCGCCTTGTCCCAACCCCCGTCCTCCGAGTAGTCGTAGAAGGTCTCCCGCGGAGGATGAGCACGGTACCTCTCCCCGAAGCGGAGGCTTTCCGACATCTTCGGGGTGGCAATGATCTTCCCCGGGTTGGCCAGGTTCTCCGGATCGAAGGCGTGCTTGACCTGCCGGTGCAGATCCATGATCTCCGGGCTGAACATCAGCGGAAGAAACTCGCTGCGGGAGAGGCCATCTCCATGTTCACCCGAAAGGGAGCCGCCGAACTCGACGACCAGCTCGGCGACCTCCTGCGCGATC
>CAYRLB010000014.1:0-52949 GCA_964424945.1 uncultured Gemmatimonas sp.
GTCCATCATCTGCTGCGCGTTCGGGTTGAGCTGCAGCATCTTCTGCTGAAGGTCGTTCTGAAAGACGTCGAGTTTCGCGGCAATTGCGGGCTGCTCGACGACCTCCTGCTGAAGCAGAATCAGGTGCTCCTGGATGCTGTTCGCTTCAACCAGAAGCTGCTGCAGGCGCTGGGCATTGTTCGTTTCCTGAGCTGCAACCGCTTCCTCCTCGATCGCTTCCATCCTGTCCAGACGGGAGATCATCGTGGTATCGCGTGACTCCATCGCCAGGCGAATTTCCTCGCCGAGCGCCTCCTGACGGGCGGCAAGGCTCTGATCCGCCAGCGCCTGCGCCTGGAGGGACTCGAGCTGCGAATGAAGCTGCTGCAGCTCGACGTACCATCCCTGCATCTCCTGCTCGAGCGCCGACAGAGCCGAGTCCTGAGCGGCGGGGGCAGGCGCAGGCGATTCCTGCGCGACACCCAGCGCGGGAAGGGAGATGCCGAGGACAGTGGCGAGAATCGTCCCCTTCAGTTTGCTGGATACCACAGTGACTCCTGGATCTGTACGCGGGGGAGCCGGAGAAGCTCGTCATCGAGGTCCGACTCGTAAAGGAAGCAGGTAAGCATACGACTGAAACCCGCCGGATGTTCCACTCCGACCCGACGTTACCGGCCGAAGCGGCGCCTGTGGAGCTGCAGATGGGCGCCACGTGGACTCAGCCCTCCGCCCATCTGCTCCCCTACGCTAAGGAGGTCAGGGCGGCCCTGGATCGATACCCTCCTGCTCACCGAAACCGCTGCTCCCTTCCGGGACCGGCGGAGATGGGTTCTGCCCTTCATCTGCAGGCGGCGGAGGCGGAGGCGATTCTCCTTCGTCTTCGGGCGGGCCGGGCGAAGGCGGCGACTGGCCCCCGCCGTTCAGCCCGCGCGGAGTCGGCAGGGGTGTACCCGGTGGCGGCGGCGCGGGGCGAGCAGGTTCATCTGCCGGAGCGGGCTCAGGCGTCACCCCCGGTTCGATCGGGGAAACGGGTTGAGGTGCCCCCGTCTGCGGAGGAACGCCCGGCTGAATTCCGCCACCAGGGGGCGGAGGCACAATGTCAGCTACCGGGGGAACGGCGCCGCCCGGCACGGGGACAGTCTGGCCATTCGCACCGGGGTTCGCTGCCGAATCGGAGATCCCCGCCCGTTGACGGATGCGCCTGCGAAGCGCTTCGAGCTCCGGCCAGTCGATGCCGCCGGGCGCAACTCCCGGTTCGGTCAGCGGATCGTATTCGTACTCGTAATCACCCCACTCCTCGTCGATCCACCCGGTGTCACCCTGAGGATAGAGGGATTCGTAGGTGTATTGCGGGCAGTACTGCCGGGGCGGTGCCGATCGCACAAAATATTCGGTCATGACCGGACCCTGAGCCGGGCAGTTTTCGTCGATTGCCGCGCCCGTCAGCCGGTCGACTTCGGCGGTGGTGACGCCCGGTGGCGCCGTCCAGCCTTCCGGCATCGGGCGATCCTGATAGATGCGGCGCATCATCCGACCCCAGACGGGTGCCGCCAGCGTTCCCCCCGATGCACCGCGCACAATCGTCGATGGCTGGTCCAGCCCCATCCAGACGCTGGCGACGAGCTCGGGTGTGTACCCGACAAACCAGACGTCGGATGCGTCATTGGTGGTCCCGGTCTTCCCGGCGGCCGGGCCGCTGAAGCCGACCGCTCGAATGGCGGACCCGGTTCCCCGGTCGACGGCGTCGCGAAGCATCGATGTAAGGACGTATGCGATGCCCGGGTCGATTGCCTGAGTGCGATGCGGCGTCGCTTCCCACAACACCCGGCCCTCGCGGTCGACGACCTGCCGGATCAGGTGAGGTTCGATGCGGCTGCCCCCATTCGCAAACGCTGCGTAGGCGGCGGTGAGCTCGATCGGACGGACATCCGCCGCCCCCAGAGCGGTGGCTGGCACGTCCGGAATGTCGCTCGTTATCCCGAGGCCATGCGCGAGGTTGATCGCCGGCCGAAGGCCGACCTCCTGTGCCAGCATCACCGTTGCCGCGTTCTTGGACCGCGTCAGCGCCTCGCGCATGGTGATCGTTCCATCATACTGACCGTTGTAGTTCCGCGGCTCCCAGACCTGGCTGCCGGTCAGGACGATGCGGACGGGCGCGTCCTCGAGCTGATGCGCGGGGGTGCGATAGCGCTCAAGCCCTGTCGCAAAGATGAACGGCTTGAATGCCGACCCCGCCTGGCGGAGCGCCTGGGTCGCGCGGTCGAACTTCGAATCCCCGAAATCGCGCCCGCCGACGAGGGCCCGTACCTCACCGGTCCGGACATCTATGACGACTGACGCCCCCTGGAGATAATCCGTCCCCTCTTCAGCGTCCGAATTCGCGTAGGTCGCATGACGATACGTTCCGAAGCCGCCCGCCTCGATGGCGTCCATCTGCCGGTAGAGCTCCTCCTCCACAACCTGCTGGATCGCCGGATCGAACGTCGTGTGGATCTTCAGGCCGGCCGTATAGAAGCGGGTGCCGACCTGTTCCTCCAGCTCCATCCGGACGCGTTCGACGAAGTAGGAGCCTTCAGGCCCCTCGGCGGGCGCGGCCTCCACAACGACGATGGGCTCACCCTTCGACGAAGTGGCGGTCGCGGCATCGATGTAGCCGGCTTCGGCCATCTGATCGAGCACCAGATTGCGCCTGTTCGTAGCGCGCTCCAGATCATTGATCGGATTCCCCTGCGACGGCGACTGCGGGATCCCGGCAATCGTGGCCGCCTCCATGATCGTCAGCTCGGCGGCAGGCTTCGCAAAGTAGGTCTGCGCCGCCGCTTCCACCCCGTACGCGCCATTCCCGAGATAGATGTGGTTGATGTAGAGCTCGAGGATCTTGTCCTTCGGAAAGGTGCGCTCGATCTGCCGGGCTACCCGCGCCTCCAGCATCTTCCGCTGGACATTCCGCTGCGTGTAGGGCAGCCATTCGGGGAAGAGATTGCGGGCGAGCTGCTGCGTGATGGTGCTTCCGCCCTCGCTCACCCGACCGGCTCTGAGGTTGGAAACGAGCGCCCCTATCGTACGGAAGAAGTCGACCCCGCCATGGTCATAGAAGCGGCGGTCCTCGATCGCTATGAAGGCTTGCGGAACGTGCGCCGGAAGTGAGTCTAGGGTGACGATCTGGCGGTTGACCGTCGCGAGTCGCGCGAACGGGGCTCCGTTGATGTCGAGCAGCTCGGAGCCCTCCGCCTGGTACTCCGCGAGGTCGTCAAGCGGGGCGCATCCCCCCAGAGCGCATGGACCCCACCATATCCAAAGAAAAACGGCGACGCCTATACCGAGTATAGCGCCGCCGCCAATTGCGAGAGTCCTCTTCAGCTTCACGTCTTTTCAGCCCTTCCGGGGTTGCGTCAGTTCGCCCGCCCTCCTGAAGGACTCACGTTGTCGAGGTAATCCTCGGGTCGTGGGATCCTGGGCTGGCCCGGAAAAACCGGGCGCCCGGGGAGATGCGGTTGCGGATCGCGCAATTGTGGAGGTTCGCAGCCGGGCTCCGGGGCCGCCCCGCCGACGAAGTAGTCGACGACCGATCCCACCCGATATGGGCAATCCTCCGTAACCGCGAGTCCGCTGAACCGGCTGATTCGTCTGACCGCCACATCCTGAGGCTGCTCCCACGCCGGGGGTGGCGGTCGATCCTCATGGTATTTTCGCACAACCCGTGCCCAGATCGGCACAGCATAGCCACCCCCCGTCGCTCCGCCGGTAATCGTCTGGGGCTGATCGAACCCGATCCACACCCCCGCAACGATCTCCGGCGTGTAACCCACGAACCAGACGTCGGTTGCGTCATTCGTGGTGCCCGTCTTTCCGGCCGCCGGGATCTCATATGAAAGATTCCCCACCGCCGGATTGCGGACGCCATACCCGGTCCCGCCATCGATGACCTCACGAAGCATATCCGTGAGGATCCAGGCGACGGACGGCTTGAAGGCGACGCGCGGCGGATCGGGCGGCTCCCAGAGCAGCCGGCCCTCCGCATCCTCGATGCGCCGGATGTACCGGGGCTGCACACGCGTCCCGCCATTGGCGAAGGGCGCGTACCCGGCGATGAGCTCGATCGGATAAACCGCGGCGGCGCCAATAAAGATCGACGGGTAGTCCGGGATCGGTGTGTGGATCCCCGCCCTTCTCGCCACATCCTGAACGGCATCCACCCCGACTTCCTGCCCGAGACGGATTGCCACCATGTTCTTCGACTGCTTGAGCGCCTGACGGAGAGTCATATCCCCCTCATACTCCGCGGTGTAATTCCGCGGCGACCAGGTCTGCCCATCCGGCAACTCGACGAAGAGCGGCGCGTCGGGAAGGGTGTAGAGGGGTGACCGCCCCTGCTCGAGCGCGGCTGCGAAGACGAAAGGCTTGAAGGCCGAGCCGGGCTGACGAAGCGCCTGCGTGGCCCGGTTGAACTGGGACTGCTGGAAGTTGCGTCCCCCCACCATCGCCATGATGTCCCCTGTGTGCGGGTCCATCGCGACGAACGTCCCCTGCAGATAGGGCGTGCTCGTGACCTCCGGATCTCCCTCCTCGGCCTCGAGCCGCTCCTGGAACTGCTGATAGGTGACGTGGCGGAAGTAGCCGTAGGTGCCATTCTCGATTCGCTCCAGCTGCTCCGCCAGCGCGTTCTCGGCCTCCTTCTGAAGCTCCGGATCGATCGAGGTATAGATCTTCAACCCGCCCGTGTAGAGCAGCTCGCCGAAGGTCTCCTCGAGGTCCCGACGGATCTGCTCCACGAAGTAGGGCGCCTGAACGATGCCGGCGGGAGGAGCCAGATTCAGCGGCGTGCCCTTCGCTTCCTCAGCCTCCGCCCGACCGATCACCTCGGCGCTCGCCATCGCGTCCAGCACGACATTCCGGCGGCCGAGCGCGGAGTTTGGATTGCGCCGGGGGTTATACGCGGAGGGTGCCTGCGGAAGCCCGGCCAGGGTCGCGGCCTCGACGGTTGTCAGCTCGGCCGCGGGCTTGTTGAAATAGGTCCGTGACGCCGCTTCGATACCATACGCGCCCGACCCGAGGAAGATGTGGTTGAGATAAAGCTCAAGAATCCGCTGCTTCGAGAGCTGCCGCTCCATTGCCAGCGCGAGACGTGCTTCGGCGATCTTCCGGCGGAAGGTCTTCTCCCCGCGCGGCAGCTGCTCCGGAAAGAGGTTCCGGGCGAGCTGCATCGAGATCGTGCTCGCGCCCGAAGCGGCGAAGCCATCCAGCAGGTTGTCGCGGACGGCGCCGAGGATGCGCTGGACATCAACGCCCTCATGCTCGAAGAAGCGTCGATCCTCGATCGCGACAAAAGCGAGCGGGACGTGCTGGGGAAGATCGGTAAGGGAGATGAGCTGGCGTCGCTCCCGATAGAAGAGACCGAGCAGACCACCCTCGGCATCCAGAATCTCGGACGCCTGCTGAGGTGCGAAATTCTCGATCTGCTCGGCCGTCGGGCAGCCACCCGCGCACGCCTGCGTCCATGCGCCGACAGCCGCCCCGGCAGTGCCGAAGAAGAGCCCGATCGCCACAAGGATCGCCAGCGTCACGGCGCGACCGCGATCATGACGCGCTCCCTTCACCCACTCCAGGCCCCGCCGTACACCATCCCCGAATCGGCTCATTGTCCTGCTCGCTTGCTCACGTACTCCCCCTTCCGGGCGTCACGCCCGCATCGCGGTATCTTCCGCGAAGATGGTAAACGGCCGACGAGCTCCGCGTTCCGCTCTCCCTGAACCCGGGGAACTTCCTGAATCCCTGACTCTATTCCGGACCGTAGATCGATTCGATCACATCTTTATGGTTCCGCTCCACCACCCGTCTCTTCACCTTCAGGGTCGGCGTCAGCTCGCCCGACTCCACGGTGAACTCCTCCCTCAGTAGCGCCACCTTTTTCGGGACCTCATAGCGGGCAAAGGAATCGAGACGGCCGAGTACATCCTTCTCGATCAGCTCCCGTACGCGCGGATCCTCTGAAAGAGCCTCCGTTGATGTGTCGGTGATGCCCTGCCCCTTCGCCCACACCCGCACATTGTCGTAGTCCGGAACCACGATCAGCGCCGGGAAGGGTCGTCGATCCCCGATCATCACAACCTGAGCGACGTAGGGCGACATCGCAGCGGCGTTCTCGATACGCGCGGGCGCCACATTCTTCCCGCCCGCCGTTACGATGATGTCCTTGATACGATCCGTTATCGTAAGAAAACCCTGCCCGTCGATCTCGCCGACGTCGCCCGTGTGGAGCCAGCCGTCCTCGTCGATCACCGCGGCGGTCTCCTCGGGGTTGTTGAAGTAGCCCTTCATGATCTGCGGCCCGCGCGCGAGGATCTCGCCCTCCTCGCCGATTCTCAGCTCGGTGCCCGGAATCGCCTTACCCACGGTTCCCAGCTTGACCGCCCCCGGCTGGTTGGCGGCCAGCACGGGTGAGCTTTCCGTCAGCCCATACCCCTCATAGACCGGGAGACCTGCCGCCCAGAAGAAGCGTGCGATATCGGGAGACAGTGGGGCGCTCCCGGAGACGAAGCCCTGGATCCGGCCGCCCGTTCGCTCCCGCAGCTTCGAGAAGACCAGCCGATCGGCGAGTTTCTCGCGGAATCCCGTTGGGCGCGGACGCCGTCCGGAAATCCGATCATCGACCGCCGCTTCACCGACCTTCTTCGCCCACAGGACGATCTTCTTCCTGATGCCGGTGACGCCGAGCACCCTCCCGTAGATCTTCTCGAAAACACGAGGTGCCGCGGCGATGACGTGCGGCCGCACTTCGATCATGCTTTCTGCGACCTTCTCCATCGCATCGACGTAGGCGATCGTCACGCCCGCATACCAGAAGTAGTAGTCGACCATCCGCTCGAAGGTATGCGAGAGCGGCAGGAAGGAGAGCGCGACGAGGCCCGGCCGGAGATGGAAAACGCGATGGCTGTCCGTGGCCGCGACATTCGAGGCGATGTTGAAGTGGGTCAACATCACCCCTTTGGGATCACCCGTGGTGCCGGATGTATAGATGATCGTCGCAACATCCTCCGGTTCCACCTCCGCTGCAACCGCTTCCAGACCCGGGAAGGTTTGGTTCTCGATCAGAGTACGCCCCCGGTCGATCAGCTCCACGTACCCCTTCACACTCTCCGTCGAGCGGACGGGTTCCATCGAGAAAACATACTCGAGGTGCGGGACTTCGCTCCGTATGGAGGCGACCTTCTCGAGCTGTTCACGGGTCGATACGAAGATCGCCCGCGCGCGACTGTCATTCAGGATGTAGGCGGCCTGCTTCGGCGGGAGATTGGCGTAAACGGGAACGACCGCTGCGCCGGAAAAGAGTGAAGCGTAATCAGCAATTGCCCATTCGGGTCGGTTTTCCGAAAGGATCGCGACTCGGTCACCCTTCCCAAGGCCCAGATCGCGGAGCGCTGCCGCCAGACGCTCCACGCTCTCCCGGACCTCGCGATGCGTCAGCTTCCGCCACTCCCCCCAATGCCGGTGCATCATGGCTTCGGCATGGTCGTGCCCGAGGCCATGAAGGAAAAGACGCGTCAGGGTATCGGTCGCAATCTCCGGAAGCGGAGACATTTCTCGGGCGGTCGACGGCATTCTCACGCTCCCGGAGTAGGAGGAGTCTGATCGTTCGAGGCGCCGGACCCGCCGGCGCCTCCGTCACACACGACTCGCGCCGAACCGATCGAAAGCTTCCATGAGATCGTCGGCGATCTGATCGGCATCACGGCCCTCGATCTGGTGCCGCTCCAGCATGAACACCAGTTCGCCATCCTTCAGCAGCCCGATGGCAGGGGACGATGGCGGATATCCATGGAAATAGTCGCGGGCCCGGGTGGTAGCCTCCAGATCCTGGCCAGCGAAGACGGTCGTCGCGCGGTCGGGGCGGGCGTCGTGCTCGAGGGCCATGGCCACCGCCGGACGGGCGTTCCGTGCGGCACATCCGCAGACGGAGTTCACGACGACAAGGGTCGTGCCCGGCTCTGCAAAGGTCTTGTCGACTTCCTCAGCCGTACGAAGCTCCTGGACGCCGACACGGGTAAGCTCCTCGCGCATCGGACGGAGAAGAATCTCAGGATATGGCATGGTCGTTCCCCGAATTTATGGTTGCGAAAGAATCATTCTCGAGCTACGTGCGCCGCGGGACTGCGCCTGTCACTCTCTGCCCCGCCAGGCGACGTCCTCCCGGCCGGCCGAGAGGTTTGCCAGGCGCGCCATCGTAAACAGAAGATCCGACAGGCGGTTCAGGTAAACAATGATCGTGCCGTCGACCGGTGCACTTTCGGCGAGCGTCAGAACTCGTCGCTCGGCCCTGCGACAGACGGCACGCGCCACGTGGAGGCGGGCGGCCGCATCCGTCCCTCCGGGGAGGATGAATGAGCGAAGTGGTTCCAACCGCTCGTCCGCCTCGTCGATCCACTCTTCCATCCGTGCAACCTGCTCAGAGGGAAGCGGAGGAAGATGCTTCGCGGCTGCGTTACCCCCTGTCACCTCAGGAGTTGCGAGGTGCGCGCCGAGCGCCATGAGATCTGCCTGCACGTTGCGAAGCCGCTCGATCTCAGCGCCGGTTCCAGCCGCTTCGAGGGCTGCGGCAGCCAGCCCGATGGTCGCGTTGAGCTCATCCACAGCACCGTAAGCTTCGACGCGAACATCGTCCTTACGTACTCGGCCGCCGCCGAAGAGTGCCGTTTCACCCGAATCGCCGCTCCGGGTATATATCTTCATGACGTGGGCGCCTGCTCGATGGAAAGCGCGTCGAGCGCGGCGCCGCCAAGGGTCCACTCCAGCCAGAGCAGGCGACGGACGACCTTGCGGACGGTCCACTCCTCCCCCTCGATCTCGATGCTTCCCTCGAGCGTCGCCTCATCGATTTCGGTCAGGCGGGTGACCACGAGCGCCATCGATGTGTCCAGCCGCGAAATGACGCGCTCCGGAACCTCGCCGAGGGGGGAAGCGCCGAGCCGCGTCAGGATCCACCAGCTCGCACGGGCCAGTTCATCGAGGATGAGCCGCACGTTCAGCTCCGGCGTACCCATCAGTTCGAGATCGGCATCCTTCGACCGCCGGAACCAGGGAAGGATGCGAGCCCGGAGCGCGCCCAGGATGCGGACGGCGCGAGCGATTTCCTCCCTGCTCATCGGCTCATGATCCGCGTCGAAGCAGGCTGTTGATTCTCCGGCGAGGACCCTCGCATCGGTGCGCACCCATTCGTCCACCTGCACGTCGATTTCGACTTCCCGCGGCGGCGTCGGCTCCCCTGCATCGGACAGGAACTGGAGCCAGTCGTTCATCGCGACGGTCCACGCCTCGACGGCATCCTCCGCGGAAGACCCCATCGCGACGCATCCGGGAAGGGTGAACCCATGCGCGAGAAAGGCGCCATCGGCGCCCTCTTCGATGGCCACGACCTGGGGGGGAATTCGGATCATGCGATGACGGCAGGTTCAAGAATCTCGAGAGTCCCGGCCGAGGCGTCCATGCGGGCAGCAACACCCTCCGGCAGGGTCCATGTCGATGGAATATGGCCGAATGGGAGGTCCCCGACGATAGGGACTCCCAGCGGCGACAGCCGCTCGGAGGCGATCTCGAGCGAATCCAGATAGCCGGCGCCACCCATATCGGGTCTCTCGGAGAAGCCGCCGACCGCGATTCCCGCCACGCCTTCGAACGCACCGGCCAGCAGCAGCTGCGTCAGAAGACGGTCGACGCGATAAGCCGCCTCACCGACCTCCTCGATGAAGAGAATGGCGTCCGAAGCATTGACCTGGTAAGGAGTTCCGACGGTTGCGGCCAGAAGCGCGAGGTTCCCCCCGACCAGACGTCCCTCGGCAGTGCCGGGCACCAGGGTGGTCCCGCGGGTCGGGCCTTCCTCCGGGAAGGGGAGAATGCCCGCGGCCCGCGGTTCCAGCATCCGCTGCAGCGCGGCGACCGAGAAGTCGGGTAGTTCGAATGCCGCGGCGTGAGGGCCGTGGAAGGTCACGATGCCATTCCTGCGCGCAGCGAGATGCAGCGCGGTCACATCGCTGAAGCCGATCAGCGGGCGAGGGCGCTCGCGCAATGCCGTAAAGTCGAGCAGGGGAAGAAGGCGCATCATGCCATAGCCTCCGCGGAGGAGCCAGATCAGATCATTCTCCTCCGAATCGATCGCAGCCTGCAGATCCCTTAGCCGAATCTCGTCCGAGCCGGCCAGATATCCCTCCCGAAGATGGACGCCCTCACCGAGGACGGGCGTCCAGCCGAGCGACTCCACACGCGCAACAGCGCGACCGATACCGCCGTCGGGAACGGGCCCGCTTGCCGCGATCAGCGCCACCCGAGCACCCTCGGGCGGTGCAACGGGCAGGACACGCTCCAATTTCGACAGGATCAGAGCTCCCACCCTCCCGTCCGGCCGGAGGGCGCTATGTGCCGAATTATGAAAGTCTTAGAGCGGCTGGTCCGTGTCATGGGCAGGAAAATAGTGACGCATCGGGGCGCTGACAACGTGAAGTGACGCCGACGGGAAATGGAGGCCCCCCGCGTCACACGTCAGGCTTTCCCCAACCGCCCTCGTCAAAGAAGGTCGAATTGATCGCTCCCGGCGATGCCCTCGGCTCCTTCCGCGCTGTCCATCACGTTCGGCGATGAAGAAGCCTCCGCGCCCGGGTCGGATGCGGCCTTGCGCCCCTTCCGGCGTTTCGTCGGGGCGATCTGCTTTTCATCTTCTACCGCGTTCTGTGGCGCAGGAGCGTCGGCCGAGGCCCTCCGTCGCCGTTTCTTCGGCACCTCCGGGGACAGTACAATGCTCTCCTCAGGCGCGCCCGGTGCGGGCTCCGGCAGGCTTGGCGCCTGCTCTGCGGGATTCTCCACGTCGGAAGCGTCTTCCTCCACATCAGGAGCGCCTTCCGACTTCACAGCGGGAGATGCCTCCAGCTTCGGCGCGGGGCCATCACCACTTCGACGCGCCGGGACCTCCTCACCGAGAGGCGCCTCCTCGCGATCCGGGCTGCTTACTGCCACGGATTCGCCAGCTCCCTCACCGTCCGGCTCCTCTCCGCTCAGCTCCTCCCCTGCCAGCTTCGTAGCACCCTCCTCCACGGCCGTTTCAGGGATCGTCGTCGTCCCGCCTTCGGCGCCAGAGGCCGGACCGCCGGAAGCTCCTCCACCTGCCTCGCCTGACCCCGGGATGCCGTCGTCCGGGCCATCTCCACCCGTGCCGCTCGCCCGCTCCGCGGCCCGGGTAAGAAGCTGGAGGGTAACCCCCTTATCAGGCTTTGCCGCAGGTTCGAGCGCATCGCCGAAACCTCCCGCTGCGACCGCGTCGGAGGAAAGGCGTAGCGGTAGCGTCTCGGCGGCTCCCTTCATCCGGCCGACGACCATCAGTTCGTCGCCAGGGAGCACTTCAATCGCCCCGATGAGTGTGCCGGTGCGGTTGTCGACGGGGAAAGCCACCGTCCCACGCCCGTCCCTACGCTGGATCGCGAACTCCCCCAAGGGGATACGCCGCCCGAAGCCCTTCTGGGAGATCGCGCACACCTCCGCATCCCGTCGGACGAGCAATGACCCGACGATGCGCTGCGACGGGGAAAGCTTGATTCCGCGCACCCCCTGCGCCGCACGACCCATCTCCGGCACCGCTTCAACCTCGAAGCGGATCGCACGCCCTTCGCTGCTGATCAGCAGGAGATCGGCCCGCTGTTCCATCAGATGGACATCGAGAAGGCGATCGCCCTCCCGAAGATTGATGGCATTCACCCCGCCGGCCCGCATCGACAGGAATTGTTCGAGAGGGGTTCGTTTGACATTCCCCTGCTCGGTGACGAAGAGAAGCTGAGCTTCATCCTCCTGGGAAACCCTCGCGAGCGAAACGAGCGTGGCGATCTGCTCATCCTTCTCTATGCCGAGAAGCTGCTGGGTGGACTTCCCGCGCGACCCGCGATCGGATTCGGGGACGTCCGCCACGCCGAGCCCATGGGCATGCCCTCTCTTCGTGAAGAAGAGGAGGGTATCGGAGGTGCTCGCCGGAAAGAGATATTCGATGAAATCCTCCGGGAACCGCTCCATCTCGCTGACGGACTTCCCGGTGCTGAGGCGGCGACGGTACAGATACATCGGGATCTGTTTCACGAAGCCGTGATGGCTCGCCGCTACCACCACCTCCTCCTGCGACACCATCGACTCGATCAGCGATTCCGGCTTCGCGTCGACGATCCGGGTGCGGCGTGCATCGCCGTACTTCTCCAGGATGCCGGCTAGCTCTTGCCGCAGCACCCCCTCCTGGAGTGCGCGATCCTCGAGCAGCGCATCGAGTTCGGTGATGCGGGCGTGCAGTACGTCGAGCCTTGCCTTCAGGTCCTTCCCCTCGAGGAGCGTCAGGCGGTAGAGGCGCATCATGAGAATCGCGTCCGCCTGGATCTGCGTGAGGCCGAACTCGGCCCGCAGCTTCTGCGCGGCAGTATCCCTGCGTTGCGACCCCCGGATGATGGCGACGACCCGGTCGATGTTCTTCAGCGCGATCCGCAGCCCCTCCAGCACATGCGCCTCCGCCGCGGCCTTCTCCCGCTCCCACCGCGACCGCCGCACGATCACATCGATCCGGTGATCGCGGAAGCGTTCGAGCATCTGCTTTAGGGTGAACTCCTTCGGGACTCCGTTGTCGAGCGCCAGACTGATGACGCCGAAGGTCGACTGCAGCGAGGTCCATTTGAGGAGTGCGCGCACAGCCTTCTTCGCGTCTGCTCCCCGCTTCAGCTCGATCACGAGGCGGATGCCGTCGCGGTCCGACTCGTCACGCAGGTCGGAGATGTCGGGAGTTCTTCCCTTCTTGGCGAGATCGACGATCTGCTCGATCAGCCGGGTCTTGTTCGTCGCATAGGGGATTTCCGTCACCACGAGCTGTTCGCGCCCCCCGCGCCGCGTCTCACGACCGATGCGCCCCTGCATCACGACCCGACCGCGCCCGGTCATATACGCCTGTCGGATGCCCTCCCGCCCTACGATCAGCCCACCGGTCGGAAAGTCCGGCCCGGGGATGATCTCCATCAGCTCGTCGATGGTGCATTCCGGGTGGTCCAGCAGGTGGATCGCTGCCTTTACGACCTCAGTCAGGTTGTGGGGCGGGATGTTCGTGCTCATCCCGACGGCGATTCCGCTGCTTCCATTCACCAGCAGATTCGGAACGCGCGCGGGGAGAACCGTCGGCTCCTCGAGCCGGTCGTCGAAGTTCGGCGCGAAGGCGACGGTATCGCGGTCTATATCGGCGAGAAGCTCCATCGCGCTGGGCGAGCGGCGCGCTTCGGTATACCGATCGGCGGCCGCGGAATCGCCGTCGATCGACCCGAAGTTACCCTGACCATCGATGAGCGGGTAACGCAGGGAGAAGTCCTGGACCATCCGGACGAGCGCATCGTAGACCGCGGTGTCGCCATGCGGATGGTACTTGCCGAGAACGTCACCGACGACGGTCGCGCTCTTCTTGAAGGGCTGCGTCGGCGCGAGCCCGGCCTCGTTCATCGCGTAGAGGATCCGGCGATGGACGGGCTTGAGGCCGTCGCGCACGTCGGGAAGCGCGCGCTGGACGATGACGCTCATCGAGTAGTCGAGGAAGGACTGCTTCATCTCGTCCTCGATATGTCGGGCTACTACACGGTCACGCTGGTTGGTCACGGAATGCAGTTGCGCTGAACTTCGGGGGATTTTCGGGCCCGGGCAGCCCCATCATGCGGAGCGAAGGCGGGGAAGGCAAGGAGGGACGGACCTGATTATGTGTCGACGACGGGCGAGCGAAATCGCTGTTCGCCCGCACAGATACAGGAAAGATGGGGAGGACGCCGGGTCGAGCCGGAGGCGGCAGTTGACGATGGGGTGGGAATGAAGGAAAGAGGATGGACTTCAGTCGTCCATCTCTTCCTCGAGCTCCATCGCCAGTGTGGGATGGCCATGGCGGTTCGCCGCAGCTATTCCCTGGAGATATGCCTCGCGGGCCTCGTCGGTTCGGCCGAGTTGCCTGAGGGCGCGCGCGAGGCGGCCATAGGCGTTCCCCTCGTCATCGGCAGCCGCGAGATACTTCTGCAGGTGCTCTACCACCTCATCCCAACGACCGAGCCGCTCCAGTTCGAGGGCGAGGCCGAACCGGGCGCGGGGGTCCGACGGGCGGGCGGCGAGCATGCGCTCCAGTGCTTCGATACGGGACATAAAGCTATCGGCTGTCGGCGGATCACTATGGCACGCATACAGATTAGCTGCTGTGAGGCGTGGCAGCTAGCCGACAGCCCTAGAATCCACCCCGTTCGACGAGGCTCACAAAGGTCCCGAACAGGTCCGGATCGAAGAGCTTCCCGGCGTCGGTCTCCATGATCTGCAGCGCCGCTTCCTGGCTGTGCGCGCCCCGGAAGCTCCTTGGGCTCGTCAGCGCATCGTACACATCCGCGATCGCCACCAGCCGCGCGCTGAAGGGGATCTCCTCCCCGGCCAGCCGGTCCGGGTACCCGCTCCCGTCCCACGCCTCATGGTGGCTCCGCACCACCGGCCGCACCTCCGCCGGGAAGTCCAGCTGCCGCGCCATCGAGTCCCCCATGATCGTGTGCACCTTCATCAGCTCCCGCTCGTCCACGTCCAGCGCCTCCGTCTTGCTCAGCACCTCCGCCGGAACCGCCATGTTCCCGAGGTCGTGGATCAGCGCACCGATCCGCAGATACGTCAGGTCCCAGCCGCCCACCCCCACCTCCCGCGCCAGCTTCGACGCATACTCCGCCACCCGCTGCGCATGCCCCACCTGGTATGGGTCCTTCCCCTCCGTCAGCGCCGCGCCCCACCCCTGCACCGCGGGCAGATACAGCTCCTTCAGCCGCGCCAGCCGACGCTCGATGTCCAGCACCTCACGCCCTGCCTTCAGCCCCTGGAAGAGCCCCAGCGCACGGTTCAGATACAGGATCCCCTCCTGCTTCCGCTCCTCCTCCAGATGCAGCAGCGCCCACTCCAGCTGCGTCTCCGCCTGCAGCAGCCGATCCTGACACGACTCCGCCATCCCCAGGCTCAGCGCAAAGTGCGTGTCCGCCTGCTCCGGCTTCCCCGTCTCCCGGTAGACGATCCCGAAAAACTTGTACGCCTCCGCGATCCCCGGCTTCGCACGCAGCCGGTGGAAAACCTGAAGGCTGCGCTCAACACTCTCCGACGCCGCCAGATACCGACGGCGCTTCAGGTGCAGCTCCGCACGGTTCAGCTCCACCTTTCCCGCCATCATCGTGTCACCCGTCCGCGACGCCAGCGCCGACGCCTCCGTGAAACACGAATCCGCAGCCTCCCACTCCCCAAGATCGATGTGCGCCATCCCCATGTTGTTCAGCGCACGCGTCGCCGTGAACTCGTCCCCCAACCGGCGGTACCGCTCCAGCGCCGACCGGTAGCTCAGCAGCGCGATCGCAACATTCCCCTGGATGTTCGCAATCGTCCCCAGATTCTGGTCGATCTGCGCCACCAGACGGTCATGGCCATCCTGCTCGGAGAGCTCTCGCGCCTTCAGGAATATCTCCGCCGCCTCATCGAGATTCCCGCGCAGCAGTTCGACATTCGCCAGGCACAGGTGTGCAGCCGCCACCTCCGAGGAAGCGCCCGCGCACTCGGCGGCGATGCGGCTCGCGTGAAATGCCGACGACGCATCATCGAGCTCACCCCGCTCCGCGTGGACGGTGCCGGCCCAGCGCAGAAGCTCAGCCCGCGCACGGACATCGCTTGCAGCCGGGAGAAGGGTCAGCGCCGTCTCGTAATGGGCGAGTGCCTCGTCCCAGGCACCGCTGCGCTGTGCTTCGCGGCCGGATTCAACGAGAGTCTGGAGCATCTGCATGGTCAGCTACCCACCCGATCGCAGCAATTCAGTCGATCCAATATCGGTTTCAGGGCCACGCAAGGCCGAAAAGTGAGAAGTGCGGCAGGTTGGCTGTAGCGACCCTGCCGATGACACGCACATCCGTTTCGAGTTCCTCGGCCACACCGTCAGGTCTGAAGTACACGACAGTAGCGCCGGATGATTCACCCGGCGCATCGTGCACCTTGTGAAAGCTGAGCGACAGCGTGACCGGCGCCTCGAAGCCGGCGGCGCCCACATCATTCCGGTCCCGAACGCCTGCCGCGAGCCGGATCCGCAGAGGCGTTCCCGGATCGCGGGCCATCGTGAACCGGGTGAGCCCCTTCACTGCCCCGCGCGTGACGGTCAGCATATGCCGATCGAGGGTGATCGTTCCGCCCGCCGGACCGATGAGGGCGCTGACGCTCCCTACCTCAGGATCCCGCTCTGCGGCCACGGTCAGAAGTCGTCCCGCGGCGCTCGTGACCGTAACCGGCCCTTCGACGGCATACCGCTCCCGAGGGATGCCGTTCAGCACCTCCCACTCCCCGACGCCAGGTGAAGCGGTCATCATCGAAACCGTCGAAGCCATCCTGAACGTTCTGCTGAGGAAGAAGATACCGACCGAATCCCCCACATTTACCCCCGGATCCGGACACACCGATCGCGCAGCGCGCGGGCGAGGCGCGCCGATTCGGCCAAAGCCGGCAATACAAAATGATAGCGGTGAGCGCCGCTCACCAGTTACGATTTCGTCATCCGGGACGCCCCGCAGGAACCGGCACCGGCCCTTCTCTTGCGGATTCCGGGACTTGGAACAGAGCACACTCTTAACCAGGCCTTCTCATGTCGAGCCTCTCTCGCCGGTCGTTCCTGACCTGCTGCGTCGTTGCGACGCTGGCTGCCCAAAGCGGTTGCGCCCGGAACCCCGTCACCGGCGCGCTCCAACTGGCGCTGATTTCCGAAGCGCAAGAGGTCCAGATGGGGCAGCAGGCTGCCCAGGAGGTCCGCGCCACGATGGGCCTCGTGGACGATGCCGGGCTGCAAGCGTACGTGGACGGGATCGGCCAGCGGCTGGCAGCGAACTCCGAGCGGCCCAACCTGCCCTGGTCGTTCGAGGTCGTAGACGATCCGACGCCGAACGCTTTCGCGCTCCCGGGCGGCCCGATCTTCATCACCCGCGGGATGCTGAGCCTCATGTCGACAGAGGCGCAGCTCGCGAGTGTGCTGGGGCACGAAGTCGGCCACGTCACTGCCCGCCACCACGTCACCTCCATGTCGCGACAGCAGCTCGCCCAGCTCGGGCTCGGGATCGGCGGAATGATCGTTCCGCAGGTTCAGCAGCTCGGCAGCCTCGCCGGCGCGGGTCTTCAGCTGCTCTTTCTCAGCCATGGTCGTGACGCGGAGCGGCAGGCGGACGACCTGGGCTTCCAGTACTCGCTTGCGCAGGGCTTCGACGTGAGGGAGATGGCGCTCGTCTTCGCCTCCCTGCAACGACTCGGCGACGAGGGGCAGCGCAGTGCGGTCCCTTCCTGGCTCATGACGCACCCTGCTCCGGCCGACCGGGTCACCGCTGTCGAAGCCCGGCTCGCTACCATGCCGGCGCCTGCCGCCTCATTGAGGATCGGCAGACAGCCCTATCTCGATCAGCTCGAAGGTCTGATCCACGGCGAGAACCCCCGGAACGGATACTTCAGAAGCAATCTCTTCCTGCACCCGGACATGCGCTTCCAGCTGACCTTCCCGGAACAGTGGCAGACGCAGAATCTGACACAAGCGGTGCTCGCGATGAGCCCTCAGCAGGATGCGATCATCCAGCTCACCCTTTCGCAGGCCAGCTCCCCTGACGCCGCAGCCCAACAGTTCTTCAGTCAGCAGGGCCTGATCGTTGGCCAGACGAGCCGGCAGGCGGTCAACGGTCTGAACGCCGCTTCGGGGACCTTTCAGGCGCAGACGGAGCAGGGAGTCGTCCAGGGGCTCATCGTCTTTGTCTCCCACGGTGGACAGGTCTTCCAGCTGCTCGGGTACAGCCCGGCGAACCGGTACGCGCAGTACGACCGCATCTTCCAGCAGGCGCTGCGCAGCTTCGCCACGGTATCAGATCCGCAGGTGCTGAACGTCCGACCGAGCCGGCTCTCCATCGTCCGAACGACCGAGTCGATGACGCTGAACCAGTTCAACCAGCGCTACCCATCGACCGTCACTATCGAGGAGCTGGCGGTCATGAACCAGCTTTCGGGCGGGAGCGACCTCATCCCGGCGGGTTCGCTGATCAAGAGGGTGATTCAGAGCTGAAGATGAAGGTTCGTAGACCCGGGGCCTTACCTCCCGGTGGCGAAATGGGGTCTCCCCGGCCCGCTGTATGCAGTCTGTGCGCGGATCACGAGAGGGGGCGTTGAAGAGGTTCTTCATCTTCTTTCGTATGCTCGCTTCCCTGAGCCGCGCGCGGCGCGGTCCGGGGGCTTTCGGTCTCATCCTTCCTGGACTGGACCGCCGCTCCGTCGTGCGTGAAAACACTCCGGACTTTCCCCAGTGCCTCCTTGCAATCGAGAGTGGAGCTTGAATCCGTGACCGGAGTAGACCGTCGCGCGACGCCTCGGGATCCCGCTGAAGTCCGTCGACTTCTGGCCAGCATCGTGGAGCATTCCGATGACGCGATATACGGGAAGGATCTGAATGGTATCGTCACGAGCTGGAATGCCAGCTCGCAGCGGGTATATGGGTACCGTGCGGAGGAGATCCTCGGGCGTTCCGTAACCCTCCTCATTCCCCCTGAGTATCACGACGACCTCCCCGACCTGCTGAGGAGATTGCGGAGGGGCGAGGGGTTGCAGCACTTCGAAACGGTTCGCGTCCGACGGGATGGTCGGCGGATCCCTGTGTCGCTGACCATATCCCCGATACGTGACGATGCGGGCGGGATCATCGGCGCGTCCACCATTGCTCGGGACATCAGCCAGCGGCGGCTGGACGAAAGCCGATGGCGGTTGCTCGCGGAGTTCGGGGACACGCTGAGCGGCATCCTCGAGGTGGACCGGCTCCTCATCGACATCGCTGAACTGCTCGTCCGGGAAGTGGCGGACTACTGCGTCACCTACCGTGTGGATGGGGATGCGATTCGGCGTATAGGGATGGCGCACCGGAACCCCGCTGATCTGGCGACCATCCGGCAGCTCGCCGAGCTACCTCCGCCGCAGATCGACGACGCAACCGGGGTCGGCACCGTGGTCCGTACAGGTGAATCGGCACTCACTGCCGAGATCCTGCCGCAGGACCTCCTTCGTGCCGCGGGCTCCGATGGCGGGTACCTGAAGACACTTCGGTTATTGAAGCCCGTCTCCAGCATCATGATTCCGCTTGGCACGCCGGGACGCGTCATCGGCGCGATCACCCTTGCCACGACGCACATCTCCGAACGTCGCTACACTTCCCGGGATCTGGCTTTCGTCAGCGAACTGGCAGACAGGGCCGGCCTGGCACTCGAAAATGCGCGCCTCTATCAGGCCTCTCAGAAGGAGCTGGCGCGGCGGGAGGCTGCCGAGGAATCGCTGCGGCGACGGTATGAAGAGCAGCGGATTCTCTACCAGATCACCGACGCCGTCAGCCGGGCGTCCGACCTCGCCGCCATTTACGCGAAGGTGGTGGAGGGGCTGCGTGACGCTCTGGACGTCGACCGATGTTCGATTCTGCTCTCCGACAGCGATGAGACGCTCCGCTTCAAAGCGTGGAGCGGCTTGAGCGATGGCTATCGCGCGGCCGTGGAGGGGAAAATCCCCTGGAAGCCGAACTCCCGCGATCCGCAGCCCGTTCTGATCCCAGATGTAGCCGCTGCCGAAGGGTACGACCCCGAGCTCAGGAGTGCGGCGATGGCGGAAGGGATCCGCGGAATGGCGTTTGTCCCTCTCGTCTTCAGGGGCAAGCTGCTGGGAAAGATCGGGATGTATTTCGACGAGCCGAGACCTCTTCTGGATACCGAGATCGAACTGGCCCGGACGATCGGTGGTACGGTCGGATTTGCGATCACGAAGGTTCGGGACGAGCAGAGCGTTCGCGAAGCGAAGGAGAGCGCCGAGCGTGCGAGCGAGGCGAAGTCCCAGTTTCTCGGGATCATGAGTCACGAACTCCGGACGCCGCTGAACGCCGTCCTGGGCTATGGCGACCTTCTGCTCCTCGAAACGAAGGGGCCGCTCACCGACGGCCAGCGTGAACAGGTTGCGCGAATCAAGTCGAGCGCGAGTCATCAGCTGGAGCTCGTCAACGAGCTGCTTACCTACACCCGATTGGAGGCGGGTCGCGAGGAGGCACGGATGGTGGATGTCGACGCGCGCCGCATCGTGACGGACGTCATCGAGTTCGTACGACCGCAGGCGGAGGCGAAGGGGCTTCAGCTGAGGGCACGACTCAGCGGGACTCCGCTACCCATCCACACTGACCCTGCAAAGTTGCGCCAGGTCGCTCTGAACCTTGCAGGGAACGCCACGAAATACACAGAAAGCGGTGAGGTCACGATTCGCAGCTGGTGCGACGACGACTACTTCTATTTCGAGGTCGAAGATACGGGTCCGGGTATCCCGCCAGACATGCTGGACTTTATCTTCGAACCTTTTGCGCAGGTCGATCAGAGCCGGACCCGCCAGGCGGGGGGAACGGGGTTGGGGCTGGCGATCGCCAGACAGTTTGCAGACCTTCTCAATGGGGAGGTCATGGTCAGGAGCGAACTCGGCGTCGGAAGTACATTCACGCTGATCCTGAGATGTTCCGGAACTGGGGACCCGGATAATACGGCTCAGACGTGACGCGCTCCTTCCGCCGGGTTGCATCGCCGCCCCGCCTTCTCGCGGAAGCTACCTGGATGGTCGACAAGGCAGCTCGTGCGACCGCGGATCAGGAGAGGGGTTGGCTCCATCCAGCTGGCGCTGCCGGCCGAAAGTGAATCGGGAGTTTACACCACTGTCATCACGTCGAGAACCACTCAGAAAGAAGGATAGCGGGAGCGCATCTCCGGACGGTGCGATGCGCGAGGTCCGGAGGCACGCTCCGCCTGTTGCGGGGACCGTCCAATTGCGTTCCGGCGTCTGGAAATGGACCGCGTACCACGGGGCAGATGAAGTTGCGATCCTTTTCCACGACGAGAAGACGCCGAACAATCGGATGCGGTCGCTCCTCCTGGGAAGCGGGATTACCGATGAGGCGATCCTGCAGGCGGCGCGCGAGCCTGAATGCCGATGGTGGGAAGATCCCGTCGGGGGTATATGGGAAATCCAGATCGAGGTGGCGCCCTCCATCCGGGCGGAGCAGCGGGTCCGCCCCAGGCAACGGATCATCTTCGGGCGGCAGGGCGAGAAGATGGAGACAGAGCTCCCCGAGGGTCGGACGCTCGGCGAACTATCAGCGGTCGAACTCGCCGCCCTGCTCTACGAATCGACGGACCGCGGCAGCCCCTGATACCGGCAAAAAACATTGCAGGAACGAGAGTTGCGACCATCTCGGACGCATTGACCCTCTCGTAAGGAAATCTGTCATGGGACTCAGGGCGTTCAGAGATTCGGAAAGCAGGGAATGGCGGGTGTGGGATGTTCGGCCGGTATCTTCACCGTCCCTGGAGCGGCGCGTAAGGGAACGCCGGAATCCCGATCCGCTTCTGCTCTATTCCGGTCCGGAGCGACGGTCAAGCGGCGATCGGCGGGTCGCAACCACGACGCGCTGGGTGATTCCGATCCGCGAGTGGCTCGCCTTCGACTCGGAAGAGGAGAAGCGGCGCCTGATGCCCGTTCCCGAGGCCTGGGAGGAGCTACCGGACCACGAGCTCGAGAAGCTCTGCTCCAGGGCCGTCAGGGTTCAGAAGAAGCTTCCGGACTGACGTGGCGCACCGCTGATCCTTCGAGGAGCGCTGCCTTCCCTCTGCTACTGCATCTGTCGCCGAACGCTGCCCACCCGCCGCTCGCCCCCTGTCTGTCGACTTCCTCGACACCTCCTTCCGGTCAGTTCCAGCTAGCGTCCCCCTGTGCGGCCGGCGCCTGGCCCCGACCCGGCCGTGGCGGAACGAACGGCTGGCGCCACCTTCGTCCCGAGCAGCTCGATCGCCCGGAGCACTTTGTCATGGTCCATCGGGCCGACGGTCAGCTGCGCCATGAAGCGCTCGTGACCGAAAAGCTCATGCTCCATGAGGATCTTCTCGATGACCTCGTCGGGGTTTCCCACGAGAAGAGAGCCCCGCGGCGAACGCGATGCGTCGAACTGTGCGCGGGTCGTCGGCGGCCAGCCTCTTTCCCGCCCGATGCGGGTCATCGTCTGGGCGTAGGAGGGGAAGAAGGCATCGGCGGCCTCTTCCGAGCTCTCCGCGATGAAAGTGTGCGAGTTGATGCTCACCTTCGCGATCTCCGGTTCGTGACCCGCGGCCGCGGCGGTCCGGCGGTAGAGCTCGACAAAGGGGACGAACCGCTCCGGCATCCCACCGATGATCGCCAGCGCCATCGGCAGTCCGAGCCGCGCGGCCCGGGTGACCGAAGCGGGGGTGCCGCCGACCGCGACCCAGACGGGCAGCGGGTCCTGGACGGGCCGCGGGTAGATCCCGACCCCGTCGAGCGCTGCGCGATGCCGCCCCGACCACGTCACGCGCTCCGCCTTCCGCAGTTCGAGCAGCAGCTCCAGCTTCTCACTGAACAGCGAGTCGTAGTCGGCCAGATCGTAGCCGAAGACCGGGAAGGATTCGACGAAGGATCCGCGCCCCGCCATAATTTCCGCGCGCCCGCCGGAAATGAGATCGACCGTTGCGAACTCCTGGAAGACCCGCACAGGGTCGTCAGAGCTCAGGACCGAGACCGCGCTGGTCAGACGGATCCGCTTCGTGCGCGCTGCAGCCGCCGCGAGCACGACCGCAGGCGTGGAAACGGCGTAGTCCGGCCGGTGGTGCTCGCCCACCCCGAAGACATCCAGGCCGACCGCATCAGCAAGCTCGACCTCCTCCAGCAGCTGCCTGAACCGCTCCTGCGGATCGACCTCGATACCGGTGATGGGGTCCCGGCCAAGTTCAACGAATGTATAGATCCCTATTTCCACGATGATCCGCCGGGTATCAGGAGATGATAAACCGTGCTTTTGAGCGAGGGATGGGGGAAGGCCCCCGTTCGCAATCAGCGGTGCGCGGCCCCGTGATCGCGACGGTCCACCTGGTCAGCCATCCCCCTGAAGCGCCGTCAGCAGCCGGTTGTGGATCCCGCCGAAACCGCCGTTCGACATGATGACCACCACCTCTCCCCCCTCGAGTTCCCGCGTGAGGTGTCGCACGATATCGTCCACCGCCGGGATGTGGTGAGCGTCGACCTCATCTGCCCTCAACGCTGCAACAATTTCCTCGGGGTCCATTCCCGTGTCACGGCTGTAGCGTTCCGGTCGCGAAAGGCCGGCCAGAACGACGTGATCGGCAGCGCGGAGGACCTCCGTGTAGCGCTCCTGGAACTCCCGGCGCTGCGCCGTATAGCTGCGCGGCTCGAAAACCGCGACCACTTTGCGGCCGCTGAAGCGCTGCCGAGCAGCCTGCAGCGTTTCCCGGACCGCCGTCGGGTGGTGCGCGAAGTCATCCACGACCGTGATGCCCGCCGCCTCCCCCCGAACCTCCATGCGTCGGCGGACGCTGCGAAAGGTTCGCAGCCCCTCCTTCACACGCTCACGATCGGCGCCGACTTCTTCGGCTACCGCGATCGCGGC
Organism: uncultured Gemmatimonas sp.; assembly: GCA_964424945.1. Lineage (GTDB taxonomy): Bacteria > Gemmatimonadota > Gemmatimonadetes > Longimicrobiales > Longimicrobiaceae > WHSP01. The sequence continues at coordinate 23,510 of CAYRLB010000014.1, forward strand.
CAGGCAGTTGCGAACGTTGAAGGCGCCCGGCAGAGGGGTTTCGACATCACCCCAGACCTCATCACCGCGCACGACCGTGAAGCGCGTCGTCGTCTCTCCGAATGTCACCTTTTCGGCGCGCCAGAATGGTTCCAACCCCTCCTCGACGGGGTATCCGAACGGCTCGACCGGGCAGAAGGCAGCCGGCGCAAGCTCCCGCAGGATAGGAGATTCCCATCCTGCGATCAGCTTTCCATTACCCGGGATCAGGTTGATGAAGCGCGCAAAAGCGAGTCGGTACGCTTCCTCGTCCCGGTAGATATCGGCGTGGTCGAACTCGACATTATTGACGACCGCGACGTGGGGCAGGTAATGCCACATCTTCGGCCCCTTGTCGAAGTACGCGGTATCGTACTCATCCGCCTCGACGACGAACCAGGGGGAATCGGTCAGGCGGAAGGAGGACCCGAAGTTCTCCGCGATCCCGCCGATGAGGAAGGAGGGGTTGAAGCCCGCCACTTCCAGGACCCACGCTGTGATGGAGGTCGTCGTCGTCTTCCCATGCGTCCCGGCGATCGCGATGGGTCGGCGCTCGCGCAGGAACTCCTCCTTCACGATCGCCGCAGCCGATGTGTAGGGCAGCCTGGAAAGCAGGACTTCCTCAAGCTCCGGGTTTCCGCGGGAGATTGCGTTTCCCACGATGACCATGTCCGGCGCCTTCCCGGAGGGTCCAAGTCGGAGATTCTCCGCGCGGTACCCTTCGGCGTACTCGATCCCCTGCTCGCGCAGCTGGTCGGACATCGGAGGATAGACGTTTTCGTCCGATCCGGTTACCGTATGCCCCGCGGAACGCAGAAGACCGGCTACAGAGGCCATCGCGGTCCCGCCGATGCCGATCAGATGGTAATGGCGTCGATTCATTCTATCTGCCTTTTCCCCGGTGGTGCGTTTCGTGAAGCGCTCAACCGTTATACGTACAGGCTGCCTCCGATGCGCGGCGGGCAAGCCCCGAACCACAACCTCTGAGGTAGCATGTTCCACCGTTTTTCAGCGGTTCTCGGCATCGCCACACTCGCCCTGGCGGGATGTAACGAATCCCCTTCGGGACCGGGAAGCACACCCTGTGACGACTTTCTGCTGAGCTATACCGCTCTGGAATCTGATACGGTAACTCTGGCCAATGGCCTCCGCTACATCGATGTGGAGATCGGGAGCGGCGTGCTTCCCGTGGCGTCCAGCAACACGGTGACGGTGAATTTCACCGGGTACTTCGTCGATCCGGTCGGTGAAGCGTTCCAGTCCAGCTGCCAGCAGGGGCTGCGCGCGATTGCCTTCCACGTCGGGACAGGCGCGCTGCTGCAGCAGGGCGGTTATTACGTACTGGAGGGCTTCTCGTACGGGGTGGTGGGCATGAGAGAGCAGGGCGTCCGCCGGATCATCGTCCCGGCCGATCTCGCCTACGGTTCAGTGGAGGAGAACCCGAATCACCCGCTCGCCGGCGAGGATCTGGTCTTCGACCTTCACCTGGTCGGGGTCGGGGGCGGTCAGGGACCGCTCTAGTACTAGACTGTCGCACCGCGAATCGGAGCCCGGAGCGATGATCCAGCTCTACCGGAGCCATCGGGGGTACAATGGCTGAAGGCGATGTCCGGATCAACGCCCGGCTCACGATTCCGGCTACCGAGCTCACCTACCGCGCATCCCGCTCGGGTGGGCCCGGTGGCCAGCATGTGAACACCAGTTCGACGCGGGTCGAGCTCGTCTGGGATGTGGGTGCCTCGGCCGTGCTCTCGGAGGAACAGCGGGATCGGCTGCGCGAAAAGCTGGGGAGCCGAATCAGCGGGGAGGGGCTGCTGTCACTCGCGGGCTCCACAACGCGTAGCCAGCATCGCAACCGGCAGGAGGTGACGGAGCGCTTCGCGGAGGTCGTCCGCAGCGCGCTCGAGGTCCCGAAGCCTCGACGGAAGACGAAGCCTCCGCGCGCCGCAGGTGAGGAGCGGCTCCGACAGAAGAAGCGCCGATCGGAGGCCAAGCGCCTTCGGCAGAATCCGGAGCTCGACTGAGCTCCGGCCGAAGCGCCTTCTCCTTCAGGCCGCCCCGCTGCGCCTCAGCTCGGGTGGCTCCGCTCCCAGCATCTCATGCAACCGCGAAATACAGCGTAGCAGCTTCTTCCCGAAGGGTCCCGCCACCGCATCCTCCGCGAAGAGTGCGTCGAGCCTCACGGGCGCGAAGCTCCGTACATCCCGCCCACTGACATATAGAGCGTCGATCAGATGCACGAAGCGGAGTGCATCGGCGAGTGAGGGCAGCGGAACGATACTGTCGATGAGAAGCTGTTCGACAGGGCGAACGAGCTCCCGGTAGCGCGAAGGGTGCAGCAGATTCAGCGCTCCCATCAGCTCGTCGAAGCTGACGTGCAGCGTGGCGGCAGGTGCGCCGAACGGATCGATCGCTCCCCCGCCCGCCGTCAGCGACGCTTCAACAGCGCCACGTCGACGGAAATCCTCCCCATCGATTCTGATCACCTCGAACGCCGCCGCCAGCTCCTCCACCTCAGCCGCGAAGTCTTTCTGCGTGAAGCGGCCCGATCCGAGCTCGAGAGGGACCGTGTTCGATGTGACTGCCACGAAGGCCCCGTCGCGGATTGCCCCACGCAGGAAGGCGATCGCAAGCTTCAGATTACCTGGGTCATCCAGCTCCCATTCGTCCACCGCGATGAGCCTGGCCCCACGGAATGCACCGGCCGCCGCCGGCGCGCCGAGAAGCCCGACGAAGTACATCAGTTCGTCGAAGCTGAGGTAGAACTTGGGAGACGCGCTCCGATTCCAGATCGCCGTGAGGAGGTGCGTCTTCCCGACGCCGAACCCTCCATCGATGTAGAGTCCCCGACCGCTACGGGTGCCGCCCTGGCGCCGGCTGAAGAGCCGTGTCAGCGGTGAGGCGGAGCGGGTCACCACGAGGCGATCGGCGACTTCGGAGGCCCGGAGCAAGCCAAGCTCCTGACCCGGAGTTCGCGGGCGGTAGCCGTCGAAATTCTTGGCCTCGAAGCGGGGCGGCGGAACGAAGTCCTTCATCAGCTGAGCCGGGTCCGGCCGGCCAGCTACCCGGGCCAGCAGACCATCGAGCGTCAGCGACATATCCGGTACAACAGGGATCCTCACTACGAAAACCAGTGGAAGGCGGGCTCATCCGTCATGAGCGCGCCATAGATATAGGGACGCGTAGGAGCGGTAGGGTCGCCACGCATCGCTGAGTCGCACCATCGTCTGCCGGTCGGGCCGCTCGGGAAGGTCGTACACCCTTTGCATCCCGATCCTGAGCCCCAGATCGTCGACCGCAAGAATATCCGGCCGCCCCATCGAGAAGAGCAGCACCATCTCTGCTGTCCATCGTCCGATACCTTTCACGCGGACGAGGGTTTCGATGACCTCTTCGTCGGGCAGGGTGGCGATCTCAACCGGGTCAAGCTCGCCCGTCCTCCATCTTTCCGCCAGATCACGGACGTACAGAACCTTGGCGCGGGACAGCCCGGCGCCGCGGAGCTCTTCGTCGGGGAAGGCGAGAATCTCTTCGGGGGTGGGGAATCCTTCAGCGCCCAGCGCGGCGATCCGACCGCGGATCGTGTGCGCCGCTGCGACGGATAGCTGCTGCCCGATGATCGAACTGACGATGGACTGCCAGAGGTCGGGGTCAGCCACGATCTCCAAGGGTCCGACCCTGTCGATGAGCGCAGCCATTCGGCGATCGGCGCGGCGCAGGTGGTCGATCGCCGCTGACGCGATGTCGTCGGACGGAGGAAGCTTCAAGAGTCCAGCCGGGCGAGGAGGGCGGCTCGCACTTCCGAGCAGCAGGAGGCGCCGGCGATCTCCATCTTCATCCCTGCGTCACCATCTCCGCCCACGCATCCGGAGCGTGGCCGATCGCAAGCCGGTTCCCCGCGCGCACGAGCGGGGTCCGCAGAAGGAGCGAATCCTCCTCCAGGAGCGCGACGATCCGGCTCTCCGGAAGATGGGCTGCGTGAAGGCCACGGTTCCTGAATCGGGCACTTTCCCGATCGATCAGCGCCTCGGCGCCGAACTTCTGGATGAATCTCCTCAGCTCGCCGGGCGAGGCTGGCCTGATATCGAGATCGACCATGTGGATCTTGAGGCGGCGCTCCTTGAAGAAGCGCGTCGCTTTCTGCGTACCGCGGCACTTACGGGTTCCGAAAATCTGAACATCCATCGTCGTCGTCAGGCTGCGTTCATTCGAGTTCCGTCGCGCGGGCGCTCGGCCGTTCCCGGCGCATGAGGCGCTCCGCCCGATCGGCGGTGGAGGAGCCATGCCGCGTACCCGATCGCGATGTTGACCGGGAGTGCGAGGAGCGCCAGCTCGAGATTGTCCTGATAGAACCAGGGGAGAAATCCGAGCACGAGCCCCAGCATCGAGAGGGCGGCGGTCGTGGCTGCGAGCATGAAGGCTTCACGTCGCATGCGTGTGCCCGGCGATACGGCGATCGGTAGAAGTAGCGCCACCGCCAGAAATAACGGGTTGAAGTGGAAGAGATTCTCGTTCGCGTACGCAGCGGTATGGTCGGTTGCGACCCAGAGGAGCACGAGCACGGTTCCGACGATGCCCGCGACCAGGCCCCAGAAGATGGTGAGTACCCGGAAGAAGACACGCGCAGCCCTGCTCCGTCCGGACGCGCGCACGCTTACGACGAGCCCGATGGCGAACAGCAGACCTGTCGAGAGATAACCGAAGAGCGGGGGTGGCTGCGCCGGCTCCGCCGAGAGGTTCGCGGACTGATAGATCTGGCGCTCCGACCGGACCAGCGGAACGCGCTCCCCGGACGGGGTCTCGATGGTGACCTCGCGGACGCGTTCCATCAGGCGGAGGGGCATGAACATCTCCTCCCACGCCATCAGCTTGCGATCCGACGGGCGGCCGATCCCGAGCATGATGCCGGTGTACAGAATAGGAGCCTCTCCGACCGCCGCACGGGTGTGATCCCGATAGCTGGCGTCGGTGAGGACATCCCCCGTCTGCTCCCGCAGCGCCCCGCCGAGCACCCGGTCGATGGCGTCACGCACCCGGGTCGAGCAGTTGTCACGGAAGTAGTCGTAGCGGTAGAGTCGGTTCTCCGGCAGGGCGTTCCATTCGGCGAAATCCCGAAGCTCGAGTCGCTGCTCGGGTGTGAGATTGAGCTCCTGAACCCAGATCGAGCGGTCCGTCCGGATGTAGTAGCTCGCGGTCGCCTCCGCATCCACCCCCTCCATCCAGTAGTCCATCTGCCCGCGCAGAAAGCGCGCGATAAACCCTTCCTGGTCGAAGCTGAAGAGACCCCAGTTGTAGGCGATGTCCGTCTGGCGCGCCGCGTCGTGTATCCAGATGGCGTTATGACCGAAGCGCTCCCATACGAAGGCGCCGGGGCCCATCGTCATGATGTAAACGGTCAGCTCCGAGCCGGGAACCGCCGGGTCGTAGGATGGCGCCGCCGCCGGTCCGCTCGCCGAGGCCGTTTCACTTTGCGGGGCGGGGTCGGCTGCACGAACCGGCGAGGGCCGAGCAGAAGCGTCCGCAAGGCCGACTGTCAGCAGCGCCAGGGCGATCGCCCCGATACGCAGCATCGGAAGAAGGCTCATGAGGCGCGACGCAGGTCGAGCATGAGGTGCTGCATCCGTTTCGCCATGCTGCGATACTTCAGGTAGATCACATTCACCGCCAGTGCGAGTTGGTCTTTGGCCGTGCGGCGGATCGTCCCCGCCTTCACATAGGTTGAATCGCTGGTAGTGCGGTACAGCAGCGCATAGCCGTTCAACGCGAACCAGCTCAAGATTTCGTCGAGATAAGGGTTCCGATAGCGGGCACCGTGGGTCTCGAGTGTTATCACCCGCGGCCGGCTTCGAAGTCTCTCGAGGACAAACCACTCGGACCCTTCCACATCCACCGAGAGGAGGTCGATGGTTCCGTCGTCGAGCGCGTCGAAGGTCTTTCCCTCGACGATGCAGATGTCCCGATCATCGACCACGTAGCCGGTCGTTCACCGCCGCCGGGCTTCCCTCGATACCCAGAAGATGGGTCGAAGGGCCGCATCTGACGAGCGAAACGGGACCTTCGTCCCGGCAGATCGCCACCGGATGGAGCGTAACATTCGGGCGTTCCGCAAAATGCTCCCGAATATCGTCCACCGATTCGGGGTTCGGCTCGACGAGAGTAGTTCGAACCCCATCCACGATATACTGATAGATGTTCGAGAAGAGGGGCCGGTGGACGCCCACTTCCGCGACATGTGTCGGCACGAATCCACGCGACGATAACCGATTATAGATCGAGGTCCGCGACTTTCGAGCAGCCATGAAGGATTCTGAGCGAGGTTGTAGTCTTGACCGCGGCGGGAGAGTGCGTTCGGCTGCTGGAAGGTGCCGCCTGCCCCCCGAAAGTGGAGCAGGCGCCATCGTGCGCAGAAGCTAAGGCAGTTGTGGCGGTCGAGGAAGCGGGGGAGGGCAGGAATTCTAGCCGTGTTCCCGGCTTCGCGGGATCGTCAGCGTGCGTCGGCGGGGCACTCCCGAAGAGGAGATCCGCGACGTGTTCGCTGCGACAGATGATCGGCGGGCAGGAGGATCGACCGGATCGTATAGCTCGGGCGGGGGCAGCTCAATCGTGCTTTGTCCTGATCAGAATTGCGCCGGCCGACCCACGCATGCCATACATCGCTGCCGCACCATGTTTCACGAATTCGATCGACTCGACGTCGTGAGGGTTGAGCCCGAGGTACCCCGCGTAGTCGATGGGGACCCCGTCTATGACGAAGAGGGGACCCGCATTGCCCAGCACAAATACCTCGCCGCTGGCGCCCGGGCGAAAATCGCTCGGGCGGTGATAGAAGCCACTGAAGTGCTGTTCAAGAAGGTCCTCGACGCTTGACGCGTTGGAGTTCCGGATCTGTTCCGCGCTGAGAATGTAGAGGGACGCGCGGGTGTTCCCGTCCTGCTGTCGAGGCATGCCCCAACCGGATTCGGCTCGTGTGGAGCAGCCTGCCAGTACGGCCGTCGCAACCAGGAGGGCGGACAGCGGTTGGGTCGAGCGGCGCGGCAATCTGTTCATGGCGGGCCTCACATTCGATTACCAGGGTGGACGGAGGACACCAATCCGACCTGGCCTATGCATCCACTTCAAGAATAATGCATTGGCCGACCAGCGACAAGTTGGGCGCCGGCGGCACGGAATCTTCCGGGAGAGGGGCGCTCACCGCGCCGGCTGGATCTTTCAGTGGATTTATCGGGTCGGGTGCTTGGATCTGCCGGCTGCGGCGTGTAGGATGATCCGATCTTCTGGCGTAGAAATTTCACCCAGGCGAGAAGACGGTCCATTTTCACAGGAGATTTGAATGATGTACGGATTCAGGAAGGGGTTGGCAGCGGCGGCGTTCTCTGCCGTCATCGTGGCGGGGGCGTGCGCGACTTCGCAGGAGCAGGATACGGTCAGCGCCGGGCCCTCGACCGGAGCACCCTCTTCCGCTGCGCCGGGGCAAACGGGCGCTCCCTCTGCGCAAACCCCGCGGACGGCGATGCAGGGGGTGTATACCGCCGCTCAGGCAGAGCGGGGGAACACCGCCTATCAGACCTCCTGCTCGGCTTGCCACAACACGCAGGAGTTCACGGGCGCCGGCTTCCAGGCGACCTGGGGGGCCGGCCCGGTAGGCGATATCCACCAGTTCATCTCGGAGATGATGCCGCTCCACGCGCCGGGCAGCCTTCCGGACCAGCAGTACAGCGACATCGTCGCGTACATCCTGCGTCAGAACGGATACCCCGCGGGCCAGACCGAGCTGCCGACGTCCAACGAGGCGCTCCAGCAGATCGAGTACGGCGGAGCTCCGCAGTAAGGGGGAGAGCCATCAGGCTGTCAGACTGGGGTTGCGGCGGGGCGGGCAGTCTGCGTCCCGGTCGCGGCCCCTTCGCCGCCTATGCATCGGTCAGGAACCGGACCGCGGCTGGGGATTGGCAGCAAGGCATCGTTATCGGCTGATGGCAGCTCGTGGATCAGCGCACCGATCCGCAGATACGTCAGGTCCCAGCCGCCCACCCCCACCTCCCGCGCCAGCTTCGACGCATACTCCGCCACCCGCTGCGCATGCCCCACCTGGTATGGGTCCTTCCCCTCCGTCAGCGCCGCGCCCCACCCCTGCACCGCAGGCAGATACAGCTCCTTCAATAGGGATGTGACCTCCGGCGGACGCGGCGATCTATATGGGACGATCTATATGGACGATCGCTTGCGGCCAAGTTGTGCGGGGGGAGGGCCGGGGCGTCGGCACTCTGCCGCAACCGGCTTGCTCCCATGGAGTTGCGTCCCTGGAGAGAGCGAGGCCGGGCAGCCAGCTGTCCGCAGTCGCCTCGCGCGCCCGGAACCCTCCATACCTGTACGCGGCCTCTTCGGCCGGGCGAGGTTACCAGCGCCCCGCCACGTGTCGCGCGATCAGCCTGTCGTAGATTTCCCGCACCCCCGACATCTGTTCGGGAGTGAGCGGTGGGAGATCGCTGGCCGCAACATTGGCGACAGTCTGCGCAGGATTGCGGGCCCCGGGGATCGCGCAGGTGACTGCTTCATTCATCAGGATCCATCGCAACGCGAACTGCGCGAGCGTCTGGCCCTCGGGCACCAACGGTTTCAGCGCCTCGACGGCGGTGTAGGCATCATCGAGATGGTCGCCGAGGCCACTGAACGTTTCGCCGGCGTCGAAGTGTTCACCGAGCCGGTTGAAGTTGCGATGATCATCCGCAGGGAAGGTCCGACCCCGCTCGAATTTGCCGGTCAGCAGGCCGCTGGCGAGAGGGACGCGCGCCAGAATGCCGACGTTCCGCTCCTTCGCCTCGTCGAAGAGCGTCCCGGCGGGCCGCTGCCGGAAGATGTTGAAGATGACCTGCACGGTGCTGACGATATCGTACTGCATGGCAGTCTGCGCTTCATCGATGGTCTCCACACTGACGCCCCAGTGCTGAACCTTGCCCTTCCGCTGGATCTCGCGGAGCCCGTCGAAGAGTTCGGCGTCGCCGTAGACAGGGGTTGGCGGGCAGTGCAGCTGAACGAGGTCGAGCGAGTCCACACCGAGATTCTTCAACGACCGGTCGACGAATGCCTCGATGTTCGAATCCGTGTACCCTTCTGCCGTGTGGGGTGTCAGCCGTCGTCCCGCCTTTGTGGCAACCCGGACGGCGCCCGGGTGCTCCTTCAGCAGTCGCGCGATCAGCCGTTCGCTGTGGCCGTCACCGTACACGTCAGCGGTGTCGATGAAATTTCCGCCCAGCTCGACGAACTTCCGCAGCGCCGCCATCGACTCATCGTCGTTGACGGTGCCCCAGGAGCCGCCGATCGCCCAGGCGCCGAAAGAGATCGTCGAAACTGAGTAGCCGGTCTTGCCGAGAGTGCGATATTGCATTGCCTCAGATGGGTTCTTGGCTCCATTCGGAAGGTCGGCTCCGGGTGGCCGACTTCCAGAGTAGAATACCCGGAGTCGTCGTTCAGCCAAAGTCCGGCTTTTTTTGGGGGCAAGCCAGAGCCACCGGAGTTCAGGGCGGAAACGAGACTGTCCGGCACCATGCCGCCGACACCAGCACCCGCGCCGTAAGACACGAGCCCCTCGACACGAACAGGTCGAGGGGCTCATCTCCGGTCTTATCGGCGGCTTTCGGGCACCGTGATGCTTCCTCAGCGCAGCCTGAAAACATCCACCCGGCCATCCATCGTCTGATCGATCAGCTCGGCGAGGATCATGCTACCGGACCATATCGTCAGCATCTGTCCGCCGCCGGGTGCGGCGCTCCACGTGCCGTGGAGTGGCTCGCGGGCGCCCATGTCGTAACCGCGCTGCTGCACACGGCCGAACACCACGTCGCCGATCTGTTCGAGGATGCCCCTCTGGTTCAACCGCTCGTTCCGGCGCGGGTTCCGGAAGATGATGTCATCGATCCGGTATCCCGAGCCGAAGCCCTTCTCCCTGCACCACTGGCGGCCATGGACCGGATGACCCTGACCATTCTGGCAGAAGGGAGGGCCAGCCGCTCCTCGCCGATCATCACGGCCCTCGCCCGGGCGGCCGAGAACATCCCAGATATCTCCGCCGCGGTCGCGGTCGGAATCCCGCCGCGATTGCCCTCGCCCCTGCGCGTCGAGGTCGGCCGGCCCCGCGACGCTGAGCGTCAGCAGAGCCAGAAGGACAAGTCCGATCCTGTTCATGGTATCTCCCGTATCGCTGGTTCCAGTCTGCCCTCCGGCGCCAAGCTTCCCCTGCTCCCCGCCCTCCCGCAGGCAGGTGGGGACGTGCGGCGACCTGACCGGCTATCTGACAAGTAGCAGACCACCCGGGAAAGCCGCGCCGTTGCTCATTTTCCGGGGACCAACGGTGGTGGGAATGCCTCTTTCGGGAGACGCTTTCGTCCCCTAGCAGTGACGGAGATGCCTAGACCTGCCGGGCCCTCCGCCCGGCCCGCGGAGACCCTGCCAGCATCAACGTTCCGCCGATGATGAGCGCAGTTCCCAGCACCGTCCCGAGATCCGGAAGTTCCGCGAAGAAGAGGATGCCCCAGAGCGTGGCGAAGACGATCTGCAGGTAGCCGACCCCGGTCGCCCTACCTGCCGTCTCGAGATGGAGACCTTTCGTAATGCAGACCTGACCAAGCTGTGTCATCACCCCGACGCCGAGCAGGATGAGCCATTCACGCGGGGTGGGAAGAATCGCGTTGAAAAGGCCGAGGGGGAGCGAGGCGACGACTGAAACGAGCGCGAAGTAGAAGACGATGACCATCGGGTGTTCCGTCGCACGAAGCTTCCGCACCGCGACGTACGCCGCGCCGCTCCCGAGGGCTCCGACCAGGCCGACGGCCACCGCGAGGGTGTTGACCGGACCGCCTGCGACACCCCAAGGGAGGAAACCGGGCCGCGTCACGACGACGACCCCGACAAGGCTCACCAGCACCCAGAGAAGCTCGCGCATCCGCAGCGGTTCGCCGAGGACCCGGACCGCAATCAGCGCCGCAAAGACAGGGTTGGTGTACTGGATGACCGTCGCCTCCGCGAGGGGGAGATTCACGACGGCGAAGTAGAAGCCGCTCAGCCCCACGAATCCGACCAGGCCTCGCGTGACGAGCAGGCGCCGGTCATTCCCCCAGAGCGGCACGCCCGCGCGCCGCACCGCCCAATAGCTGAGCACGAGCGTGATGACCGCCCGGACCAGCACCACTTCCTGGCTGGGGAGCCGCTGACCGGCCACCTTCACCAGGAGGCTCATGAGGCTGAAGAAGAAGGCCCCCGCCGCCATGTAGCGAATGCCCAGAGATAGTCCGCCGCGGCTCTGCCCTGCCTCGAAAGCCTTTTCCTCCTCGCCGCTCTCGAGCGTAACGACGCCCGCGACCTCCCCCTCCAGCTCAGGCGTCGACGCTACGATTTCATGCGATGGGATCGGAGGGAGGGGGGCCGCATCCGGACGGGGCGTGGCCTGGCCTCGGCCGAGTGGGTCATCCGCTTCCTCGGCCGGTCGGTCAGCTTCTGTGGGGGGTTGTTCAGCCATCATTCGGGGGACAGGTCACAGCTCGCGCGCAGCTTTCTCGATCGGGCTCGCTGTGATGTCGCGCCGATGTCGCGCCGCGCGGATCAGTTCCCCATCACAGGCCTGATGGAGGTAATCTCCCACCCCTCGTCCGATCTGGCGAGCCGCAGGTCCGTAACGAAAGTGCCCGTGGGCACCCTCATGCTTGGCGTCCGGAAGCTGTGCGTCAGCCGGACCCCTGCCGTGCCGTCGCTGTAGATCACCGGCGATTCGACCCTGAACCAGCGTCGGACGGTTAGCTCGCACCCGCCACGTGGTCGGCAGTTGGTCTGGAACTGCATGATCCCACCGATGGAGATACCGGGAAGCAGGTTCTGAAGGATGGCCAGCTCCGGGCCGGTCACGGCTTCTCCCGAGAGTGCGACACTGTCGAGGCCCGCCGGCCCAGCCCCCATCTCTGCGAGTTGCCGGATATGGGCAGCAACCGGTATGAGAATCCCTTCCGTCGTGAGGAGGCTTGTCGAAGGAGCCGGAGCGTCGCTAGTGACGGGAGGGAGGGGCTGCGATGCGCAACCTGCGGCAAGGGCGAACAGCGCGAGCACTGCAAGATATCGTACGCTCTGCATTTCGGATGACTCCATCCTGAGTTGATTCGGGCGTGCACCGCCGATCGGGAAGCCCGAAGTTCGTAGCGAGCACCCGCAGCGGAGGGGAAATCCCGTACCACTGCGTAAAGCTCGACCCGCCGTATCGCCCCGAACCCAAGCTTTGCCAGACGGAGCCGCCCGCTTCCTGAGCCGCCCCGTCGAAGGATCGCCGTCGAGCGCTCCTCCCGCCATTGCAGAACTTCGCGGCTGAACCTCGACGCGTCCGATATGATACCCGGCAACATCGGCAAAGGATCGCTTCCGCGATGGTGCTCTTATCCGCATTCCGCCGGCTTCCCGCTTCCGCCGCCACCATCCAGCGTTTCCCTCACCTTCCGCAGCAGCGCGTCGGGGGTGAACGGCTTCTCGATGAAGGCTACCGCCGGCTCCAGCACCCCATGATGGACGATGGCCTCGTCGGTATACCCCGACATGTACAGAACTTTGAGGCCGGGCCGCGCTGACTGCAGCAGGTCCGAGAGTTCGCGCCCGCTCATGCCCGGCATCACCACGTCGGTCAACAGGAGGTCGGGCTGTATGGCGCCACTTCTGACCAGATCGAGAACGTCCGAGCCGCTGGACGCGTCGACCACACGGTAGCCCATCCGGTCGAGAACGCGGTGGACGAGCACCCGCACCGCCAGTTCATCCTCCACGACAAGGATGGTTTCGTGACCTTCCAGCACTGTTCCGGAAGCGGGAGCCTCGCTGCCCCGCATGGTCACGGCTCCTTCGACTCTCGGCAGATAGACCCGAAAAGTCGTTCCGCGGTCGGGTTCACTTTCCACCCAGACATATCCACCGCTCTGCTTGACGATACCATAGACCGTACTGAGTCCCAGTCCGGTACCCTTCCCCTGCTCTTTCGTGGTAAAGAAGGGCTCGAAAACCCGATCCTGGAGTTCCCTGCTCATCCCGACCCCGGTATCGCGAACCTCGAGGAGGACGAAGCTCCCCGGCTGAACATAGGCGTGGGTCTGCGCGTCCCGTTCGGTAAGCGTCGCATTGGAGGTCCGGATCTCCAGCTCCCCGCCATGCGGCATGGCGTCGCGCGCGTTGACGACCAGGTTCATCACGACCTGTTCGATCTGGCCCGGGTCGGCCTTGACGCGACCGAGGTCGGGAGCCAGCGAGGTCGTCATACGCAGATCTTCGCCGACGAGCCGACGGAGCATCTTCTCCATCTCAACGACGGTCGTGTTCAGGTCGAGCACTTCCGGCTTCAGCACCTGTCGACGGCTGAAGGCGAGGAGCTGGCGGGTCAGACCTGACGCACGGGTCGCCGCCGCCTCGATCTCGGCGACGAAGCCCCGGCGCGGATCGCGCTCCTCGAAGTCGAGCAGCAGCAATCCCGTGAAACCCTTGATCGCGGTCAGCAGATTGTTGAAGTCGTGCGCGATACCGCCCGCGAGGCGCCCCACCGCTTCCATCTTCTGCGCCTGGAGAAGCTGCTGCTGGCTCTCGATCAGCGCTTCCTCCGCCTGCCGTCTGTCGGTCACATCGCGGGAGTTGATGACGATACCCCCCACGGCCGCGTCATTCAGCAGATTCTCACTCACATGCTCCAGGCGGCGGAATCCTCCTGCCTTATGACGGATCCTGAACTCCGACGGCGCGACGAACTCACCCTTGTGGACGACCCTGGAAAAGTTTTCCGCGGCGACAGGAATCTCCTCTTCGTGAACGAGGGAGAAGATGCTGCGACCGACCAGCTCTTCGGGCGTCCAGCCGAGCACCCGCTGGATCGACGGGGTGACGAAAACGAGTTTCCCCTCGACATCCACAATCGAGATGATGTCGAGAGTGTTCTCGATGAGCGACCTGAAGTGCGCCTCGCTCCGGCTCAGTGCCAGGGCCGCCTCCTTCTGGGCGGTAATGTCGCGGGCGAGGGTCGAGATGAACTCCAGGGCCCCGCTCTGTGACCTGTGCGCCAGAACGACCTGCGATACCGGGATTTCTTCTCCCGCCTTGCCCTGGACAAAGGTCTCGCCAGACCAGCTCCCCGTGCGGCTGGCGTGGGGGATGCCCTCGTTCAGCAGGCGCTCTGTGATCCCGGGCGGGAAAAGATCGGCGATGGTGAGTTCTGCGACTGCGGCCGGGCTGTCGATCTCGAGCAGCTTCCGGAAGGCACGGTTGACCGAGAGCGCGCGACCGTACGGATCGAAGGTCGCGATGAAGTCGGGGGTGGCTTCGAGGAAGGCGTCGAGCTGACGTCGCATCTGCGTCGCGCGGCGCTCATCGGTGACGTCCCTCGCGTTGACCACGACGCCACCGATGCTCGCGTCCGCCATCATGTTGCGAGCCGTCACCCGAAAGGTGCGCCAGGTCGAGGACTCCGTCCGGAGCCGGAACTCGGCTTCCCCTTCGCACGTCCCCCGCAGCACGCCGCTGAAGCGCGCGATGACCTCCGGCGCGTCTTCCGGGTGGAGCAGCCCGAAAGCATTTGCACCGACGAGGGATGCGGTCGAACGGCCCAGCAGACGCTCAACCGACGGAGTGATGTAGTCGATCGTTCCGCCGGGTGTGACCACCGCGACAAGATCCATAGCGTTCTCGATGAGCGCACGGAAGCGATTATCGTTACGCTGGAGGGAGTCGCGCGGGGTACCCGGAGACTTCGCCTCGTCCTGACCGGACGGGCGCGTGATTCGGAGGGAGCAGGCGAGATCGATCAGGTCGGCGATCTGTTCGGAAGTCCAGCTTCGGACGTCGTCGCCGAAGAGCAGGAGGAAGCCGTTCGCGGCACCGTCCGCTTCGCGGCAGGCAAAGGAGGCGAGAGATCCGGGAAGGTTGCTGACGATGGAGGCAGGCGCCCCCGAAATTCTCAGGAAGTCATTTTCGAGAATAACCTCGCGGCCGCGGCACGAATGCTGATCGAAAAGGAAGTCGAGAAGATCCTTCCTGGGAGATCGACCCGCCGGCACGCCATAAGATGACGCAACGCCGCACCCGTCGGGACGAGCGACGATGATTGCCGCTGACGGACTGTCTCCAAGCTTTGCCGCGATTCGCGCCAGCCGATCCATGTCATCAGGTCGTGGCCCGCGCAATGGCTCGGCGCGGGCGCATTTCAGCAGAAGCTGTCGCAAGGTCAGGGGCAGGTGGCGCTCCCTGTATCCTGGACACCGAACCCTGACCGGAAATCAGCCCGGGGGCCGAACCCAAGATACCGCCATGCCCCTGCTTCCGCACAGGACGGCCTGAACCGGATCCGGGCCGAGTAGTACTGAATTCGAATGTACTGGCCGGGAGGGTGCGCACACGGCAACATCTGGCGCAGGCCGGGACCCGTCCCCAAACTCCGAAGCAAAGGCCGTTACGACGGTCGTCCCGATTTTACGTTACAGCCGATGTCAAATCTTTTTCGGGGGAGAACGATCGATCAGGGTGCGAAGCTGGAGAAAGAGCTCGAGACGCTCGAGCTCCAGGCGGCGAATGCATCCCCGGGATATGAAACCCAGTTCCTGAACCGGGCCGGCAATCTCTGCGTCGAGGCGGGGCAGGCTCCCCGCGCCCTCGGATATTACGGTCGTGCAATCGACGCCTACCTCGAGTCGGGTCGCTTCAGTGCTGCCGAGGTTCTCTGTCGCAAGCTCCTCCAGATCTCCCCACGGGCTGTGCGCGCACGCTGCACCCTCGCATGGCTCGCGCTGGGGAAGGGCTTCAAGGAGAATACCCGCCAGGAGATCGAGCAGTATGTCGAAGCGGCCGAGCGTGCGGGCCAGCAGCGTTTTGCGGCGAAGCAGCTCCTGATGATGGCCGAAGCGGCCGTCAACGTCGACCTCCGACAGGAGATCGCCGATCATCTTCTGCGTCTCGAGGCAACCGCCGAAGCGGACCGTGTGTACGGCCTCGTCTTCCAGGAACATAATGGTCTCACCCCAGACGCTGCCGACGAGGGCAAGCTGTGGGGGAAGTTGCTGCGCGCGGCCCTGATGGGTCCGAAGGAGCTCCAGCAGACGCGCGGCGAGGCGGAAGATGATCAGGACGTTCTTCCCTCGCTCGTCCGCGAAGATCTGCGAGGCAGGTAGTGTCACACAGAACCCCCGACCGGATACCGCATGTTTGCTGACGATCTGCTGAAGGATCGGGTCGTTCTCGTGACCGGAGGCGGCTCCGGACTGGGACTCTCCATGACCCGACGGTTCCTGGAGCTGGGCGCGAAGGTGGGGATCGTCGGGCGGAGCCCGGAGCGACTCGCTGCCGCGATGCAGACCCTCGACGTTCCCGAGAACCGGAAGGCGGCCCACCACGCCGACGTCCGCGAAGCAGAGGAGATCGACCTCGCCATCGGCGCGATCACCGATGAGCTGGGACCCATCGACATCCTCGTCAACAACGCGGCCGGCAACTTCCTGGCAGCGAGCGAGGATCTGTCCCCTCGCGGGTTCGACGCCGTGGTGCGTACGGTTCTGCACGGCACCTTCCACGCGAGCCACAGCGTAGGCCGACGCCTGATCGAAGCCGGCCGATCCGGAACGATTCTGAATGTGGTCACGACGTACGCGTGGACGGGATCGGCGTTCGTGCTCCCTTCGGCCGTTGCCAAAGCGGGCGTTCTCGCAATGACACGGTCTCTTGCGGTCGAGTGGGCTACCTACGGGATCCGAGTCAATGCGATCGCCCCGGGGCCCTTCCCGACCGATGGCGCGTGGTCGGCGCTGATGCCGACGCAGGAGATCGAGGAGGGTGCGCGTGAGAGGATCCCGATGGGCCGCTTCGGCGATCATGGCGAGCTCGCCAACCTCGCCGCCTTCCTCGTCTCCGGAGCGGCGCCCTTCATCAATGGGGAGTGCGTGACGATCGATGGCGGGGAATGGCTCGCTTCAGGCGGCGAATTCAATCACCTCACGCGCATGCCGCGCGAAGAGGTGAAGAACTTCATGCGTAAGATGCGTGGCTGACCGAAACGAACGCGCACTCAGCGCGATGATCCTGGCGATCGGGGATGAGATCGTCACGGGCACCACCACGGATACGAACAGCGGCTTTCTTGCCCAGCTTCTGAGGTCTGTCGGAATCGAGATCGCCGGCTTCATCACCGTTGCCGACGACCCGGCCGCCATCCGGCGCGCGCTCGCCCGCGCGCTCGACGACGCCGATCTCGCGCTGACGACGGGCGGCCTTGGACCTACCGCGGACGACCTGACGAGCGCGTGTGTCGCAGAGTTCGCGAATGTTCCGCTCTCGCTCGACGAACCGACCCTGGAAGAGATCGCCGAGCGCTTCCGGGGTCGAGGTCTCGAAATGCCGGCGAACAACCGGAAGCAGGCGCTTTTCCCGAGCGGCGCAACCATTCTTCCCAACCCCATCGGGACGGCGCCCGGCTTCGTCTGCACAGTGGAGCGCCCGGATCGGCGGCCTGGCTTCATTGCTTCGATGCCGGGGGTGCCTCGCGAAATGCGTCAGATGGCCGAGGAGGCGCTGCTCCCCTGGCTCGCCGGCCGGGCAGGTCATGAGGCGTTCGGGGCGAGGACGTTCAGCGTCGTCGGGCTAACGGAGTCGCGGCTCGACGAACTCCTTCAGGGTGCCATCGACCCGAAGCTGGGGCGGCTCTCTTTCCGGGCGGCTTTCCCGCGACTGCAGGTTCGGGTCAGCGTCGCGGCAGAATCGCAGGATGCGGTCATGGCGCGGCTGGAAGAGCTCGAGAAACCCATCCGCGACCGCCTTGGCGACGCCATCTTCGGTGTTGGCGATGTGGGACTCGAAGAGGTCGTCGGAGAGCTGCTGCGTCAGCAGGGATTGACGCTCTCCCTCGCCGAGTCGTGTACCGGTGGACTCATCGGCCATCGGATCACGGAGGTTGCCGGCAGCTCGGACTACTTTCTTCTTGGCGTCGTCGCGTACTCGAACCGGATGAAGCAGGACCTTCTCGGCGTATCGGAGGAGACGCTTTCCCGGGTCGGCGCCGTCAGCGAAGCAGTCGTCCTGGAGATGGCGGCGGGCGTACGCAGGCGCTCGGGGGCAAAGGTAGGCATCGCGACCAGCGGCATCGCTGGGCCCGGTGGCGGGACGGCCGACAAACCGGTCGGAACGGTCTGCATCGCCGTTGCAACGCCGGAGGAAACCCGGAGCTGGACGCACTCTCTCGGCCCACGCTCCCGGAGCTGGATCAAGGACATGACCGCTCAGCTAGCACTCGACCATCTGCGCCGGATGCTTCTGGAGCGGGAGGCCGGAAAAATCGTGTAGGAGCCTTGTTGCAGCGGGCCGAGCTCGCCCGCTGCAGACCGTCTTCCGGAGCTTCCAGCCTTGAAAAACCTGACCGACCGAATCGTCTTCATCACTGGTGCCAGCGCTGGCATCGGCGAAGCTTGTGCCCGAGCCTTCGCTGCTGGAAACGCTCGGCTGATTCTCGTCGCGCGCCGCGGGGACCGGCTCGACGCCCTGGCCGATGAACTCGAAGAACGCCACGGCCGAGAGGTGTGCAGACTATCGCTCGATGTGCGGGACAGCGGCGTCGTCGCACATCTTCTGGAACAGCTTCCTCCGGAGTGGTCGTCGGTCGACATCCTGATCAACAACGCCGGCCTCGCACGGGGCCTCGATCCGGTCCCTGCCGGCGACGTCCGCGAGTGGGACGAGATGATCGACACGAATGTGAAGGGCCTTCTCTATGTCACGCGCGCCCTCCTGCCGGGGATGGTTCAACGCGGGAGGGGCCACGTGATCAACATCAGCTCAACCGCCGGAAAGGACATCTATCCCGGAAGTGCGGTATATTGCTCGACGAAGGCTGCCGTCGATGCCATCTCCCGGGGCCTGCGGCTGGATCTGGTCGGCACGCCGATCCGGGTTACCAACCTCGAGCCAGGCATGGTGCAGACCGACTTCAGCGGCGTTCGCTTCCGGGGGGATCATGAACGGGCGGATGCGCTTTATGCCGGGGTCGACCCGTTGACGGCGAACGATGTCGCCGAGGCGGTTCTCTTCGCCGCCACCCGTCCGCCCCACGTGAATGTGGATTCGATCATGATGAGGCCTGTTGCACAGGCCTCCGCCGCACTCGTTGCCCGTCGCTGAAGATGTTCTACATCCGTCTCTTCCTGGCTATCGCGGCCGTTGGAATCGCCTCCATCTACGGAATCGCGCTAGCGGTCCTTCGGCGGGATCGAAGCAGGGTGCCGCGAGATTATGCGAGGGCGATGCAGCGCCTCGTCCATCCGATCCTCGGACTCGAAGTGCGGACGAAGGGGGAGGAACACCTGACGAGCGCACAGCCGTGCGTGTATGTGGTCAACCACCAGAGCACCTTCGACGTTCCGGTGCTGGCGGGGCTCTATCCGACCAATACCGTCCTCGTCGCGAAGAAGGAGCTGAGAAGCATTCCGCTCTTCGGGTGGCTCTATGCCGCTACAGGCAACATCCTGATCGACCGCGAGCACAACGCGAGCGCGGTCCAGCGCCTGCGCGAAGCGGATGAAGCGATCCGGGATCGCGGCGTATCCGTGTGGATGTTCCCGGAAGGGACCCGGGGCCGGGTAGCGGGAGAGATTCTGCGCTTCAAGAAGGGGGCGTTCCACCTGGCGATTTCCGCTCAGGTGCCGATCGTGCCGATCGTCGTTTCGCCCGTGCTCGAGCTCTTCAACATCTCGAAGCGGTTCATCCACTCCGGAATTATTGAAGTCCGCGTGCTACCCCCGATCCATACCGAAGGGATGACGGAGAAGGACGTGGTTGCCCTGATGGACGATGTTCACCGTCGGATGAGCACGACCATCGGCGAGCTGCGGACGACGCGCGCGCAGTTCAGCGCCACCCTCCCGGCGCGCCGCACCGCTCCCTGACGTTCTTGTCCTGCGACCGACGTCGATCAGCGTCCCGCTGGCGGCGGCTACGCGCCTAGTCGGAGGAGGGCGGGATCGTCAGGACCTGCCCGATACGGATGACGTCTGACCCCAGCCCGTTGGCTTCCCGCAGCGCCCTCGTCGAAACGCCGTAACGTTCCGCGAGCTGCGACAGCGTGTCGCCGCTGACGACGCGATGGTTTCGCACGACGGGCGCAGCGCCGCCGGCAGCAGGAATCTGAAGCACCTGGCCGATCCTGATCCGCTCCGGGTCTGCAGTCGGGTTCGCTGCAAGGAGCTGGCTGAAAGTCACACCATGGTCGCGAGCGATGCCGATCCAGGAGTCGCCCGATTCCACGCGGTAGGTGCGGGATGCCGATGCAGGTCCGGGGATGCTGCGGCTGTCCGCAGATCCGGAGGCGGCGCCGGCTGCGACAGGCGCAGCGCCGCTCGCCTCGAGAGGATCGATCGGCTCGCCGATGAGCCGGAAGCCCGGGCTTGCCTCATCCGATGCTGGCGATGTGGATGCGCCTGCCCGAGCGCTTTCGGGTGCCGGTACTGTCGCGGCCGCGGGAGGGGTCGGCGCGGACGCCGATGCCGATGCGCCGGGGCCCGGTGTCGCAGCCGACGGAGACGCAGCAGATGCGGTCGATGCCGCAGATGCTGGAGATGCCGACGGTGCTGAAGCTGCCGGCGGACCTGACGGTGCCGACGTGGCATTCGAGGACGCGGACGCGCTCGAGGAAGCGGAGGCGTTCGCTGCGCTCGGCGACGTTATCGAAGGCGCCGTGGAGACCGAAGGCACCGTAGATCCACCAGCCGCACCCGACGAAGCCACTACTGGAGCCGAAGCCGCTCCACCCGCGGGCGGTCGGGCTGCGGCCCCGGAAGCGGAATTCGTCGTCGTCGATGCCGCACCCGACGACGGTGCCGAAGCCCGCGCCGCAGCCGACGCCGACGCTGGCGAGTCTATCTCCGCCATGCCAGCGGCGATTGCCGCATCCGCCCCGAGGACGGTCACCGTGCGCGCCGTTCTCGGCGCGGTGCGCCCCGTACTGCTCACCGCGAAGGGCGAGCGCCATCGTTCGGCTAGGGGCGGCTCCGGCCCACGCGCGCGGAGCCCCGCCTCGTCGACCGCCAGCTCCCCGGGCAGCGACTCCGCCTCCGGAGGGCCGGCCGGCGCGATGCTCCCCGGGGGAGGCGAGCTGGCGCACCCGAAGAGTGCGATCATGGCTGCGAGGCCGAACATCTTCCTCGGAACTCCGGTCATCTTTTCCTCGCCTCCATTTGGAACACCCGGTCGCGCTTCAACCCGTTGAATATACGGGCATGGCCGACGGGCGAAACGCTGTCTGACGGAGAACCCGCCCGGGAACATGGGTGTATCTCCGCAGGTCCTCAACCCGGATTGGAATGAGTGTAAACAGTCTCGCCCAACAGGTTCCGGCGCTCGAAACAGCCGAACTGGTCCGCTATTCGCGCCATCTCCTGCTTCCCGAGGTCGGGGTTTCCGGTCAGGCGCGACTCAAATCCTCCCGCGTACTCGTCATCGGCGCGGGAGGGCTCGGCTCGCCTCTGGCACTCTACCTCGCGGCTGGAGGCGTCGGCACACTCGGGATGGTCGACTTCGACCTCGTCGATGTGACGAACCTCCAGCGACAGGTGATCCACAGCACCGATTCCATCGGCAAGCCGAAGCTGGAATCCGCTCGCGACCGCATCGCGGAGATAAACCCGCACGTTCACGTCGAGAGCTACCCGGTTCAGCTGACGTCCGCCAATGCTCTCGAAATCTTCGCGGATTACGAGGTCATCGTCGATGGGACGGACAACTTCCCGACCCGCTATCTCGCGAACGATGCAAGTGTTCTGCTCGGGAAGCCGTACGTGTATGGCTCCGTCTTCCGCTTCGAGGGGCAGAACTCCGTCTTCGCGGCGCCCGGCGGACCGTGTTACCGCTGCCTCTTCGCCGAGCCGCCACCGCCCGGCATGGTGCCGTCGTGTGCGGAAGGCGGGGTGCTCGGCGTCGTTCCGGGGATCGTCGGCACGATCCAGGCATTGGAGACCATCAAGCTCCTTCTCGGTGTCGGGCAGACACTCGCGGGAAGGTTGTTGATCTTCGACGCGCTTAAGCTCAGCTTCCGCGAGCTTCAGCTCCGCCGCGATCCCGAATGTCCGGTCTGCGGGGACAACCCGACGGTGACGGAGCTCATCGACTACGAACGATTCTGCGGTATCGAACCCATCGCCGAGGACGAGCAGGAAATGAAAAATGATCGGCTGTCAGTTCTTGAACTCAAGGAGCAGCTCGACAAGGGGGATGCGGTCGAGCTCATCGACGTCCGGGAACAGTACGAGTGGGACATCGGCAACCTCGCCCCGCAAGGCGCAAAGCTGATTCCCCTCAACGAGTTGCGGGATCGCGCCGAAGAAATCGATCGGGACGGTGATGTCGTCGTCTACTGCCGCACCGGGGCCCGAAGCCAGCGGGCGGTCGACTTTCTTCGGGGGCAGGGGTTCACACGCGTCCGCAACCTCGAAGGCGGCATTCATGCCTGGTCGGACGACGTCGACCCCTCCATCCCGAAGTACTGATCGGCTCGACCCTTGCAAATCCGGGCCTGCGGTTCAGAGCTTCGGGCGAAAGGGAGTGCCACGCTCGTGTGCGCGACCATCGTCCGAAGCGGAACGATTCCGCCTGCCCGGATGCAAGCGGGCAGGAGTAGCCACGGCCGCAGCCGGCCCGTCAGCCGATCAGAGATATGACATCCCGCACTCTCCTCACGCTCGCCGTTATCCTGGTCCTGGTCTGGATCCTTGCAACCGTCACCCGTTTCGTGGTCGGCGCTGCACTGCACCTGCTGCTGCTCGCCGCACTCGTACTTCTGGTGATCGGCCTCCTCAGGAGGGTGAAGTCGAAACTCTAGGGTAGGCGGCGGTACCCAACCGACTCCCGACGTCCGACCGCCGTCCCCATCGATATTTCACCGATCAGGGGATGGCGGTCCGCGACTGCACCGAACGAGACAGGAAAGGGGCGATGATGCCGCGAGCACGAGGAACCTGCCGATGACGCTCCCGACCGGCCAATCGGTTCGCGACGCAGCCAGGCGGCTCGCGGGCGTCGCCAGCAGAACCCCGGTCATCACCTCCAGGACGCTCGACGATCGGACCGGCTGCACCGTCCATCTCAAATGTGAGAGCTTTCAGAGGACGGGCTCGTTCAAGTTCCGGGGCGCCTGGAACGCCGTGAGCACGCTGGCCGACGAGGAGCGCCGCCTTGGAATCATCTCATACTCCTCGGGCAACCACGCGCAGGCGCTCGCCCTGGCAGGACGGGAAGCGGGTGTGCGCGTTACCGTGGTCATGCCGACCACGGCGCCCATCGCAAAGCTCGAGGCGACGCGCAGCTATGGCGCCGAGGTCATCCTCTATGATCCGGAGCGCGAAGTGCGAGAGGAAGTCGCCGCTCGGATTCAGGAGGAGCGGGGATCGACGCTGATTCCCCCCTTCGATCACCCGTCCGTGATCGCAGGCCAGGGAACGGCGGCTCTGGAGCTTTTCGAAGATGAAGGGGAGCTGGACCTTCTCTTCGTTCCCTGCGGCGGGGGCGGGCTTCTCTCGGGGAGCGCACTCGCGGCCCGATCGATGGGAGGAGGATGTCGGGTGATCGGCGTCGAACCTGAGGTAGCGGACGACGCGACCCGATCCTTTCATTCAGGGAAGCTGCACACCGTCCGCAACCCGCCGACGATCGCGGACGGGCTTCGAACGCCCTCCCTCGGGGTGCTGACCTGGCCGCTCGTCTGCGACAACGTCTCGGAGATGCTCACAGTCAGCGAGCAGGCGATCGTCGAGGCGATGTCGTTCTGCTGGGAGCGGCTGAAGATCGTTGTAGAACCGTCGGGAGCAACGGCGCTCGCGGGCTTCCTCGGGTCGGGTACGAGGGAGAAGAGGGTCGGCATCATCATCAGCGGCGGCAACGTCGATCCACGATTCGCAGCGCCACTGATTGCCTCCGGAGCGGTCTGATCGTCGCTGCACTCAACGACGCCCTCCCCACAAACAGGGCCCGTACCGTCGCTTCCAGAGGTCCTTCCGCACGGGCACACATTCCGGCACCTCGGCTGCGTTCGCGTTCGGCGGCGCCGTACATTAATCTTCTCAGCCGAACCGACGACCTCTCGCGCGACGATCATGAACGATCCTTTCCACCAATTCGGCCTGCTTCTCGAGCGGGCGAAGCGGGCTGGCATCCCGGAGCCCACCGCCATGTCCCTCGCCACGGTGGGCCCCGATAATCGCCCCTCCGTGCGGATGGTCCTGCTGAAAGACTTCGACGAGACGGGTTTCGTGTTCTATACGAATCTGGAGAGCCGCAAGGCGATGCAGCTCGCCGGCAACAGCGCTGCGGCACTCTGCTTCCACTGGATGGCGTTCGAAGCGCAGGTCCGCATCGAGGGGCGGGTCGCACCGGTGACCGCGGCGGAGGCCGATGCCTATTTCGCCACCCGTCCGCGCGGCAGCCAGATCGGGGCGTGGGCATCGCTGCAGAGTCGGAAACTGGACTCCTTCGCCGCCCTCGAGGATCGGGTGCGCGAGCTCGAGGAGCGCTTCGAAGGGGCGCCGGTGCCCCGTCCGGAGACGTGGTCCGGCTACCGGGTAGTCCCCGACTACATCGAGTTCTGGTCGGGCCGGCCGAGCCGGCTGCACGAACGCGAGGCCTATACGCGCACGGCGTCAGGCGACTGGGAAGTACAGCTTCTCTACCCCTGAGGAACCGGCGCCGCCTGCTTCTGCCGCTCAGTTCTCCATTCCGGTCGGCTCCGGCGTCCATCCGCTCCTGACTACTGAAAGTGGCGCTTCGTAGGGCGGATTGTCCCCCAGATTCACGACGAACTGAAAGCGGCCCGGGCCCTCGAAGCCTACGCCCGCGAGCGCGAAGAGCTGGTAGGTGGTCGCCACATCGCCCGGCTGCACGACCGGCGCCTGCAGCTCTCCCCCCGCTTCGAAAAGAACGTTCCCATCTTCATCGATGAGCCGGACCCGAATCGGCGTCCGCTTCCCGCCATCCCCGTAACTTGCATCGATCCTCACCACGAATACCATTTTGGGATGGATCGTGGGGAAGGAAGGCGCGGCAATCCGATCGAACGCTCCCAGGATGTTGAGCTTCCCCTCCTGAGACAGATTCGCTTCGTCCGCGATGAGTGCCATCGCTATTTTCACTGGCTCTATCCTCTGATTTCCGGGTAATTGCGACGGTCGACGCCGCGAACAGGACACGCGCTGCTCCCGATCCCCATGCCCCGTTCAGATCTTGTCCGCCATCGAGCCAACATGATAAGGCGGACGGAACTTGTGAGATACGCCCCGAGAGAACATGACGCGACAGAAGGATAATCCCGATCTGAACGTGGCCACCCGGGCTGGCGCCTCGACTGAGGACGAGCAGCTCCTGAACGTTTCCTCGCCACCCGACTTCACCCGAACCGATACCTGGCGCGTATTCCGCATCATCGGTGAATTTGTGGAGGGGTTCGAAACCCTTGCTCATGTAGGCCCATCCGTCTCTATCTTCGGCTCCGCCCGAACCCTACCCACCGATCCCTACTACGGGTTGGCCGACGAGACGGCGCGCCTCCTCGTCGAAGCAGGGTTCGGAATCATCACTGGTGGCGGACCGGGAATCATGGAGGCGGCGAACAAAGGTGCGCAGGCCGCAGGTGGCGTATCGATCGGATGCAACATCGAGCTGCCTTTCGAGCAGGGCACGAATCCCTACGTCGATATCGCCATCAACTTCCGGTACTTCTTCGTGCGGAAGACGATGTTCGTGAAGTACTCCCAGGCGTTCATCATCTTTCCGGGCGGGTTCGGCACGCTCGATGAACTCTTCGAAGCGCTGACGCTCATTCAGACTGGCAAGATCCGGAATTTCCCGGTAATTCTCTTCGGGAGCGCGTACTGGAGCGGCATGCTCGACTGGATCCGTTCAGCGCTCGCGGCAGAGGGGAAGATTTCCGCCGAGGACCTCGACCTTCTTTATCTTACCGACTCGCCGGAGGAGGTCGTGAGGATCATCGTCGAGGCGCAGGCGGCATCAGAAGATGCAATCGCCGCACGGAATGAGTAAGATGCCGGTTCCCGGATTCGACCGGCGCCGAACCAGTGCGGACGCCACCGCCTCTCTGCCCCGCCGGACAGCCGGGCGCAGCTCTGACAACCCGCGCTGAAGCGCTACAAACTCGGTATAAGCGAATGTCTACATCAACGACCGGCCCGATCTCTTCGTTCATCAAGGAGAATTTCCGCCATTTCAACGCGATGAGCGTCGTGGAAGCGGCGGAGGGCTGGAACCGGCATCTCGACGAGGGCGGCAAGATGCTCGTCACGCTTGCGGGCGCCATGAGCACCGCCGAGCTGGGGATCTCGCTGGCGGAGATGATCCGGCAGGACAGGATCCACGCGATCTGCTGCACAGGCGCCAATCTGGAGGAGGACATCTTCAATCTGGTCGCCCACCAGCATTACGAGCGCATCCCGAACTGGCGCGCCCTGACGGCCGAGGACGAGGCGGAGCTCCTCTCGCGACACATGAACCGCGTCACCGACACGTGCATCCCCGAGCACGAAGCGATGCGCCGGATCGAGTCTGTGGTTCTCGAAGAGTGGCTGAAGGCCGACCGGGCGGGTGAGCGCTACTTCCCGCACGAATTCATGTACCGGAT
The DNA here is from genome assembly GCA_964424945.1 of uncultured Gemmatimonas sp. Classification (GTDB taxonomy): domain Bacteria; phylum Gemmatimonadota; class Gemmatimonadetes; order Longimicrobiales; family Longimicrobiaceae; genus WHSP01. The sequence continues at coordinate 50,181 of CAYRLB010000014.1, forward strand.
CCTCCGCTCGGGTGCTCTCGATGGCTCCTTCCAGATCGACCCGAAGAACTCGTGGATGCTCGCGGCGGCCGAGAAGAACCTCCCCATCTTCGTACCGGGCTGGGAAGATTCGACGCTGGGCAACATGTTCACGAGCCACGTCATCGACGGGGATGTGAAGAATGTGCACACCGTGCGGACCGGCATCGAGTACATGATCTCGCTCGCCGACTATTATACGGAGACGACGAAGGAGCATTCGATCGGATTCTTTCAGATCGGCGGCGGCATCGCAGGCGACTTCCCGATCTGCGTCGTGCCGATGCTGCACCAGGATCTGCAGCGAACCGATGTGCCGCTCTGGGGTTATTTCTGCCAGATCTCGGATTCAACGACGAGCTATGGCTCGTATTCGGGCGCCGTACCCAATGAGAAGATCACCTGGGGGAAGCTGGGCGTTGACACCCCGCGGTACATCATCGAGTCGGATGCATCGATCGTTGCGCCGCTGATCTTCGCGTACGTTCTGGGGAGGTAGGGGAAGCTCCCGCGACCGTCGTCCCGGCGAAAGCCGGGGCGCAGGGTCGGCGTGGAGGCCGGGGGCCGGGTGGTCATACATCCCACCGCCGCCAGCTCCCCGCTTCCGCGGGGAAGATATCCGGGCGCCCCGGAAGCAGACAATCGAAGAAGACCCCATGCCCTCTGAGCTCGACCTCCTGATCGCCACTCGCCGCGACCTCCACCAGCACCCGGAGGTCGGGTTCGAGGAGTATCGTACCGCGGGAATCGTGGCCGATCGTCTCCGCACGGCGGGGTACGAGGTCGCTACAGGTATTGCGGTTACCGGGGTGGTCGGTACGCTGCGCGGCGGCGGCGGTGGCCGTCCGGGGCCGACTCTCCTCCTGCGCGCCGACATGGACGCGCTCCCCATCCAGCAGGAAAGCTCGCACGATTACGCGTCCACCGTCCCGGGCCGCATGCACGCATGTGGACACGACGCGCACGTCGCCATCGCGCTCGCGGTGGCCGAGCGCCTCGCCCGGCGCCGCGACGACTTTTCAGGGGAGGTACGCTACGTCTTCCAGCCGGCGGAGGAGGGCCTGGGCGGCGCCCGGATGATGGTCGAAGAGGGTGTACTCGAGGGCGTCGACGCGGCTCTCGGCCTGCACGTCTGGACGGGGCTCCCGAGCGGCGTCGTGGGGGTCGTCGATGGCCCGCAGATGGCCGGCTCCCAGGAGTTCCGGATCGTCGTGAAGGGGCGGGGCGGGCACGCCGCGATGCCTCATCAGACGATCGATGCGACCCTCGTCGCCAGCCACATCGTCGTGGCGCTGCAAAGCATCGTCTCCCGGAACGTGCCGCCGATGGAAGCCGGCGTGGTGACCGTCGGCGCGCTTCATTCGGGGACGGCGATGAATGTCATCTCCGACCGCGCAGTGCTCGAAGGAACGATGCGGGCCTTCGAAGCGGAAATCCAGGAGATGCTGCGCCTGCGCGTGACGGAGGTCGCCCGCGGGGTCGCGTCGGCACATGGCGCAGAGGTCGAGGTGGAGTTCCGCGATCTCATCTTCCCGCCGACCCGGAACGATCCCGCGCTCGCGCGCCTCGTCCGGCAGGTCGCCACGAAGCTGGTTGGCGAGGACCGCGTCCGCAGCGACGCCGGGATCCGTACAATGGCGGCGGAGGATTTCGCCGAGTTCGGGGTGCGTGTGCCGGCCTGCTACTTCTTCCTCGGGGCCTATTCAGAGGAGTCAGGCGCCATCCATCCGCACCACTCGCCCCACTTCGACATCTGCGAGAAGGTGCTGCCGCTGGGAGTCGACATCCTCGAGGGCGCCGCGCTTTCCTTTCTGGCGCCGAAGTGAAGCCCTGGCGCTACGGAGACGGATGGGCGCTCGTCACGGGCGCCTCCGCCGGGCTCGGCGCCGAGATGGCCAGCACGCTCGCCAGGCGCGGCACGAACCTCGTTCTCACCGCGCGGAGGAGCGACCGGCTCGAGGCGCTTGCGACCCGGCTCACCACCGAGCATGGCGTGTCAGTCCGCACCATCACCGCCGACCTCGCCCTCCCGGGAGAGGCAGCGCGGCTGTGGGCTGAGGCGAGCAGCACGAAGCCAATCGACCTCCTCGTCAACAACGCCGGCTTCGGCGCGCAGGGAGCCTTCCACGAAGTGCCTCTCGAGCGCCACCGGACGATGATCGAGCTCAACTGCAGCGCCCTTCTCGAGCTCGCCCATCTCGCCATCCCCGGGATGAGGGAACAGGGGAGCGGCGGCATCATCAACGTTGCGTCGATCGCCGCATTCCAGCCCGTACCCCTCCTCGCCAGCTACGCCGCGAGCAAGGCGTTCGTGCTCCTGCTCTCCGAAGCGCTCTGGGCCGAGAACCGTGAACATGGTGTCCGGGTTCTCGCTCTCTGTCCCGGTCGGACGCCGACCGAGTTCCAGGAGGTCGCCGGGACCGGGAGCGTGGAGGGTGCGTTCGGCTACCGGACACCCGCCCAGGTCATCGAGGCGGGGCTGCGCGCCTTCGAGGCGGGCCGGAGCTACGAGGTACCGGGCGGCGAGAACCTCCTCGCGACGTGGGTCGCACGCGCGCTGCCGCGCAGCTTCGTGACCCGCACGATGAAACGGCTCGTCCGCAGGGTCTATCCGGACTAAAGCATCTTGACAGTTGGTGCGGTTCCGGTTACCATCCACGGACACGATCATCAATACGAAACGGAAAATGGGCTTTTCGGTTGTTCTCCTCGTAAGCGGCATTCTACTCGTAGGGCTTATTATCAGCCCCC
>CAYRLB010000015.1:0-27616 GCA_964424945.1 uncultured Gemmatimonas sp.
GGCTCGTAGACGTCCGGATCGAACTCGATCTCGGCCGTCTGCACATCGAAGGGCAGGTCGATGAGAACCGGTCCGGGACGGCCGGAGCGCATGACGTGGAAGGCCTGCTGGAAGACCCGGGGTACCAGGCCGGGCTCGCGCACGGTCACCGCCCACTTCGCTACCGGCCTGGCGATCGACTCGATGTCGACCGCCTGGAAATCCTCCTTGTGGAGGCGCGCCCTCGGCGCCTGACCGGTGATGCAGAGGATGGGGATGCTGTCGGCGATCGCCGCATAGAGCCCCGTGATCATGTCCGTGCCCGCCGGGCCCGAGGTGCCGATGCAGACGCCAATGTTTCCCGGCGCGGCGCGGCTGTACCCGTCAGCCATGTGCGACGCCCCTTCCACATGCCGCGCTAGGATATGTCGTATCGATCCATTCTGGCGGAGAGCAGCATAGAAGGGATTGATCGCAGCCCCCGGGACGCCGAATGCTACCGAGACGCCCTCACGCTGCAGGACACTCACCGCCGCCTCCACCGCCGTCATCTTCGCCACGCTTTTCTCCTTGAGACTGGTCAGCCAGCCCTCCGTCGCCCAAACTACAACGACGGATGATCGGTCGGATCAGCTACTGCTTCATCCGGGCCACGATTTCTCCCCTGCCGCCCTCGACGGCGGAAATGGGGTCTTTGACCAGGGTTTTCCGGCGCGAGTGCCGCCGCAGGAATAAACGAGATGATCGCAGTACTGGCAGTCGTAGTGGGCGTTGCTATCCTCGCCTTCATCTGGTGGGGAACGCGTGGACAACCGCAAAGCATCCGCATCGCCGCCGGGGGAGCCGGCACGGTGCTGGTCGGTGCATTCGTGATCGGTGCCCTGTTCATGATCACAGACCCCGGCGAGAATCTGAAGATCGTCGATGCGCAGTTCACCGGCTCGATCCTGGAAGGGCGGGAGGTTGCAGGACGGGTGGAGAACCGGACCGACCGCGAGATGTCTCCCGTCCGGATCGAGTTCGACTTCATCGACAGGGAGTCGCGCATCCTCGAACGGGAGACGGTCGAGACGGAAAGTCTCCAGGGGCGGACGGAATGGTCCTTCACCATTCCGGTCCCGTCCGATAGCATCGTCGGCTTCCGCGCGAGGGTCGGCTCCCCGGACAATGTGCGTCCGGTCTGGCTGGGTGGCGGATGCGGCTCTTCCCTCTGCGAGGAATGAGACGATGCACGGATCTCTGCACTTCGCCGAGTCGGCAGGGCAACAGATGCCATGACCAATCCCATCCTGGAGGGTCGGTTCTCGGCGCTCGAGCCGGAGGCGCTGGCGGGCGAATGTATCGAGGCGGGAGCACATTCCCTGTTCCTGGACCGGGACGCGCTGCCGCCCGAATTCTTCGACCTCAGCAGCGGAGCGCTCGGCGCTCTTCTCCATCGGCTCGACCTCTACCGAATTCCCCTCGCGGCGGTCGTTCCGGATGTGCTCGAACATTCGGCCGCCTTTCAGGATTTCGTCAGGGAGTCGAATCGTGGAAGGCGGTTCCGCTTCTTTCCGACGCGGGCCGCGGCGATGGAGTGGCTGAACTCATTGGCAAAAGGTTGATGTGATGGACACATCGTGTAAAAGCAAAGGGAACTCGCTGACCGCACCAGTCGACCGGGACCGCTATCGGTGGTGCTGGCGGGCAATTCGCCCATTCGCCTGGGCTTTGATTCTGATCGTCGCGGCGTGTGGCGGAAGTGGGTCCAGTCCCACGCCGGAAAATGTGCATCCCGATTCCGCAACGGGAGTTGCGGCGCCGGTCGATGATGGGGATACGATTGCTGACGAAGAGCTCCGATGGGGTCATCCACAGCTCCTCGCGGTGGACGTTCCGGCCGTTTATCTCGAGGAGTGGAGTTGGGCGGACAACCGGCAGCAGTGTGCGCTGATCGCGCCGGCGTCGCTCGGGGCTGGGGCGGATGCGGCGCCACGCGCGGCGGCCTTCGCCGGGGGCTGGGCAGTCGCCTACGATCTGCCCGGACAGAGGAGCGCCTTCGGTGTCGCGGGTACCGGCTCGACTACATCGGGGGAGATTTTCGCCGGGTGGACGAACCGCAGGGATTGGGCGGATGGCAGCTTCGCCGAGTACGGACCCGAGGGCGGGGAAGGGCCCAATCAGCTCGCCTACCTCCGTGTGGCAGGCCAGGATTGTCTGTATAATGTCTGGTCGCGCCTCGGCGTCGAACACCTGGAGCTCCTTCTCGATCAGCTCCGCAGGGTTCAGGTCGGAGAAGGCTGATTTCCGGCAGCGCAGAGCCACGCCGGGCGCCGCTTCCGGGCGGCTCCCGCGCAACTTCTCGCCACCCCCCAATCGATCGGGGGCTCTCCCCGGCTTCATCAACGGTCCTCATCGGGAGGTGTCTGTGGGTCCTGTCGAACGTGCATGGGCAACGGGTATCGACCGTCGCGAAGCGCTCATCGCGCTGGGCGGACTGCTTGCCACACCCTCGCTGCTGCCTGCCCAGATCGACCCTCGGGACCTGAGCCAGCACGAACGCGTCCGCGGGCTGGGCGAGATGGTGGACGCCTTCGACTTCGAGCCCGTCTGCCGCGGGAATATCCCTCGCGCATTCTACGACTACATGATGCAGGGCGCTGACGGCGAGTGGACTGTCCGCCGCAACCGCCACGCCTTCGAGTGGGTCGAGATCGTACCCGGGGCGGGGCTGGCACCCGACGCCGTAGATCCCTCGACCGAACTGTTCGGCGTCCGGATGCCCTACCCGATCATCATCGCGCCGACTGCGTCGCAGCTTCAGCTTCATCCATCCGGTGAAGTCGGGATGTATCAGGCCGCGACACTGACGGGCACACTGATGGCCGTGTCGCAGAACTCGCAGATCTCCCAGGAGGATATCGCCGCGGGCGCTACCGGGCCGCGCTGGATTCAGCTCTATCCGAGCTCGAACCCGGCGTCGAGTGAGCGGACGATCCAGCGCTACCAGGACGCGGGGGCGCAGGCGATTCTCGTCACCATCGATCAGCAGGCCACCCGATACGACCGGGCAGACAACAACCGGCGGCTCGGCGGGGAGGTCGCCCCCCCACCCCGACCGAATCCGGACGCTGCACAGCCGATCGACTTCAGCGGGCCCCGCCGCTACCGGCTCAATGCGCCCGATCGGATGTTCTACACCTGGGATGCGCTTCAGCAGCTGCAGGAATTCGCGACCGTTCCACTTCTGGTGAAGGGCGTGATGACGGCGGCCGACGCACGCATCTGCATCGACCGGGGCTTCGATGGCATCGTCATTTCAAACCATGGCGGCCGCTCGATGGACTACGTGCCGTCCACGCTGGAGATGCTCGCGGAGATCGTCGATGAGGTGAAGGGGGAGGTGCCGGTGCTCATCGACAGCGGATTCAGGCGGGGTAGCGATGCGTTCAAGGCGCTCGCCATCGGGGCAGACGCGGTCTGCTTCGGTCGGGCCCCGCGTTGGGGGCTCGGCGCTTTCGGTCCCGCCGGCGCCGAGCGGATCCTGCAGATCCTTCAGGAGGAGCTCCGAGCTGCGATGGCTCTGGCGGGGAGACAGAATCTCGCAGCCCTCGATCGCTCCGCCATCCGGATGGACTTCCAATGAAAGAGCTTTCCCGGAGAGACGCGCTCGGTGTGGCGGCCGCGGGGGTCATGGCCGCGGTCGGTACGGGTGCAGTGCCCAGGCAGACCCCGGAGGCCATTCGGAGACGGAGGGACGTGGCACCGCCTCCACCGACGGATCTGGTGAACGTCCTTCAATTCGAGGAGCAGGCGCGGCTCGCCCTCGACCCTGCCATCTTCGAGACAATCGCCGGTGGCGACCGTGACCCGTTCGAGCGTCTGACCCTGCACCCGCGGCTCGGCTTGCCGACCCTCGACATGGATCTCACCGTTCGGATCCTCGGTGAGTCGTTGTACACCCCGATCCTCGTCGGGCCAGTCGCACAACTGGGGCGGTATCACGCGGGCGCTGAAGCCGAGACGATCCGCGGCGCGGAGGGGTCATATACACTCGCGGTTGTGAGCAGCCAATCCACGCTTCCGATCACGGAGATCGCGAGGACAGCGAATAGTCCCTTCTGGTTCAGTGTCTATACCGGTGAGCCCGAAGCTGAACAACGGGTCCGGGCGGCGGAGGCGGCAGGGGCCGGGGCGATCATCCTGAGTTCTGGAGATGGATCTCCGCAGATGATGGCTGGCGCTGCCTCCCCCCGCGCAGCGCTTGACTGGGACGCGGTCGAGCGGCTTCGCGATGCTGCAACACGCCCCGTCGGGATCAAGGGAATCCGAAGCGCTTCCGAGGCGGCCGCAGCGGTCGAGCGGGGTTTTCCCGCCATCGTCGTCTCCAGTTCAGGCGCGCCGCACTCCTCGCCCGCGGATGCACCGATGCACCACCTTCCCGAAATCGCGGACGCGGTGGGGGGACGCGCTTCAGTTCTCATCGACGGCGGGTTCCGCCGCGGCACGGACGTTCTGAAGGCGCTGATCCTGGGAGCGCAGGCGGTTCTGATCGCCCGCCCTGTCGCGTGGGGGCTTTCTGCGTATGGCGCGGAGGGAGTCCAGGTCGTCCTCCAGCGAATCCAGATGGAGCTCGCGCGCAACTTCGGCCTCATCGGTGCACCGAACCCGGGAGAGCTGACGCGCTCCCTCATCCGCAGCCACGGACGGATGACCACATGAAAGATGTACCGGTCGAGCTGTGCGAGCTGGTCGACGCCGACGGCCGATCTTCGGGCACGATCGTGCCCCGCGGAGGGGAGCGTCGCGCGGACGAGTACTTCCCGGTCATCCATCTCTGGATGATGGACGAAGGCGGCGATTTCCTCATCCAGCGCCGGGCCGACCACCTGGCCTCCGATCCGGGGATGTGGGCGACGACGGCCGGTTATGTCCAGGCAGGCGAAAGTATCCTGGACGCCACGATCCGGGAGGCTTGGGAGGAGATGGGCCTGCGCCTGGACGCGGCGCAAATCCAATCCATCGGGCATTGGCTGGCCGGACATCGCCGGCAGGCCGTCCTTCTGCTGCGCGTCCGGCGGGAGGCGCTTGGAGCGATCGGGATCGGTCCTGAGGTTTCGGACTTCCTGTGGGCGCCGGTCGAGGTCATCTCCAGGATGGTCGAGGCGGGGGAGTTCGTCACGTACGGCTACTTCGAGCAGCTCATCATCCCGCTCGCCGGCGGCTCGCGGACATCCTCCGGCTGATCGCCGCTCCTCTTTTGCCGTGAGCTCGGCTGCGGCTCTACGTAGCCGCGGAAGGAGCGGGCGGAGCGAAGCCGCAGAAGGGGCTCCAGGTCCGGCCAAAGCTACCGGACCCGCAAGCCCTCCTATCTGCTACATCTCCAACCGTTTCACCTCGCCGACATCGGGCCGGTTCCCCGTCAGGAAGCCCTTCGCGACCTCGTAAAGGACGAGCGGTGACGGCTTGTCGCGTTTCATGTAGACGACGCTGTCCGCATCGACAAGGATCAGCGCGAGCCGGGGATCGTCCGGTCCACCGTCACGAACTTCGTCTACCTTCCCGAACCATACTTTCCAGTCCGGCTTGTAGAGCGAACGGATCAGCTCCCGATCGGTGGAGATGCTCGCCGTCCCGCTGACGGACACCCATTCGTACCGGTCGGTATCGAAGTACGCGAGGTTGACGTGGGGGTCGTGATCGAGCTCGTCGAGCTTGTGCGATTCGATATCGGTAACGAACCAGAGATCGGCGAAGGGCTCACGCGCCTGCGTTGCCATCGGGCGCGAGACGAGCCGCTCGTCGCTGCGACGGGTGGTGAACATCGCTGTTTCGATGTTCGCAATGAGTTCATAGAGCTCATCGAGTCGTTTTTCCTGCGTGCCTTCTGCCATGTTCCTCCTCGGTAGAGTGGGGAGTCAGGATTGAAGGAGAGGGCAGAAGGTGTGCCGTCCGCATTCGCCGTCTACATGACGACCTTGCTTCGCTCGGGCGCCGGGGGCGGGACGATTCTATCGAGAACCTTCGCCGAACAGAGCACACCCGGCACGCCCGCGCCGGGATGGGTTCCGGCCCCCACGAAGTAGAGGCCGGGAGTCCTGCTTCGATTGTGGTACCGGAAGTAGGCAGACTGCGTGAGGATCGGTTCAGGGCCGAACGCCGCGCCATCGACCGAACGGAGCGTTTGTTCGAAGTCGCGCGGAGTGAGGAAGGAGGGGCTCACCAGATTCTCCCGAAGTCCCGGGAGCAGCCGGCGCTCGAGGACCTCCACGATGCGATCGAAGTACGGTTCCGCCTCACTCTCCCAGGCAACCCCGCTACGAGTATTGGGTACCGGCGACAGAACGTAGAACGCCTCGTGGCCCGGCGGCGCGAGTGCCGGATCACTGCGTGTCGGCGCATGCAGATAGAGCGAGAAGTCGTCCGCGAGGACCTTCCGCGTGAAGATGTCGGCGAGCAGCTCGCGGTAGCGCGGGCCCATCAGGATCGTGTGGTGGGCGAGCTCCGGATACGGTCGTCGGCTCCCGAAGTATGCCACGAAAAGGCTCATCGACTGCCGCATTCCCGGCCTCGGAAGCCCCCCATCAGCACGCCGCCTGGCGCCCTTCAACATGTGCGCATGTACATACGAGGGATCGGCATTGCTGACGACGACGTCCGCCGGCAGAAAATGGCCATCGCCAGTCCGCACCCCGATAACCCGTCCCTCCCGACATTCGATCTCCTCCACCGGTGTGTCGAAACGAATCTCTCCGCCCATCTCCTCCAGGAGCCGGACGAGTGAAGAAACGATCGACGTCGTTCCTCCGCGCGCGAAGTGAACCCCCCACTTTCGCTCCAGCCAGTGGATGAGGAGGTAGATGGACGTCGTGCTGAACGGGTTGCCCCCCACCAGGAGTGGCTCGAACGTCAGCAGCTGTCTCAGGCGTTCATCCCGGATGTAGCTCGAGACCATGCCGTATACCGAGCGCTGACTTCCCAGCCGCAGCATCGCCGGAACGACGCGCGCCATGTCGGACACGCGATCGAATGGCTGGTCGGCAAGCTGGGCGTATCCGACCTCGAAGATTCGCTCCGCCTGCTCCGCGAGCCGTCGGTATCCGTCGACATCTCTCGGCTCGAACGTTTCGATCTGCGCGATCAGCCGCTCCTCGTCCCCGACATAGTCGAAGCGGGACCCGTCATTGAAGATGACCCGGTAGAAAGGGTCGACCGGCATCAGCTCCAGGTAGTCCGACATCTCGCGACCGGAGAGGGCGAAAAGCTCCTCCAGCAGGTAGGGCGCCGTGATGACCGTCGGGCCGGCGTCGAAGGTGAAGCCGTCCCGACGGAAGACCCGGGCGCGTCCACCCGGCTGATCCAGCGCTTCGAGGACCGTAACTCGATAGCCCCTCGCTAGCAGGCGAATCGCCGCGGCCAACCCTCCGAAGCCGCTCCCGATGACGATGGCGTGCGAACCGTTCAAAAGGTCCTTTTCGGTGGGAGGTGAAGCGCGGTCGATGCGCGTTCTGATCCTTCGATCTCCTCTGGCAGCTGCCCGACGTCCGAGAGATAGACCGCGCCCGCCTGTGCCAGGGCATCCGCGTGCGATGCCGCTCCAGCGCCTCCGACAATCACCGCAACCCCTTCCGGCAGGGCGGCAATGAGGCGTTGCACCTGCTCAGGCAAGGATCCCGCCCCGTCGGGCAGAATCGAGCTGATGAGAACGACGTCGGCCTCGGTGCGCCGCGCAGTCAGGGCGATATCGTCGGGCGGAAGGTTGGGGCCCGGATAGGTCACCCGCCAACCTTCGGCAGCCGCCATAACGGCCGTACAGAGGGCACCCAGTTCATGATGCTCACCGGAAAGAGTCGCAGCGACCAGCGATCGCGAACCGTGACTCCCCTGGAGCGCCTCGAGAAGAAGCGCGAGCTCGCGCTGCAGACCCACTGAAAGAAGATGCTCCTGCGCCGGGCAGATGGTGCTCTCCTCCCAGAGTTCGCCGACACGCTCCAGCAGCGGAATAGCGATCCGGGTGACGAAGGTTCGTGCGCCCAGAAGCGCTGACCCTCTCCTCAGTTCCGCATGAACCCGGGCCCCGTCCATCGCCTCGATCGCGGTCAGAACTGTCGTTTCGATCTGCGCGAAGCGGGAGGGCGGGGGGAAATCCGTCGCATCATCCTCTTCGACTGGCTCCGATGTGAGAGCAACGAGCTCCGCGAGGGTCAGACTCTGCGCACGCCCTATCGAATAGCCGCTCTCCGTCGCGCGGCGGAGGAGCCGCAGACGAAGGATATCCGCATTCGAATAGAGGCGGGTGCCGCCCTCCGTGCGGACGGGCGAGACTACCCCGTACCGCCGCTCCCACGCCCGGATGACGTGGGGAGAGAGCCGGGTCCGCTGAGAAACCGCCCCGATCGTAAAGCGCGCTTCGTTATCCATGATTCCGGAGGCCGTTATCGCCTGCAATACGCTCGCGCCCCTCGTGCAGGCGCAGGACGGACTGCAGTTTGATGTCTATGTCATGTCAACATATTATATGAACGCAAGGTTGACAACATGTACCGACTGCGGTATCGTCTTTGCGGGGTGACTGCCGGACGACAACGTTCAACAGACAAAAGGTGCGCGCGTGACGGGAGCACACGAGGGAATGACCGGCGTCGCCACGGCCAACGCTGCGACGAGGTTGGAGATCGTCGCGCTGTCGGTTCTCACCGCCTTCACCGCTATGTCCGTTCTGGGTTTTGCCACGTTCGGCCAGCATCCGCAGTTGCTGGTCGGGCTCCCGGAATCGTCGCTCGCTTTCTACGGCTTCGCCTTCCGGTTCTTCGCGGTAGGCCAGGTCTGGCTTGCGATGGCGGTTTTCGCGCTGGTCCTTCTCAGGCGCGTGAGGCTCCGGTGGCTGCCCGCCTTCGCCGCTCTGTATCTGATCAGCCTCGGTGCCGAACTGCTGGGGACGACGCGTGGCATCCCCTTCGGCCACTACGACTACAGCACCCTGCTCGACCCGATGTGGGCAGAGCATGTTCCGGTTGTGATTCCGCTGAGCTGGTTCTACATGGCGGTGCCTTCCTTCGCCTTCGCGATGGTGGCGCTGCCCGGGGAGGGGCGGGGGCTCGGGCGCGTCGCGCTGGGATCCCTCGTTCTCCTCACCTGGGATCTGGCGCTCGACCCGGCGATGAGCTTCGCGACGCCCTACTGGGTGTGGGAGGGAACGGGCCCCTACTACGGGATGCCCTGGCTGAATCTCTTCGGCTGGTATGTGACCGGTCTGCTCCTGATGGGAGCGCTGGTGGCCCTGCGCGCGGACCGCTGGATCCGGCTTCTCCCGAACCGGTGGCTGACGGGCTTCTATGCGGCAAACCTCTTTCTGGCGCTGGGGATGTGCGCTGCCGCCGGGCTCTGGGGCGCGGTGGGGGCGACGCTTGCCGTTCTTCTCCTGACGCTGGCCGCCGCGAGATATGTGCGCAGGTCCGGGGCGGCTGATGCGGCTTTCCCGCACGATCTCGTGATGTCGGGAGGCGGGGAACTCCGATGAGACGCAGCGCCCCTGTCGCCAGTGCGGAGTCGTCGGGCGCCATGGAGACGATGGAGTCCGGCAAGGACATCCTCCGCTTCGCGCCGGCCGCGGCGCGAAGCGCAGAAAGTAGGGCGGCCTGCGCAAGCTCTGAGCGGAGCGCGATCCCGGTCACGTCCAGCTGTCCGATCCCCTCCAGCCACGCCACCTTCCTCGAGGATGCTACGGCGGTGCTGCGCGCCCGTCTCACCGCTGTCGTCGATCGTTGCGTCGCCGAGGGGATGCCTGCTTCCCCGCTCGAGGGGCAGCTTCTGCGGCCGCTGGTTGCGATGGCAATGGCGCCCGAAGCGATACGAAACGATCCGGACCATCCCTTCTGGAACGCGGTTCTGGCTGTCCAGATGGCGCACGAGGCGTCCCTTCTGCACGACGACATCATCGACGAGGCGACCGCGCGGCGCGGCCGTCCGACGATGGCGGCGGACCGCGGGATCGGACAGGCGCTCGTTCATGGCGATCATCTTCTGGCGACGGGCTACCAGCTCGCATCGCGCACCGGTTCGATCGCCTTCGCGACGATGTTCGCCCGCTCCATCGAGCGCACGATTGCGGGAGAGGTCGATCAGGGTCGGCTGCGTGGACAGCGTTTCGACAGATGGCGCTGCCTGGAGATCGCCGAAGCCAAGTCAGGGGAGCTGATCGGGTGCGCCCTTGCGACGTCGGAGTGCCTTGCCGGCGGGCCCGACGTTGAAGAAATCCGGCGGGTCGGCAGGGGACTCGGTCGGCTGTATCAGATGCTCGATGACCTTCTCGATTACTGCCCTTCGACCGACACCGGCAAACCGGCCCTCACCGACTACGCTCAGGAGCGCTGGACGTGGGTGCTCGCAGAAGCCGGCACGGTCGCTTTCGGGCTCCCCTCGAAAGAGATCGTCCGGCTCCTGCACGGGTTCGGAGCGCAGTCCGAGGCGGGCGAATCGATGGCAGCAGGCCAGGAGAGCCGCTCGACGATGCGACGGTGCCTGCAGCAGATGCATCAGGAGGCCGACCATCTGCTGAATGCGGTTGAAGTGCTTCGCGGTAGCCCTGCACCTCTGCTGAGCGCGCTTCTCAGCGTCTGGCTCGAGCGTGCAGAGAGTGCAGTATCGGTTGAAGAGATCCGGTTGATCCGCCAGAACGCGGGAGCGTCCGGGTGCAGGAGTGTCATTGGCGGACTGCTTCCGGATTCCGGTGGGGCCGCTGCCCATCTCGCCGCGAACAGTCGCTCCTTCAGCTTTGCCGCCCGCTGGCTGGGCTCGGCAGAGCGGGAGAAGGTTACGCGGGTCTACACCTTCTGCAGGGTAACCGACGACCTCGTGGATGGCCTCGCCTCCGGACAGCTGGATGGCATCTCCCCGGCCTTCGCAAGCCCCGACCCGAGCGATGTTCTCGACGAGTGGGAGTCGCTGGCACGACGGGCCTATTCAGGCGAAAGGACCGGGATGGTCCTTGTCGACGAGGTCATGCGAGACATGGCGCTGGCGAACGTCCCCTTTGATTACGCCGCGGAGCTGATCGAAGGGATGCGCATGGACCTCCGCGGAGAGACGTACGCGACGCTCGAGGAGCTGGAGCGCTACACCTTCCGTGTCGCGTCGGTGGTCGGGATGTGGATCGCCGAGCTGGCGGGTGTCCACGATCCGTTTGCCCTGGAGCGGGCGGCGGGCCTCGGTCACGCGATGCAGCTCACCAACATTCTGCGGGATGTCGGAGAAGATCTTCGGTTGGGCCGCGTCTATCTGCCCACCGATCTTCTTCATCGGCACGGCCTCTTTGAAGATGACCTTCGGGATATGCTTGAAGGGCGGCTCTGCATCGACCGACGGTACCGGGCCGCGCTCGAAGAGGTGATGGAGATTGCCGAAAACGAATATCGGCGTGCTTTCGCCGCTCTACCTGCGCTTCCCGCCGGGATGCAGCAGGCGTTCGCTGCGGCAGCCGGCATCTACCGCGGGATCCACGAGGAGATTCGTCGAAACGGATACGATAACTTCTCCCTTCGGGCGCACACTTCGACACCGAGGAAGGCGCTTCTTGCCGCGCGTGCGATGCGCGAGCTCGCTGCGGCCCGCTCCGGTCGAAGGGCAATCGGAGAAGCGTCTTGAGCGAAGCGGAAAGGGCGCACCGGCTGCTGTCTGGCCCCGGTATACTGTCCGTGTGCAGTTCATCGATGGGTCTCCGGGAGTGGCGGTCCCGCTCCTCGCGCACACTGCGTTCTGCACTCCTCGTTCTTGTCCTCCTCCTCGCTTCGGTCACCAGGTCGCTAAGTGCCCAAGCGGATACCGACCCGCTCTGGAATCATTTTCAGGCGGCGGCGTCGGGCGATGTGGATACGCAGGGTGCTCTGGAGGAAGTCGGAAGAGCTCGGACCGCGCGGGTCGGGACTGGCGACAGCGCTCGGCTGGATGCCTACGAAGGTGCCTTCCGCACGATGACCGCTCAGGAAACCTTCTGGCCGCCTGCGAAGCTGACCCGCGCGCGTGAAGGGCTGGCGCTGCTCGACGCGGCGGTTCTCGCGGCACCCCGTGATCCGGAGGTGCGCTATCTTCGACTCGTCATCTCACACCACCTGCCGAGTTTCTTCGGACGTGGGGAGACGGTTCGCAGTGACGCCACGGCCCTCGCTCAACTGCTGACCTCCCCAGCCTCGACGGACGATCCGTCGCGAGCAGGAGCGATGATCGATTTTCTGATCGAAACGGGACTGGTGTCAGCGGCGGAATCAGATCGTCTCCGGCTGCTGCGCCGCTAAGAAATCTGCTGCCGGTCACATCCTCCCTTCATACGGTTCGGAGCGTCACCTTCCCCCTTCGTTGGCCCAGTGGCTCAGCTCCTGAGCTGTGCGATGACCACGCGGGCGAACTCCTCGATGAACGCCGGCTGGTTCTTGGCGACGCTGAAGCAGAAGACCTGAGAAACGCCCTCCTCGATGTACTCCGCGATCCAGTCGCGATGTTGTGCCATGCTCGATGAAATGCGTATCCGCTCCGCCACCATCTCCGGCGTAACATTCCGGGTAGCCGCAGCAAAATCGGACGGAGTCCGAAGGTCCCAGATGCTCTCCCCTTCGACCGCCGAGAAGCGCCACTGTTCATGGGCTGCCCGGAGAGCGTCCGCCTCCGTCGCCGCCCATGCGAGAGGATGCTGGACATAGATCGGCCCTTCTCCGCCGCCCGCCCGGAATGCGTCGACCATCTTCCTTAGTTCGGCGGCCGGGCGGCCTGTCGTTATGAGTCCGTCGGCCCACCCGCCTGCCCATCGCGCGGATTCTTCGCTGACCGCCGCGGCAAAAAGGGGTGGCGCTACCTGCGGAAGTGAATAGAGCCGTGCATCGGAGACCTTAACCAGGCCCTGATGGTCGACCGTCTCGCCGTGGAAGAGTGCGCGCATCACGTCGACGCACTCGCGGAGCCGCGCGCGGCGGACATCCTTCGGAGGCCAGGTCGCGCCGGTAACGTGTTCGTTCAGCGCCTCTCCCGAGCCTAGCGCCATCCAGAAGCGGTTCGGGAACATCTCGCAGAGAGTAGCCGCGGCCTGGGCGGCGACCGCCGGGTGATAGCGATCGCCAGGAGCGCACACGATCCCGAAGGGAAAGGAAGTGGCGCTCAGCGCCGCCCCGAGCCAGCTCCAGCTGAAACCGCTGTGGCCATTCTCCTCGAGCCAGGGGAAGAAGTGGTCCGAGCTCAGGACGCCCTCGAAGCCGGCGTCCTCCGCCAGGCGTGTATAGCCCAGCAGCTCACTCGGAGGATACTGCTCGTGCGATGCGTGATAGGAAATCTTCATTGATGACGCGCGGTGCGGATCGACCGTTCCGAGATCCTCGGGGCAAGTGCAATCCGAGCGCCAGATATCGATGATTGCCGTCGATACCGTGGCCAGGGGCGTCCGATCGTGGAGTAGCGCGACCAACGACGAAAGCCGCCTGAGCGTTCAGGCGGCGGGTTGCTGCAATTCTGTCCGGGATCGATCGAAATGATGGGGTGACCCGCGCTATCGGGTCGGGCGGGCGGGTAGGGTCAGGCCGCCGAAGGGAGCGCGATCGCCTTCTGGATCTCGATTGCGACCTTGCGGGTCGTACCGCACTCCACGCAGTCACCCATCCCATGCCACTGAGACTCCGGGAACGCGTCGTAGAAGCCCTCGTTCGCGAAAGGCCCATGATAGCCGCGGCGCTCGCATTTATGCGCTCGCGTGTCGTAGCGGGGCACTGACTGCCGCTCGAGTGTCAGAAGATTCATCGGGTCACACTGATGGGCGAACTTCTTCGCAGAAAAACATCTTCCTGAGGACGGCTCCTCTATCTGCATTCGCTGGGCCAAACGGGGGTTGTTCGACTCAAAGCTTTGCGGGTGAACGACTTGTGATCTTTTCGGTCCACAGCGGAGAAGAAAGAAATGCGGCAAAGAATGCCGACTGGCAGAAAGTTCTTGCCGGTCTCGCGCGCCTCCTGTCGTAGCCCTTCGACGCAGCGTCGGCGCTGCAGATGACGCATCGGCGGCAGAGCCCCGCCGGAAAACGGTCGCGTTTCCCGTTCAGGTCGATTCCGACCGCGTTGGAATAAATTCATCCGAACGAAAATCTTTTCATGACGGAATTCACATATTACATTTGCAGAGTTGTCCCCCGCCTTCCCGGGCGTTCCATCATGAGATGACATAGATGGGCGTTCCCATCGCCAGGCCGACGAGGGTCGAGCGATGGATTTCTGAGGGCCTCTCGCCGGACGCGGGAGGTCCCACTCGGCGGGTCCGCCCATCACCGGTATCAGAAGTGGTATCCAGCGCGAGCGCCGGCTTCCCACGCGGCCGTTCGAGAATAGAGGAGCGAGCGTATGGTCAATCCGACAGGCTTCATGAAGTTTCCGCGCATCTCCTTTCCCTCCCGGGATCCGCGCGGCAGAACGCAGGATTGGGAAGAAATCCACGAGCACCTGCCTGAAGCGACGTTGAAGGAACAGGGTGAGCGCTGCATGGATTGCGGCGTCCCCTTCTGTCATACAGGCCAGCTTATCGACGGGCTCTCCACAGGCTGCCCGGTCCATAATCTGATTCCCGACTGGAACGACCTCGTTCGGCAGGGCAAGTGGCGTGCGGCGCTCGATCTCCTTCACAAGACGAACAACTTCCCGGAGTTCACGGGGCGGGTCTGCCCGGCGCCGTGCGAGGGGTCTTGTGTGCTCGGCATCAACGCGCCTCCCGTTACGATCAAGAATATCGAGATGGCGATTGCGGATCGGGGCTTCGAGGAGGGATGGATCGTCCCTGAGCCGCCCGCGATCCGGACGGGCCGCAAAGTCGCGGTCGTCGGTTCCGGCCCTGCGGGTCTCGCCGCGGCCGCGGAGCTGAACAGGGCGGGGCACAGCGTCACCGTTTACGAGCGCGCGGATCGGATCGGCGGACTTCTGATGTATGGTATCCCGCAGATGAAGCTGCCGAAGGCGATGGTAGACCGCCGGGTGGAGCTGCTCGCCGCCGAAGGGGTGACCTTCGTGACGGATACCGAAGTCGGCAAGACGCTGCCGACGGAACAGCTGCGCGGGGAGTTCGACGCGGTTGTTCTCTGCGGCGGCGCCACCCGGCCCCGTGACCTCGCGGTCGAAGGTCGCGAGCTGAAGGGGGTCCATTTCGCGATGGACTTCCTCACCGCTTCGCAGAAGAGCCTGCTGGACAGCGGCTTCGCGAATGGTGACTTCATCTCGGCAGAGGGTCTGAATGTCGTCGTGATCGGCGGCGGTGACACGGGGACGGACTGTGTCGGCACCTCCCTCCGACATGGCTGCAAGTCGCTTGTGCAGCTCGAGATCATGCCGCAGCCTCCGCAGGAGCGGGCAGCAGACAACCCCTGGCCGCAGTGGCCCAAGGTGTACAAGCTCGATTATGGCCAGGAGGAGGCCGCAGCGATCTTCGGCGACGATCCTCGGCGCTACGCCGTCTCGACGAGGCGGCTGATCGGCGACGAGAATGGTCGGGTTCGCGCGATCGAGATCGTCGAGATCCGTCGGACGAATGGCAAGTTCGAGGAAGTGCCAGGGACGGTGCGGGAGATCCCCGCAGATCTGGTGCTGCTGGCGATGGGCTTCGTCGGGCCGGAGCCGGGTGGCCTCCTCATGGAGCTCGGCGTCGATCTTGACGCGCGCGGGAATGTCGCGGTCGACCCGAATATGATGAGCAGCGTTCCGGGCGTCTTCTCGGCGGGAGACATGTCGCGCGGCCAGTCCCTCATCGTCTGGGCGATTGCCGAGGGCCGCGATGCGGCGAAGGGGGTCGACAAATACCTGATGGGAAGTACAAAGCTGCCCGGTTCGAGCGGTCCGGTCTGAGCAGGCGGCGACGAGTCGAAGGTTTTATCGACGGAAGGAACAGAGGAAGGGCAGGGTTGATGTCGGTTCGTCGCGCGTGAATGGCGTGTGCGGCGGACACCCGAAGGAGGCCGCGAGCGTTTGACCCGGAAGGTCGGCTCGCGGCCTCGTCTTTCCTGGTCCACCTTCCGCGGCTGACGAAAGGTCCTGTTCCCGGGATCTTCCTGCCGGCCGGACTCAGGATGCTTGACGTCCTTCTCTCCCGAATCTACTCTCGGAGATCGTCCCGATACGGCCTTCTTCAGCTCTTCCTCTTTCCACTCCGACCTCCTCGAGGCGCTATGAAACCGGTGCCGCATTTTCCCCTGCTGCTGTCCGTCAGTCTGATCACCTTTGCCGGGGCACCTGCCCTCGCGCAATTCCCGGCTGACACCCAACCTGCCTCGACGAACATCATCGGCCAGGATTATCCGCGGGTGGACGGCGAGCGCCGCGTGTATTTCCGCATCAACGCCCCCAATGCGCAGAGTATCCGGGTGCTCGGCACCGATCTGACGAAGGATGCGGATGGCGTCTGGACCGGGGTCACGGCGCCTCAGGATCCGGGCTTCCACTACTATCAGCTGTCGATCGACGGAGTCGCCGTTGCCGATCCCGCGAGCGAAGCCTTCTTCGGGTCCGGGAACGTTCGCAGCGGCATCGAGATACCGGAGGCGGGCGTCGACTTCTACGAAGTAAAGGATGTTCCCCACGGGGAGGTCAGGAGCCGGTGGTACAAGGCAAACTCGAACGGGGAGATGAGGCAGGCCTTCATCTACACGCCGCCGGGGTATGACGATGATCCTGAACGGCGCTACCCCGTCCTCTACCTGCAGCACGGTATGATGGAGGACAGGCGGGCCTGGTCGCAGCAGGGCAGGGCTGGCTTCATCCTCGACAACCTCATCGCCGAGGGTCTGGCCGAGCCGATGATCGTGGTGATGGAGGACGGCGGGATCGCGGGCGATCTGCGCCGGATGATGGGCGGCCCTCCCGCTGGTGGTCCTCCGGCTGGTGGTCCTCCCGCTGGCGGACCCGGTGGCCCCGGCGACCCCGGCGGGCCTGGCGGTGGCCCGGATCTGAACATGCCCTTCGTGACCCAGATCATCACCGATGTCATACCGATGGTCGACGCGAACTACCGGACGATTCCGGATCGGGAGCACAGGGCGATGGCCGGGCTCTCCCTCGGCGGCACGCAGACCTATCAGATCACGCAGGCGAATCTCGACAAGTTCGCGAACATTGGCATCTTCAGCGCTCCCTTCGGGTTCCCCGGTATCGAAACGGGTTACAACGGCTTGCTGAAGCAGCCGGAGGAGTTCGCCCGCCAAGTTAAGGTCTTCTATGTCAGCATGGGTTCGAAGGAGGGGGCCGGGACGGGCCGGAGCATTCATGAGGCGCTCGAGCAGGCTGGCATCCGGCACGTCTA
This sequence comes from uncultured Gemmatimonas sp., assembly GCA_964424945.1. GTDB lineage: Bacteria > Gemmatimonadota > Gemmatimonadetes > Longimicrobiales > Longimicrobiaceae > WHSP01. The sequence goes on from CAYRLB010000015.1 coordinate 17,266, forward strand.
TTATGAAGCGCCTGGCACGGGCCACGAATTCCAGACCTGGCGGAAGAGCCTCCATGGCTTTGCACAGCTTCTTTTCAAGGAATAACACCGGCACGGATGGCGGGACTTCGAAATGACCTTCAAACGCCGGTCGTCCGGCGATGAGGAAGCGTGATCAAGGCAGCGAGTATCTATCTCAATTTCCCCGGGAACACTGAAGAGGTGTTCAACTTCTATCGCGAGGTGTTCGGGGGTGACTTTCTCAGCGTGATTCGCTACAGCGAGTTTGGCGATGTTGCGGAACGAATGACGGACGCGGAGCGGAGCCTTATCGCGCATATCGCGCTGCCGCTCGGGCAGACGATGCTGATGGCTTCGGACGCTATCGAATCTCTCGGCCAAGCCGTCACCCACGGCAACAGCTGCTTCATCTCCGTGGACGCCGAAACAGGTGAGGAGGCGGAGCGGATTTTTGCGGCGCTCTCGGAGGGCGGGTCTGTCGCAATGTCGCTCGAGAAGACGGAGTGGGCGGAAAAGTACGGCATCTGCACCGACCGTTTCGGCATCCAGTGGATGGTCGGATTCACCGGGGAGGTGCAGTTCGGCTGAACTACCGGATCCCCGGCGGGTATCGAGCCGGGATGCGCCGGCTTATCGATGTAATCGCAGTGCCAAGGGCGACCTTCCCGGGGGTCGCCCCTCTTCTTTCGGCGCCGAGCCTTGAAGTCGGTGTGATCGTCAATACGATTAGAAAAGGGTTGGACTGTGACGTTTGAGGACAGGTCGCGCAGGATGAACGTCAATGAGTGGTGAGGAGTCTTTCCGTCCGTCGGGAGAGGTGGCTCCTTCCGGGTCTGCTGCCGAAGTGTCACAGACATCTTCCGGGTGGGAACTGATCGAGGGCGTTGCCGAGCGGATGTCGGCCCTCGAAGATGAGGCCGATCTCCTTGTCGAGATGAACTACTGCGGCCGTGCCGGCGCACTGGACCGACTCGAGTTTGGCGTTCTCGATCCGATTTCGCGACTTCGGAAGATGGAGATGACACCGGTGAGGCCGTCACCCTCCCTCGGCGCGGGATTTTCGGACTCGCTGGACACCCTGGAGGGCAGGGCGGAGACGATTCGCGATCGATTTGCGACGATCGACGCCTCATTTCTGAGTGGCCTGCGTCAGCGGATCCGCGGCGGACTGCGGGGAGCGCCGCTGCGTGCGATTCTCGACGGACAGGCTGCGGGCCGGCATCATCTGGCGAACAGCCCAGGTTATGATGCTCTCGACGGACTTCTGGCGGATCTGCTCTTTCCGGCGCCCGGCCCGACCGCCGCTCTGGAGCGCGAGCCCGAGATGGTCTTCTATCAGCCGACGCCCGCCCGGATCATTCTGGACCTCGTCGATCGCATCGTCTTCAGCAGGGATGACCTTTTCGTCGACATCGGCTCCGGGCTCGGGCTCGTTCCCATTCTGGTGAATATCCTCACCGGCGTCCGATCGACCGGCATCGAGATCGATCCGGCATATCAACGCTACGCCAGCAGCCGTGCAGCCGATCTGCTCTTGGCGGATGTCGGCTTCATCACCGCCGACGCGCGGGCGGCGGATTACTCCAAAGGCACGGTCTTCTTCCTCTACACTCCTTTCTCCGGAACGATGCTTCGCACGGTTCTGGATCGCATCGACAGCCAGCGTGAAGGTCGGGGCATAACCCTCTTCAGCTTCGGCCCGTGCACCGGGGATGTCGCAGCTCAGACGTGGCTGCAGCCGATCGGGCCGGTGGACGATGATCATTCGCTCGCGATGTTCCGCGCGCGCTGAAGGCGCTTCAGGAGGATGCAGATGAAAGGGTTCAGCCATTCGACCGGCATCGTCGTCGCCGGGCTGCTCCTCCTCACGGCGCTGACGGTGGCGTGTGGTGGGACGGACGCTCCACGGATCTCTCCGGAAGCCCCGGTCGACGCGACGTCCGACGGTGCTTCCCCCGGGATAAGCGAGGCGCTCGATATTCCGTACCGGGAGGCACTCTTCACGCAACTGTTGAGGGAGAGACCCTCCTCCCGCGCGTGGGTCCGCTCGACCCTTGGCGACCCGGACAGCGCGACGTCGCGGCTGGTTCCGAACCGTCACGTTCCTGGCGCTACCGACACACTCGTTGCGCTTTACTATCCGGGAATCGTCGTCAGATTTCACGTGCCGGAGCCTGGGGGCGAGCTGCTGTCGCAGTTGGACGTCTCCGACAATCGATATCTGGCATACCCGTTGATCGGTGCTCCGGTCGCCCTGGTCGAGGAGGAAGTCGGTTCGGCAGATGAGGTCGGAGACACGCTGCGCAGCTACCGTTGCCACTCCTGCGTCGCCGGCGATGACCCTGTTTCGATGATCGTCAGGGACGGGGAAATCGTGCGGATCCGGTTCCAGTACTACGTCGACTGAAGGTCGAGATTTCAGCTACAGCAGGAGCGCCTGGTCGACGCTCGGCGCCCGGAAGCTGCACGGCTGGTGGAAGGCGAAAGTGAAGCCGGGCAAGCTGTTCGGACCGTCTGTGCGGGGAACTTGCAGAGGGTGTGACGCGTATCTTCGAAGGGCCGAAGGCCTCCGGCGTGTTGAACCCGATCCCCAGGAGATTCGTTTGTCTCGTCCTCCCGTCGATCGTCGTCTCCAGCTCCAGATTATCTTCGCCTTCCTCTTTTTTCAGGTGATCCTGCTTTCGGTGAGGCCGGGTGAGTCGACATCCGCGCAGCTCATCTTCCGCTGGTGCGCCGGTGCCGTCGGCGTGATCGGATTCGCGGCAGTGTCGCGGCGACGCTTCTGAGTCAGGTGGCTGCCTGACTTTCAGATCGTGGCGTCCGGTACCAGCTCGATCCCTGTGCATTCCGGCCGATTCCCGACCGGCACCGGCCGTGGTCGGATCGGAAGAGCCAATTGGCGATCTCGCCGCTCTCCTCCACTCAATGCCGTATGCGACTCTGGTCCCTTCATCCGGCGTATCTGGACAGTCGTGGCCTTGTAGCTCTATGGCGGGAAGCGCTTCTTGCCCAGAAGGTCCTTCAGGGTGGAACGCGCGGCTATGTACGCCATCCCCAACTGCATCGCTTCGTCGCCCGTGCCGACAGCGCTGTCGCGATTGGGAGCTACCTCTCAGCCGTCGCCGATGAAGCCGATCGCCGTGGATACGTTTTCAACCGATCGAAGATCCTCGTCCAGGATGATGAGATGCGGCTCGGTGTCACGACGGGCCAGGTAGCTTTCGAATGGGAGCATCTGATGCGGAAGCTTGCGCAGCGCGACCCCGGCCTCGCCGCCGGTTTCAGGGACACCCGGGTACCCGAACTCCATCCGCTCTTCTACCCCGTGGAAGGGCCGCGGGAGGATTGGGAGCGAGGGTGATGCGTGCCCGGTTGTGTCTGGGAGTGATCCGCCGACCATTCTGAAGCTGCCAGTCGGGCGTCCTTTCCTGTCCTGACCTGCCGGGCCTTCCCAATGGGTGACTCGCCCCGGTTGAAACAGGTGCCAGTCCGTGCCGTCGACGGTCAAGGTGGCTCTTCGACCGTTCTTGCATTATCCTGCACCTTTCGGCACTTCCTCCACACTCAATCCGACGGATCGCGCCATGTTCGAAGAATTCAAGAAGTTCATCAATCGCGGCAACGTGATTGATCTCGCAGTGGGTATCGTCATCGGGGCGGCATTCGGCACTGTGGTGAAGAGCTTCGTGGATGACATCCTCATGCCTCCGATCGGTCGTGTCATCGGCGGTGTGGACTTCTCGAACCTCTTCATCAATCTGTCGGGGGGGGATGAATACGCCTCGCTGGCGGAGGCGCAGGCTGCCGGGGCCGCCACGATCAACTACGGGCTCTTCCTCAACAACCTCATCTCCTTCCTGATCATCGCGTTCGCGGTGTTCCTGGTGGTACAGAGCTACAACCGTCTCCGCGTTCTGGAGGAAGCTGCGCCGCCCGCGGAAACGGAGAAGGAGTGCCCGCACTGCCGGATGCGCGTACCGATTCCGGCCAGCCGATGCGGTCACTGCACCAGCGACCTCGGTGCTGCTCCGACCACGACCTAGCCGGCTGCCACCTCTCGAATCCCTGTGCCGGAACCGAAGCCGCCCCGATGATCGTTCATCTCGTCGATGGGACGTACGAACTGTTCCGGCACTTCTACGGGCTCCGCCGCTTCCACAAGAAGGATGACCCGCCGCTGGGAGCGGCGCTGGGGGTCTGCAGGACGGTGCTGCAGATGCTCGAAAGCGGCGCCACGCACATCGGTGTAGCCACCGACCACCTCATCGAGTCGTTCCGCAACGGGTTGTGGGCGGGATACAAGACGGGGCAGGGTGTGGAGCAGAGCCTTCTCGACCAGTTCCACCCTCTCGAAGACGCCCTCCACTCGATGGGCGTCGCGGTATGGCCGATGGTCGAGCTGGAAGCCGATGATGGTCTTGCTGCTGCCGCCGCCATCGCCGCCGGCGACCCCCGCGTCGACAAGGTGTGCATCTGGACGCCCGACAAGGATCTGGCCCAGTGCGTCCGCGGCGAACGCGTCGTGCAGATCGATCGTCGAACCCAGGCCGTTCGAGACGAGGCGGGGGTCAGAAAGAAGTTCGGTGTGCCCCCGACCCTCATTCCGGATTATCTCGCGCTCGTGGGCGATTCGGCCGATGGATACCCGGGGATACGCGGGATCGGCCCTGCAACGGCCGCGCGGCTCCTTAATACGCATGGTCCCATCGAGAGCTTCCCCCCGGACATGCTCGTCGACAGTCGCGAGGCCGCGCTCCTGTTCAAGGATCTGGCGACGCTGCGTACAGACGAGCCCCTCTTCGATGATGTGGAGGATCTGCGCTGGCGCGGACCCCGGCGTGACTTCCCCGAGTGGGCGAAACGGATGGGTGATCTGAAGTTGATCGACCGGTGCCGGAAGCTGGAGGAAAAGTGATGGTGCCCCCCGACTGAACCGTCCCCCGTCCCGAATCGCTCCGCCTCTTCTCCCGGAAGAAGGCCGATACCCCTTCCCGCTGCTTCCTGCGAATGAATCCAGCCTATCTGTCGCTCGCTGCACTGATCGTTGCAATCGTCGTCAGCTGCTTCTCGCGGCTCAATGTCGGCATCCTTTCACTGGCGTTTGCGTGGATCATCGCCGTCGTTGCCGGGATCGCGGTGAGCGACGTCATGTCGGGCTTCCCGGTGTCGCTCTTCCTGACCCTTGCCGGCGTGACGCTGCTCTTCACACAGGCGCAGCTGAACGGGACGCTCGACCGGATCGCGCAGCGGGCGATGGCGGTGTGCAGGGGGAACGCGGGGCTGATCCCGATCATGTTCTTCGTCATCGCGTCGATCCTTTCCGCGATCGGGCCGGGGCACATCGCGACCACCGCACTCATCGCTCCGATGGCGATGGCCGTGGCGGCGCGCGCGCAGATTCCCGCCTTTCTGATGGCGATCATGGTCGGTCATGGCGCGACCTCGGGTGCGGTTTCCCCTGTCGCCCCGACTGGCATCATCGTCACGGAGATCCTGGAGAATATCGGGCTTCCGGGGTATGAAGCGCGCATGTATTTCAGCAACCTTCTCGCGCACGTCGGGGTGGCGTTCGCGGGGTACCTCCTCTTCGGCGGATGGCGGCTATTCGCGCACCGTTATTCAGGTTCGATCAGTGCAGAAGGGGAGGCGGGCGAGGGGTTCGATCTGAAGAACTGGATTACGATCGTCGTCATCCTGATTCTTCTCGTCGGCGTGCTGTTCTTCGGCGTGAATGTGGGGATGGGTGCCTTCGCCGGTGCCGTGGTTCTGGCGCTCCTGAGAGCGGCGGATCATGAAGATGCGATAAAGCGGATGCCGTGGGGGGTGATCATCATGGTGAGCGGCGTGACGGTGCTCATCGCGATGCTGGAGCGGACGCAGGGGCTGGATCTGTTCACCGACCTTCTGGCCAACTTCGCGACGCCCGATACGGCGACTGGTATGATCGCTCTGGTAACAGGCGTGATCTCCGTATACAGCAGCACTTCCGGGGTCGTGCTGCCCGCCCTTCTTCCGACGATCCCGGGGCTGGTCGAACGGCTCGGCGGTGGTGACCCGATCGCGCTCGCCTCCGCGATGAGCGTAGGTGGCCATCTGGTGGATGTGTCACCCCTCTCCACGATCGGTGCGCTCTGTATCGCCGCGCTCGTGCCCGGAACGGAGAGCTCGAAAGCGCTCTTCAACAAGCTGCTCGCGTGGGGGCTGTCGATGGCGGTGGTGGGTGCAATCGTCTCGTATATGGCGTTCTAGGGAGGAGCACAGGACCCTTTTCCCTCGGCTACGCCCCGGATTTGCAGACGGTGACGGTCCTGCGCCCACGGGATCGCAACCAGCAAGCCGGGATCGAATGAAGCGCACAGGAGGCCGTCTACGGGCGGACCGGGAGGAAGCAGCGCAGCGTCGGATCGATATGGCGATGGTCGTGGCGTTCCTGGCGGGGACCTTTTCGCTCTTCGTTGCTGTGCGGACCTGGAGAGCCCGTGTCTATCTCGACCTCGAGACTCTCCTCGGTATCATCGACGCTCTGATCATTCTGGCGTTGGGGGCACTTCTCGCGAGAGGGTGGCATGCGGCGACCCGGATTCTGCTGCTGATGGCCCTCTTCGGGGTTGCGTTCACCTTCTGGCGCGGCCTTCCGCCCCTCGCGATCATACCGCCGCTGGCGACCGCCATCGTATATTTCCGGGCGATTTTCGCGCAGTGGGAGCTGGCGCGTCATGAACAGCTCCCTCCTCCCTGACCGCACGGCGCTCTGCGGCCTCACTCCAACTCCAACCCCCATCCGATGCAGCACGCCCTACATCTGGAGAATGTACGAAAAGAGTATGACGGCCACCGAGCTGTGGATGATCTGAGCATCGCCATCCCCCGGGGGAGCATTTACGGGATCCTGGGTCCGAACGGGGCAGGGAAGTCCTCGACGATCCGGACCGCGCTGAACATCCTCTCGCGCGATGGCGGCTCGGTGAGGATTCTCGATGTCGACCCTGCGGACGACCCGACGATCCTGCGGCGGGTAGGCTATCTGCCCGAGGAACGCGGGCTATATCGCACGATGCGGGTTCTGGATGTGATCGTCTTCTTCGCGCGCCTGAAAGGGGTCGATCGGAGCGAGGCGCGGCGGGAAGGTGCGCGGTGGCTCGAGCGACTGGGGCTGGAGGAGTGGGGGCGCACCCGTGTCGATGCCCTGTCGAAGGGAATGCAGCAGAAGGTCCAGTTCGTTTCGACAATCCTGCACCGGCCGGATCTTCTCTTCCTCGATGAGCCGAGTGCGGGCCTCGACCCGGTCAATCAGGATCTCCTTCGCGATACGATCCTGGCGGTTCGGGAGGAGGGACGCACCGTCATCTTCAGCACGCACAACATGGCGGAGGCCGAACGGCTGTGCGACAGTGTCTGCATCATCTCGCGTGGTCGCAAGGTGCTCGATGGATCCCTCGATGAGATCCGGCGCGTGAACCTCGGGAACCGGTGGCGCGTTGAGTACCTGGAAGCGCCTCCAGGAGCCGAGGAGCTGTTCGCACGGCCGGGGCTTTTCGAGAGCGTGACGCCGACCCGGCGAGGATGGGAGGTCGTGCTTCCGGCGGGCGAATCGCCGCGCGTTCTCTTCGCACATCTCGCGACCTTCGACGCAGTTCCTTCGCGATTCGAGCAGGTCGAGCCATCCCTCCACGAGATCTTCGTCAGTCATGTCGGTGATGTTGCCGCCAACCCCCAGAAGCGGGAGGGCCGGGATGCGTGATCTTGCCGTAATCGTGGAGCGCGAATTCTGGGAGCGGGTGCGGTCGAAGAGCTTCATCATCAGCACCATCCTGACGCCCGTCTTCTTCCTCGGCGCGCTGCTTCTTCCCGCCTTCCTCAGTCAGCGTTCAGAGGATAGGGGGTTCCGGCTGGTGATCGTCGATGAGAGCGCCGATCGACTGGGTCCGGCCGTCATCACGCGGCTGGCTGAGGATGGCGGGAATACCGACACGGAGGTCACCATTGCCCCCGGCGATCTGTCCTCGCAGTCGGCTGCGCTGACCGCGAGGCTGCGATCCGGCGGCATCGACGCATACATGCGCATCCCGCAGGATGTGCGGGGCGGAAGCGAAGTCTCCCTCTGGTCGGTGGATCCGATCACTACGGGCGAACGATCCCGGATCCGGAGTGCTCTTTCAGCAAGCATTCAGAGCGAGCGCGCGGCCGAACTGGGGATCGGGCAGGAGAGTGTCCAGGAACTGCTGGAGCCCGTCACCCTGAATGAGGTTCGCGTAACCGAACGGGGCGAGGAGGATCGCTCCGTCGCGCAAAGCTTCGTCGGCATGGCAGTCGCGTTCATCCTCTACTTCCTCATTCTGATCTATGGCGTGCACGTTCTGCGAAGTGCGCAGGAGGAGAAGGCGAACCGGATCTCCGAAATCCTCGTTTCTTCGGTAAGTCCGGCGAAGCTGATGCTGGGCAAGGTCCTCGGCGTGGGATCTACTGCGCTGCTGCAGGTCGCGATCTGGGGGGCGCTCGTCATGGCGCTGATCGGCCTCCCCCTGCTGGCGATGCTGGGGGCGGACCCGGAACTCCGCAACGACATATTGGGCTTCATCCCTGTCGGCGGGTTCGTCATCTTCGCTCTCTTCGTCGTGCTCGGCTTCTTCCTCTTTGCAACGATGTTCGCCGCACTCGGAGCGGCGGCAGAAACGATGGAGGATGCACAGCGATTCACAATGCCCCTCACGCTTCCGCTCCTCATCCCGATTGTGATGGCGGAAACCCTCGTGCGAGCGCCCGCGGGTACGGCGGCGGTGGTCATGTCCTGGATTCCGCTGACCGCGCCGCTGGTGGTGCCGATCCGCTGGTTTGCCGGCGGCGCCGGAACGACTGATGTCATCCTTGCGGTCGCCTGGCTTCTCCTGAGCATCGTCGCGATTGGCTGGGTCGCGGGGAGAATCTATCGTGCCGGCATCCTGAATACCGGGAGACGAGCCGGCTGGCGGAGTGTCGCGGCCTGGGTCAGAGGGCGATGAAGTTCCAACTTCCCGATCGTCCTGGCGCCTCCTGCCTTCGTTCTGACGGGGGTGGGCTGTGACGCCGGATGCATCCCGCGTCGTCCATCTCGATGCGCACAGGCAGAAGGCGATCGATCTGCTGACCCGCCACTACATCCGGGAGCACATCGAGCTCCAGGACTTCGAAAACCGCCTCGACCGGTTGTACCGGGCAGTCAGTGCAGTCGAGGTCGATGCCGTTCTCGCCGATCTTCCTGCCGTCTCGTCGAGCGAGCGGTCCGCGTTTCCCCACTCGGACGATGTTCCGCGCCGGGATCGGCAGCTGCTCGGTGCCGTAATGGGCGGGACTGCGCATAGGGGGAGTTGGCGGCCCGCTCGTCAGATCAATGCCCTGGCGGCAATGGGGAGCATCAAGCTGGACTTTCGGGAGGCGAGCTTCGCCGCGGGTGTGACCGACCTCGTGGTCATCGCCCTGATGGGGGGCGTGGAGATCCTGGTACCACCCGGTCTGCGCGTGCAGTGCGACGGGATCGGGGTGATGGGCGCCTTCGACGGAGTGTCGCACGACTCTCCCGGCTGGCATCCCGACCAACCGACGCTTCGGATCAGGGGGATCGCCTTCTTCGGGGGCGTCGAGGTCAAGCAGCGGTACCCGGGGGAGTCCGCCGGAGATGCAAAAAGACGACTGCGTAGGGGAGCGAAGGCACGTCGACTCGGCAACAGGGAGTACGGAGAGCGAGGGGGGCCGCCTCCGCACGGAAATGACTTCTGATGACGAGGTGAAAAATCGGACTGCCCGGCGGTCACGCGGACGCCCACGCCGGGAGGAACGGAGCGGGGTATCAGACCACGAGTGCCAGATCGATCTTCAACTGGGACAGGAGGCTGATTCATGGAGGCAAAAGCTCTGCGATCACATCTCGTACAGTACCTCGATTGGGGTGACGCCCACGCGACCTTCGAGAAGGCCTTCGAAGATGTGCCTGAGGCGGCGCGGGGGGTGCGGCCGGAGGGAAGTCCCCATTCGCTCTGGGAGCTTCTGGAACACCTGCGCTTCACTCAGTTCGACATCCTGAATTTCTGTCGCGACTCGTCCTATCGTGAACCTTCCTGGCCGGCCGACTACTGGCCGGATGCACCGGCTCCGGCGAGCACGGAGGAGTGGACGAACGCCATCCAATCGTATCTCGCGGATCGCACGGATCTGATACGGATCGCCGCCGACCCGGACGTCGACCTCTTCGCGGAAATTCCGCATGGTAGTGGTCAGACATACCTGCGTGAGCTCCTTCTGGTGGCAGACCACAACTCTTACCACCTGGGCCAGGTCGTACTGACGCGCAGGCTTCTTGGGCTCTGGGAGTAAGGAA
>CAYRLB010000015.1:27716-47703 GCA_964424945.1 uncultured Gemmatimonas sp.
CACCTGGGCCAGGTCGTACTGACGCGCAGGCTTCTTGGGCTCTGGGAGTAAGGAAACGGCGGCCCGGCAGCGCCGCCAGGGACTCGTAGCAAGGAAAAGGGGCGGAGCCTGCAAAGCCGCCCCTTTCTGACGATCGGAGAACAGACGGGGCTCAGCGATACACCTTCAGCTCGTACGGACCGACCTCGCCCGGCGCATAGCTCGTGACAAGCACCAGCCAATCTCCGGCTCCCGCCGGCAGTACCAGCTGCGCATTGCCCTGTCCGGCGGAATCGTCATCCCGGTACCAGTCGCCGGAGGGCGAGCGAACCGCCAGATAGGCGTCAAAAGCATCCGCCTGCAGAACGAGGGTCATCCCTGCATCCGCCGAGCCGGAGACGGTATGCTCATGGTAGAACTCGCCGTGGATCTGCCGCGGATCTCCCTCCGCGAGTGTTCCTCGCACGATGTCATCCTCCGTCAGAACGACCGGTTCCGTCTCGACGATCTGAATCGTATAGGCTCCCGTCGACTGGCCGGTGTACGCGGTGTGGGTCGCGATGATCTCCCACGTGCCGGCCTCCGCCGCAGCAACCGACGCCGTCGCTGCATTCTCGGAAGAACCGTCGTAAATCTGCGAAACGATCTCGCCCGACGGGCTGTGAAGCACGATTTCAGGGGTGAAATCCTGCGATGAGAGTTGTACGAAGAGCTGCGCGGCCTCCCCCACGGTATAGGTGTGCCGCGCGAAACGGTGCCCCTTGGCTGACATCGGAGTCGCCTCGGTCAGAGACCCGGACATCGACTCCACCCTGCCCGGCGTTTCCAGCGAAATGGAGAGCTGATAGTCGCCGCCCACCTGGTCGAATGCGCTGACGATGGCCCGCCACTCACCCCCGACAGTCGCTACTGTAACGATGCGGGAAGTCCGGATGCTCTCGTAGTCGTCATTGTAAAGAGAGTCGCCGGTAGGAGGAATCAGCTGAAGGATGGTGTCGAAGTCGTCGGCGTCGAGGCGAACTTCGACGACCTGACCGGCGGAGACCTGGAAGACGTGCTCGTTCCGCGCCTGTCGTGTCTCCGACGGGTTGATCGGCTGCACCAGACTGCCACTGATACGGGTTACCTCGGCGTTCGGACCAGCCCCTACGCCCGCCGCTTGCTGGGCTACGGAAGGATCGGGGTACAACAGAGTGGCGATGATCAGCGCACAGGGTATGGTGCGTAAGACGTTCATCGAAATCTCAATATTCTTGCGTTGGATGGCTCTGCCCGCACTGGATCGCATTCGGTACCCCGCGGTGTTGCCGATGAGCCACCGAAGTGCGCCGAGTGGCTGCGCGGGAGGATCCCTTCAGCAGTGCGCCGGCGGGTCCGGTCATTGGTGCCGGGTCAGGAAAGACAAACCTCCCTGCGGCAGATGAGAAAAGCCCGGCCTCCGAAGGGAGGCCGGGCTTTCGACATCCGGGCGGTCCGCTCAGCGACCCGCAGCTTACTGGAAGAGGGCGGGCATTCCCCAGAGTGTGGCAACCTGGGTATACCTGTCCGACAGCTCGGCCGGTGCCGACCGGGCTGCCGACGCCAGCGCCTGACGCTGCTCGGCCGAAAGAGTCGGCGCAGCATTCTCCGGCCATCCGCCCCGGTCATTCCGCCACTCCGTCCGGAACGGGCGGGAGCCGAGCGGATTTCCTGCGATCCCGTCGAAGACGCCCTGGGCGAGGAAGGGATCGGCCGTCGCCGCCGCGGTCATCAGCTCCACGATCGCCGTCGTGTTGTTGTCACGGGCCAGGCTGCGCGTCACGAACTGGATGACCGTTCGTACACCGCTCAGATACGCGGTATCCGTCGCAACGTGTCGCCGCTGCAGAAGCTCCAGCGCGAGGCCCTGGTTATGTCTCGACGCAGCGATCGCCGCCGCATCCGGAATCCACCGGTCCCGCAGGTTCACCGGGAGAATGATCATGTCCCGGATCGCGTTCCCGATCCGTTCCGACGCCGGGAGATCGAAGAGCGTGAGGAGCGCGTTCAACCGAACGCTTGGATCCGCATCCTGAAGCGTCGCACTCGAGCTGTTGACGTTGAAGCCGCCGGGCGCATTCCGGTCAGGAAGAAGGCCGGCCGCGAAGAGCGCGCTCTCAGTGGCAGCATCCCGCGGCAATGCCTGAAGCGCCGCCTTGCGCACGCCCGCCGCAGGATGATAGAGCGCGTTCTGCATCGCCTGAAGCGCCTGCGCGTTTCCGAATGCGTTGAGCCCGTGCAGCGTCCAGATTCCGTGAAGGGCGCCCGGGTTGAGCCCCATCTCGTCGATCGTATGGTCATTGACCAGCCCGACGATCGCCGGAACGACGTCGTGGGAGCCCCGCTCGACGATCAGCCGCTGCGCCATCATCCGCCAGAACATGTTCTCATGCTTCAGCGCGGCGACGAGCTGGTCGCCGGTGGCGTTATCGAGCCGCATCGGCTCGGAAGCCGGCGCTTCGTCCCAGGTGATCCGCCAGATCCGGCCATTCTCGCTGTTCCGGTTCGGCGTCTCGTACGCGTTCCCCTCGCCCGGCGGGCAGCATTCCCCGCCCGGCATCTCGACGAAGGGGTTGTGCTGCGCCACCATCGAGTAGAAATCCGACACCCAGAGTGCGCCGTCCGGACCCACCTTCACCTGAACGGGCGCCATCCAGAAGTCGCGGCTGGCCAGGAAGCTCCACTGGTTCTCCGCCGCATAGGTGCTTCCGTTCGGCGTGAGGTCGAACTGGCCGACCAGCTTACCCGTCGGGTCCGCGACGAAAGCTTCCGAGTTCCAGTATTCCTTCGGGAAGGAACGCGCCGTATAGATCTCGTGCGCCGTCCCGGATGTGAACCTGCCGAACTGATCGACCTGGTAGATTTCGCGGTTCGGATAGATGTCCGACCGATCGTAAATCCCCGGAAGGATCGGCTCGCGCATTCCCGTCGCCAGGTAGTAGCGGTTCGGGATCGCCACGAAGACGCTGGCGACGTCATTCGCCGTTGAACCGAAGATCTGCCCCTCCTCGTTCAGCGCAACGCCCCAGGTGTTGTTGTTCGTCCGCGCGAGATATTCGAGGTTCTGCCCGTCCGGGGTGAAGGCGAAATAGCCCTGCCCGAAGTCGCCCTGCCCGTACGTGACCCCACCGACCGTTCCCCGGAAGCCATTGTAGCCGACCGACGCAAGGATCCGGTTGTCGATGTTGTATCGGAAGTTGCTCGGCGTACCATGGGTATCGTTGCGCGGCCAGCCAGTCATGATGAGCGTCTTCTCATCTGCCCTGTCGTCGCCATCCGTGTCCCGCAGGAAGAAGAAATGCGGGGCCTGGGCCACGACGAGCCCACCATCGATGAGCATCAGGCTTGTCGCCAGGTTCAACCCGTCCGCGAAGACAGTGGAACGGTCGGCACGCCCATCGCCATCCGTATCCTCGAGGATCAGGATCCGGTCGCTTCCCGGAACACTGTCCGGAAGCAGTGTGTTCGGGTAGTCGTTCGTCTCGACGGCCCACATCCGGCCGCGCTCATCCCACGTGAAGTCGATGATGCGCCTGACCATAGGATCTTCCGCGAAGAGATTCATCGAGAATCCCGGGCGGAGTGTGGTCAGTGCCTTCGAATCTTCCGCCGAAAGGGCCACCTGCGCCTCCCAGACGGGGGGGCCGAGCGTATTCCAGGGTGCACCTTCGACGTAAGTGGGAATAGGGACGTCGAGCCTGGCGGTCCTCGGCGTCGGCTCGTTCGGCTGCCGGTTGAGGGCCCACTCGCCGGCGGCCCAGCGTGTCCCCTGCGCCACGAGCTGCTGGAACCCTTCGTTCGTCCACGTCCGTGCGTCGTGGCCCCATGCCGTGTAGAAGACGCGGCCATCGCCATACGTCCGCACCCACGTCCATGGCTCGTCGCGACCATTGTCTGGGCGAACCTGGAGGATCGTGGTGTTGACGGGGTTGAACTTCGTGTGAACGTATGGCTCATCCTCCACCGAGAAGTTCGGCACGCCTCGGGTCACGAAGTGGTCAGGGACCACGGAGTTGACCGAGAATGCGGTGATCGGCGCGTGGCTCTTGAAGGCGCCTCCTACCAGCCGGATGTACTCCTCCGAATCCTGAAAGGCAGCGGACGCGGAGTGAATCACCGACAGACCGCCGCCATTCTCAACGAAACCCAGGAGTGCCTGCAGCTCCGCATCCGGAAGGCCTGCCTGGTTGTTATAGAAGATCAGCGCATGGTAGCGGTCGAGATTCTCCCTGTTCAACGCCGACACATCGTCGGTGTAGAACATGTCGATCCCGTTATCGGCGAGTACCGGGAGAATGCCCTTCGCGCGTTCGAAGGGGCGGTGAAGCGCGTCGTCGCCCAGGAAGAGGACCTGCAGGCGGTCGGCGGGCTCGGCCTGCGCCTGGAGCGCTGCAGGGGCGACCGTACCGAGGATCAGGGCGAGAAGCGCTCGCCGCCCGAACAGGGCAGCTGGCGTTGCAGAGGTGTTCATTCCATTCCTCGCTCGAACTGGGGAAAGGGGCATGCGAACTCCGAAGTCGGCCGCGGCGCTACCTGTGGCTGTAGGCGGCGCCGCATCGGCAGAAGAAAGGGTGCGGGCGCCGGATCAGCGACGCCCGCTCATCATCACTGTCAGATCTGTCCGTGCTGATCCAGCGTTTCGAGCCGGTGGACCTTGTACCCGCCCCGGCGCCGATCCTGGAGGTACATCACGCCGAAGACGAGAACGAGGATGAGCGCGACCGGCGCAATCGACCGGAAGGATTCCTGACCACCCTCCGCCTCCGCCGGACCGAGAATACCCGCGGCCTGGGTGACCGTCGGCTCGTTCGGGATCTGGGAGGCGCTGATCGCGCGGAGCGCGTTTGCCGTCAGATCGCCGGCCATCTCGCCCTGCGCTGCGCTCGCCTCGAGCGCGGCGTTCGTCGCATCGATGGCGACAGCGACGTCCGCTTCGACATAGCCTAGGGTGGCCGGGTCGCTGGATGCCTGCGCCGCCTGCAGATATTGCGGGTAGGTCGCCTGGACCTCCTCCAGGAGGGCCATCGTCTCGGCCGGTTCCAGGCGGTCGGCCAGCAGCCGATCCGCGACGGAGCCCATCACGGGGATCCCCACAGCGCCTGCGGTACCGAGCCCCACGCCGGCCATCAGCACGATGCCGAGGGAGCCCGTCCGGGGCAGCCGCTCACTCATGCTGCCGACCATCGTCGGGAAGAAGAATGCGACGCCCCAGGCGAACAGGGTCGCGACCGCCAGCGCCGACCAGAGACCACTGACGAAACTCAGAAGATAGAGCCCGGTCCCCGTGAGAACCGCCGAACCCAGCAGCATCCCCGAAGGGGAGAAACGCTCGACGAAGTGGTGCGCCAGGAAGCGGAGAAGCACCATCCAGCCATTGATCCAGACCAGAACGAGGATGCCATGGATGCCGACCCCTTCGAGGATCGGGGGGATCCACCGCATCGGCCCCAGCTCCATCGATGTCGTGACCGCCATCAGCACGAGCATCAGCAGGAAGAGCGGGCTGGTCAGCGTGTACCGGAACATCTCGCCGATCGGCATGCCGGCCTCCGCATTCTCCGTCTTCGGGAACCGCTGAGGGAGGACGAGCGCGCCGTAGAGGAGCACGGGGATCAGAACCACCCCGATCTGGAAGGGCCAGTAGGAGAGCGGGCCGCCCCAGTTGGCCATTCCGAAGCCGATGAGACCACCGACCACGCCGCCGAGCGGGAAGAAGGCGTGGAAGAGATTCAGCTTCGTCGTCTTGTCATTCGGGTAGAGGGCGGCGACGAGCGGATTTCCTGTCACCTCGATCATGCCATTGCCGACGGCGAGGATCGCTGCGCCGACGAACAGGATCCAGAAGGCGGAGGAGTCCCCCACGCGCATCGCGGCAGAGATCATCAGAAGCAGCCCGATGACGTGTGCACCGAACGCCATCCGCGCCGCGTTCCGCAGACCGTACCCCTCCAGGAAGGGCCCGAGCACGAGAAGGGAAATCGCCATTCCCCAGAGTGCCGCACCCCCGATAAGTCCCACCTGGTAGTTCGTGAGAATGAACTCCTGCTTCAGCTGGCCGATCACATTGCTGACCAGCGCGAAGGACATTCCGGTCGGGATCAGCGCCAGACAGATCCCGGTGAACAGCCTGCTTCGATCAACAACGCCTGCTTCGGCTTGCAGTGTCGCCATGTTTTGCGCCTTAGCTGAGGTGGTGACGGGGAGAACGGAGAGGGGATGCCGGGAGCCGCGGATGGTGATTCGACCGGACGCCTGACTCGATCGGTTGCTTCTTGACGCGTCCGGACAGTCGCGGAAGAATAAAGTAATCCTGCCGCCCTTGTTTCGCTACGTCACGTCCCGCCAATTGTCTCTGGAGCGCCAGCCTCCGGGATCCATCACCGCACGAGGGGAGCGAGTATGCCGATTTCAGCGGGTGAACCGAATCGTTTCGTAACGGCCGCGGAAATGGTCGTTGAAGACTCGCCGTGGGGGCCGCACGAATGGCTGTCCCGACCCGACGTCACGGCCGCGGAGAATCTCATGCTCGTGCGGGTGCGGATGCCGCCCGGGAAGGGGCACGCCTTCCATCGTCATCCTGCCCTCGAGGAAATCATCTACATTGTTTCGGGGACGGCAGAGCAGTGGGTCGATCGCGAATCCCGCATCCTCGGGCCGGGGGATGCCGCGCACATCCCGCCGGACGTCGTCCACGGCACGTACAACGCAGGTGAGGATACCCTTGTCTTCCTGGCGATGCTGTCGCCAGCGAAATTCGAGGGCCCGGCGGTCGTCGATATGTCGAACGAGGCGCCCTGGTCATCGATGCGCGTCGACGAACCGTCGGACGGCCAATGAGCGCGAGAGCCCCTGCCGGGAAGATCCTCCTCATCGGGTCATTCGATACGAAGGGGGAGGAGTACCGGTTCGTCCGCGACCTCATCCGTGAGGCGGGTCAGGATGTGCTGACGCTCGACCTCGGCATCCTCTCCGACCCTCCTTTCACCCCCGACATCTCCGCCGGCGAAGTCGCCCGCGAAGGAGGCGGGGATCTCGCGGAGCTTCGTGCGCGCGCCGACCGCAGCAGCGCCGTGGACGTCATGCTCGCCGGCGCCCGCGCGCTGGTGCCCCGTCTGTACGCCGACGGTCGGATCGCCGGAGTGCTCGGCCTCGGCGGCGGCGGCGGGACGACGATGATCACCGCCGCGATGCGAACGCTGCCGGTCGGCGTGCCGAAGGTGATGGTTTCCACGATGGCGTCGGGCAACACGGAGCCCTACGTGGATGTGAAGGACATCACCATGATGTACTCCGTCGTCGACATCGCCGGACTGAATCCGCTTTCCCGTCGCATCCTGGCGAACGCCGCGGGTGCGATCTGCGGAATGGCGGGCGTGCGTCTTCCCGACGTGCCCGAACGGCCCCTGATTGCCGCAACAATGTTCGGGGTCACGACCCCCTGCGTGACGCAGGTAAGGGAGCGTCTGGAGGAAGCCGGCTATGACGTCCTCGTCTTCCATGCGACAGGCTCCGGCGGCCGCGCCATGGAAGGCCTCATCGAGGACGGCTACTTTGCAGGCGTCGTGGATGTGACCACCACCGAATGGTGTGATGAGGTGGCGGGTGGCGTACTCTCGGCCGGGCCGGACCGGCTCGGCGCAGCGGCCCGCAGGGGGATCCCGCAGGTGGTGTCCGTCGGAGCGCTCGACATGGTCAACTTCGGGCCCTTCGAGACCGTCCCCGAACGCTACCGCGACCGGTCCTTCTACAGGCACAACGCGAACGTCACGCTGATGCGCACGACTCCCGAGGAGTGCAGGGTGATCGCGAAGCGGATCGCGGAGAAGCTGAATGCGGCAGAAGGGCCCACCATCCTTGCGCTTCCGCTGAAAGGGGTCAGCATGATAGACGCCCCGGGTCAGCCCTTTCATGACCCTGAGGCGGATCAGGTGCTTTTCGACACGCTCCGCGCTGCCATCGCTCCGAACGTCCGCCTCGTGGAGGTCGATGCGAACGTCAACGATCCGGAGTTCGCCGAAAGGATCGCCTCCGAAATGCTCTCCCTGCTCGATTCCCGGCATGCCGGACAACCCACATAGACCTGGAGAAAGATCTCGATGCCATTCATCCCCTATTCCGAGAGCCTGCGCAGACTGAAGGCCCAGGTCGAAGCCGGTACGCCCATCATCGGGGCGGGAGCAGGAACGGGTATCTCCGCGAAGTTTGCCGAACGCGGCGGAGTCGACATCATCATCATCTACAACTCCGGCCGCTATCGGATGGCGGGTCGAGGCAGTGCCTCCGGAATGATGCCGTATGGCGATGCGAATGCGATCGTCGTCGACATGGCGCGCGAAGTTCTTCCCATCGTGAAGGATACCCCGGTTCTTGCGGGGGTCTGCGGTACGGATCCCTTCCGGCTGATGCGGAGCTTCCTCCCTCAGTTGAAGGAGATGGGATTCGACGGGGTGCAGAATTTCCCGACCGTCGGCCTCATCGACGGGCAGTTCCGCCAGATCCTCGAGGAGACGGGGATGAGCATCCAGCTCGAGGTCGACATGATCCGTCAGGCGCATGAGCTCGAGATGCTCACCTGTCCCTACGTCTTCGATGAGGATACAGCGCGTCGCTTCACCGAAGCGGGTGCCGACGTCGTCGTGGCGCACGTCAACACCACTGTGGCGGGATCGATCGGCGTACAGACCGCTGCGATGTCCCTCGACGAAGCGGTCGACAAGGTGCAGATGATGCACGACGCGGCGAAGGAAGTGAACCCGGATGTCATGGTGCTCTGCCATGGCGGTCCCATCGCCCATCCGGAAGATGCGCAGTACGTGCTCTCCAGGACCCGCGGAGTGGCGGGCTTCTTCGGCGCTTCCAGCATCGAGCGCCTCGCCACGGAACCGGCGATCGAGGAGCAGACTCGAAAGTTCAAGGCACTGACGTTCAACGGATAACGATGATGTCGAAGTTCCATGCGCGGGTTGTGGCGGCAGCTCTTTCCGGCGTTCTGGCATCGGTTGCGGAGGGGAGCGCGCAACGACCGGGGGGCGTCGAGGATCCGGTGGTACTCCCGGCAATCGTTGGAACGGCGGATCGGGGGGCGTGGCCACTGGTCGGGTCGGTCGCATCCGTTTCGCAGCTGACGGCTGAGGATCTGGCACATTTCCCCGTTGCGACACTGGGTGAGGCTCTTCGCCAGATCCCGGGGCTCGCCATCGTCGACTTTTCGGGAGATGGGTTCGCTCCTCTGCCCATCGTGCGAGGCTTCTACGGGGGCGGCGAGGCGGAGTACATGGTCGTGCTGCTCAACGGACGGCCGGTCAACGATGTGCAGGCGGGGCTCGTCCGCTGGGACGCGATACCTCTTTCCGCGGTCGAGTCCATCGAGGTCGTTCGAGGGGGTACTTCGGCGCTTTATGGCGATGCCGCGTTGGGCGCGGTGCTGAATGTCATCACCCGCAGGCCGGGACCCGACAGCGGCCCGCGCATCTCCCTTACCGGGGGCAGCGACAATCTCGTGCGAGGCAGCGCGCACATCGGTACAAGGATACTGGGCCGTGATGTCGGGGTCTTCGGCGGGATCGACAGGAGCGACGGCTTCCGATCCAGTTCCAAGCGGACGGTCGGTTCGGTCGGCCTCGATTATTCCCTGCTGAGGAAGAACGCCGCGCATCTCACCCTCTCCGGCATCGCGAACTGGCGCGACGTGCAGGAGCCGGGTGCGCTGCTCGATCTCGATGTCGAGTCCGACCGTACGGGAAGTTCGCCCCTGCACCGGTTCGATGGCGTCGAGGAGTCGAATCAGCGCATCGCGCTGGAAGGCGAGGGCCGGATCGCCGGCGTCCTGACGACTGGCGGCCTCACTGCGGAGCGACGGGATAGCGAGATGGTCCGGACGCTCGCCCTGGCGCCCGGCTTCGGCGACACCAAGGAGCGGGTCCTCGAGACCCAGCAGGTGAGCGCATCCCTGCAGTTCACGATCGATGACGGGATCCTCGGCGATGATCGGCTGACGTTCGGCGCAGACGTCTCCCGCGGAACCATCGACAGCGAGTACTGGAATGTGCTTACCGGGGGAGCTTCCCAGTACGAGGCAGCGACGGGTGCGCGGGGTGATCTGAGCGCGAGCGGCGCCGGCCATCGCACGGCCGGTGCGCTGCTCGCACAGTACATCCTGATGCCGTTCAACGCGCTGCGTCTGTCGGCGGGAGTTCGCGCGGACTGGATCGACGACAGCTTCTCGCCTCTCGAGGAATCGAGCATCAAGGCCTCACACAGCGCCGTCAGTCCGAAGGTCGGCCTCAACCTCCGCTGGCTCGCGACCTCGAGCCAGACGGGCAATGTCTATCTTACGGCGAGCCGTTCATTCAAAGCACCGACGCTGGATCAGCTTTTCGATCAGCGAAGCGTGCCGATGGCACCGGGGGTGGATGTCACCACGTCGAACCCGCTTCTCGAGCCACAGACGGGCGTAAACATCGAGGCGGGGATCTACCACACCGGCGTCCTGGTGCCGGGCGCGCTTTCGGCCGAATTCTCCCTCTCCGGATATCAGATGGATATGGAGAATGAGCTGGATTTCGACATCGCAACGCTGCGTTATGTGAACATCGGTGAGTCCAGGCACCGTGGGATCGAGAGTGGGCTGACGCTCTCCGGACCAGAGGCATCGTCGCTGTTCATCAACTACACGCTGCAGGATGTCACCGATCAGGCGCCCGGGAGCGAGGGGCTCTATCTGAAAGGGATCCCTCGGCACGTTCTTTCCGCAGGCGTCGGCCTGACGCCTCTCTCCTTCCTGGAGGCCGGACTTCAGGTTACGCGGAACAGCGGGATCTTCCTTGATGATGAGAATACGGTCGAGCACCCGGCTTATACCCGCCTCGATGCCCGTTTCGGCGTGACCCTGCCGGAGACGGTTGGCGGCCTCGGACTTTTTGTCGATGTGCGCAATCTGCTCGACCGGGAGTACAGCACCACCGGCTTCCCCGACCCGAGTGGTTCGGGGGCACTCTACTACTATCCCGCCGCGGGCCGCTCCATCGATATCGGGGTCCGGCTGAGGAACTGAGCGCCGGCCGTCTCCCCGCCCGCTCGGGATCGGCCGCCTGCCGGCGTTCGGGTGCGGTGAGGTAGTCTGCAGGGGCGTTCGAGAGGGTTCGGGGCGGGGGGCGCGGCGATCTCCGCTCCCGCCGCGGCCCCCGCCTTGCCTGACACGCTGGTGTCGTGCTTATTGGATACGAAGCCTCGTCCGGCCGGTCCCCCGGTTCCCCACCTCAGCGGAGGTCATGATGAGACAGGCGCAAGTCCCCACCCTGATGTCCATCCTCCTTCTTTCCGGTCTCGCCGCGTGTGCGTCCGGCCGTCCCATTCTTGAAGCTCAGCCTGACCCTTTCCTGATCGGTTCGATCGAGCTTCACTCGGCGCCGTACGGATCCGCGTTCGATGCGGTTGAGGAGTTGCGCCCCCTCTGGGTGCGATCGAAGTCACGGCGGATGGTCGGAGGCCCGTCCGACATTACCGTCTATCTCGACAGGGTGCCCTTCGGGACCCTTCACTCACTTCATAGCGTACCAACAGAGAGCATAGAGGCGATCGAATGGATGGACCCGGCAACGGCCACCGAGCGGTGGGGAAGGAAGCATGCGGAGCCGGCCATCGAGGTGCGTTCCCGTCGCTGAGGTAAGGGCGGCTGAACGCTGATGCCGATCATCGAGGGTGACCGGATCGGCATTTTTCATCTGCTCCGGACATGCTGTGCGCGAGCAGAGGGTGTATCTTCACCAGTGCCGTGCGTCCGGCACCCGGCGGGAATGGAGTGGGAGGCCGGACGGTACCGAATCTGCGGGATGTTCTGCGTAGTTCGGACGGTAACAACCACAGTTGAAGCGTAGGAGGGTTCATGAGGAAACCGATCAGCAAGCATGGCCTGCGACGAGCACTCGAGCGGGTTCAGGCTGAAGGACACGTGGACTATAAGGCCCCTGTGGGCACCGTGGTGGATAAGCTCTGGCATGAACTCGAAAAGAAGGCGTACAACGGCGTCAGAAAGAAGCCCATCGCACGGGATACCGTCCGTACCGCCCCCCTCATAACTGAAGTCGATTCGCTGGTATGACCCTTTCCGGACCCTGCGTTGACGTTGGCTGAGGGTCGTACGTCGCGGGGGGAGATTCCGGGGAAAAGGAAATCCCTCCGCAGCAGATTCCTATCGAACTTCGTACGTCTGGCGGTGGTGGCGCTTCTCCTGGCGATCGCCGCCGCCAGTCTGCAGGAGAGATCCGGCTGGGGAGCAGGACTGTTGGTCCTTCTCGTTGTCGCAATCCTCCTGATTTTACTGGTTCTCGGAAATATTTTCATCGAACGGTGGGTGCTGCGGCCTCTTGCGGACATTGCGGAGAGCGCAGGCGCCATCGCGGCTGGGGAGCTGGACAGGCGCGTTCCGGAGGCGGGTCCGGTTGAGATCATCGCCGTTTCCTCGGCGCTCAACGAGCTGACCAATCAGCTCCTTCAGAACCAGGAACGACTCGCCGAGAATGTTCGCTCCCTCGACGAGACAAACCAGCGGCTGACCGAGACGCAGCACGATCTGGTGCAGGCGGAGAAGATGGCATCGCTCGGCCATCTGGCCGCCGGGGTCGCTCATGAGATCGGGAACCCGCTCGGGGCGCTTCTGGGATACGCCTTCGTGCTTCGGAAGCGAGGCGGCGATGCTGAAATTCTCGACGGTGTCGAGAGGGAAGCTCGTCGGATCGACCGGATCGTAAGAGAGCTCCTCGACTATGCGCGTCCCGCCTCCATCGTGCGCGACGAAGTAGTGGTGAGCGACTCCATCGAGCGCGTCGTCTCACTGTTGCAGAGTCAGGGGTGGCTGGCCAACGTCGCGGTCGAGCTGAGACTGGACGCATCAGCCCCACGCATTCGGGGAGACCAGCACCGGATCGACCAGATCTTCGTGAATCTTCTGAGGAATGCGGAAAGCGCGATGGACGGCCAGGGCAGGGTGACGATCGAAACGCGCGTCGAAGTCTACCTGCCGAACCGTCCGGTTGCAGTGCGGCGCGCGGATGATCCGCCAGGGGTAAACTACTCACATCTCAGGCGGCCATTTGCGCGAATGCACGGGGCGCGTGAACTTGCCGGCCGCGAAGTCGTCCGGATCATCGTGAGTGATACCGGTCCGGGGATTTCGGAGGAGGTGATCGGTTCCATCTTCGATCCCTTCTTTACCACGAAGGGGCCCGGTGAAGGGACCGGGCTGGGCCTCGCCATCGTGGCGGGTACCATCAATGATCTTGGAGGTCGCATCGAGGTGACTTCTTCGCGAGGCGGGGGCGCGACCTTCAATATCTGGATTCCAACGCTCACCGCGACCGATGACTGACTCGCGAGTACTGGTGGTGGACGACGAGGCCGGCCTTCGGCACACGCTCGACATCATTCTGCGGGACGAGGGGTGCGAAGTGATGACCGCCGCCGACGGCGAAGAGGGGCTCCGCATCGCGGCCGCGGAAGATCCGGACATCATCCTCTGTGACATTCGCATGCCGAAGCTCGACGGTCTGGGCTTCGTGGACCGATATCGGCAGAGTGGGGGCGACGCGCTAATCGTCATGATGAGCGCGTACGGAGCGATCGAAACCGCGATCGAAGCGATGCGGCGCGGGGCGTACGACTACATCTCGAAGCCCTTCAACGCGGATGAAGTCATCCTCGCCATCCGGAAGGCGCAGGAGCGCGAGACGCTTCGGCGGGAGGTGCGGCGGCTGCGTGCCCAGATCGCCAATGGCGGTGGGTTCGAGGAGGTGATCGGCAGCTCGCCACACTTTCGGGAGGTCCTCAGCATCGCAGCCCGCGTCGCCGCCTACCCGACGACCATTCTGCTGACGGGTGAAAGCGGAACCGGAAAGGAGGCGATTGCCCGGTCGATTCATCGCAGCTCACCCCGGAGCGACAACCCCTTCGTCGCGATCAACTGCGGGGCCATTCCTGAGAATCTTCTCGAGAGCGAGCTGTTCGGCCATGAGAAGGGGGCGTTCACAGGGGCGGACCGCGCGCGCGAGGGGCTCTTCACAGAGGCCGATGGAGGGACGCTCTTCCTGGATGAAATCGGCGAGCTGCCCCAATCGCTTCAGGTCAAGCTGCTCCGCGCTCTGCAGGAGAGGCGCATCCGGCCGGTGGGAGGATCGCAGGAACGTCCGGTCGATGTCCGGGTGATCGCCGCCACGGCGCGAGACCTCGTGGAGGATGTAGCGACGAATCGCTTCCGGGAAGACCTCTATTATCGGGTGAACGTCGTTCATCTCCATCTTCCGCCGCTGCGTTCGAGGCGGGAGGACATTCCCCTTCTGGCGACACACTTCCTCCGACGGCACGCGGAGCGGCTTGGAATCCCTGCCGACCCTCTCGATTCGGATGTGGTCGCGCTGCTCGTGCGATATACCTGGCCCGGAAATGTGCGCGAGCTGGAGAATGTGCTCGAACGGGCGCTCGTCCTCTCCGGCGGACCGATTTCCTCGGAGCACCTCCCCGACCACGTCCGTACATCCACGCCCCCCTTCCGGGTTGCCGTGGATGATGACGATCTTTCGGTGAAGCGCCGGCTTCCCACGCTCGAGCGGGAGTTGATTGCTCGGGCGCTCGAACGCACCTCGGGCAATCGTACGCGCGCCGCGGAACTGCTCGAGCTTTCGACGCGGGCGTTGAGCTACAAGATCCAGGAGTATCAGCTGGACTGACGGTCCGGCTGGTGACGGGCGCGCTGGCACGGGCGTCCGTCAGCGCTCCTGGCAGCGCCCGAAGTGAGGTCCGTCGCTGAAGCGGACCCCCGGGAGTGCGAAGCGTTTTATTGCTCCGCGCTATCGCGGTCCGGGTCTAAGCTTGTGTCTTGTGATCTTCGGTTTTCTCCCCTGCCAGTCGTCCGTTCGACGCGTCCGATCGTTCAGCCTTCTGCAGCACTTCTTCAGTCCGCTCTCCCTCTTCTGCTCGCCGTCCATCCTCAGTCCCCACCTGACCATGCCGAATCTTCGTACACGCCTCGGCGTCACCCTTCCTGAGATTGTTGTCACGCTGCTGCTGATCGGCATCCTGACGGCTCTTGCCGCGCCGGCGATGAACCGCTGGGTGTCTGTTTCGAGAACCCGCGCCTCGCTCGACCAGATCAGCGCCGAACTGATGCGCGCCCGAATGCTCGCGGTGGAGAGTGGCCACCGCATATCGCTGCTCCTCAGATCCGCGGATGGATGCATCGTGTCGGTGCGCACGCACGAACCTGGTGATCCTGATGCGCCCTCCGTGGGGCATTTCGTGGACACTGCCACCGTCTGTCTGCGTCATTCCGGCGACTCGATTCTGACCTTCAACTCGCGCGGGATGCTCCATCCCCCGGCCCGCTCGATCTTTCCGGCAGACCCGACCCTTTCCGATTCACTCCTCCTCTCCAGCGCCGGGCGCATCCGCAGGAACTACTGAGCCGTCGCCCGGTCGTTCTTACCCGCACATCCGACCGCGGAGGGGTCTCGATGTTCGCGGCGGTCAGATGGCCGTGACTGTAACCGCACAATTGATACGGCTGGGACAGGCGGGGACCCGGTTTCCGCGTGTATCGTGGCGCATCGTCGAAACGCGCCCATCCTGACGGCACCCCGGCCGAGGAGGAGGGATCTCTGATTCGAATGTTAGGCGGTCGATTGCGGACCTCTTCAGGAGGACGGTCTTCCGGCATCAACGGCTTCACGCTGATCGAAGTGATGGTAGCCATGGTGATCCTGTCGATCGGGCTGCTCGGGCTTGAAGCGCTGGGGATCGGCGCGGCCCGGGCGAACGCTGTCGCAGCCCGTCAGAGCCGAGGCGCTGTGATGGCGGCCGATTCACTCGAATCCGCCCTGCACCAGCTGAGGCTACGGAGGCTGCCAGTTCAGTTCTGCCAGGAGGACCTCGAGTTCGGCGACCGGTTGTCGCGGCAGATAGATGCTTCTGATCCGCACCATGTTGTAGTCACCGTGACGGTTCTTTCGAACCTGGATTCTCCGAATCCACCACCCGAGAACTTCATTGTTTCGTCTTCGCTCTATCTGCCTGTGGAAGTCGGCGGTGCGCCCTCGGGAGCGCCGTGCGGCTGACTGCAGCGCCGGGTACACGCTGATCGAGGTCCTCGTTGCACTCACCATCGGCGCGTTTGTGATCGGCGTGCTTCTGCAGATGGTGATAGGGCAGGGCCGGTACGTCGAAGGGCAGAGCGCCAGGGAGGAGGTCCAGCAGAACTCCCGGGTGACGCTCGAGCTGATCGGGAGCGAGCTGAGGGGGCTTCCCAGTGGTGGGGCACTCGTACGCGCGGATGCGGATTCCCTGACGATCAGGAGCCCGCGTGTCTGGGGGAGCATCTGCGACGTGTCCGGTTCGGCGACTCTCGATGTGGCATTCCCTTCCGTGCCGGGGATGAGCTTCACCGTGAACACAGGGACCGGTGCGATGGTGAATCTCGGACGTCCGACTGCACCCGTCTGGAGCAGCGCCGTCACTGTCACGAGCATCGGGCCCCCGACCGACAGCTGCGGTGGGGTGACGCTCTCCGCAGGGATAGAAGGGCGGCGCGTCGTTCTGGCCGGACCGGCGGAGGCGGAGGGCGTCGGTCCGTCAGTCGGGAATGTCATCTATCTGTACGACCTGCTGACCTACCAGACCGGCGTTTCGGAGGTGGTGCGCGGGCGGTGGATACAGCGGAGGATCGGAAGCGGTCCGACAGCGTCGAAGCAGCCGATGATCGGGCCGGTGAGCGACACGGAGGGTCTGCACTTTCGCTACTACGCCGATGCTTCCGATGCACCCCTGGGCACGCCCATCTCAGAAGAGTCGGTTCGAAACTCCGTCTCACGGATTCAGATGACGGTTAGAACAGTCGCCAGGAATGGCCGTGGGGATGAAAGAGCGTCGAAGACCGACACGATCTTCATATCACTTCGCAACCGACAATTCTGAGATGCGCGGAATCGCTCACCGCCGGAGCCGCATGCGGCAGAGGCAGGGCGTTGCTTTGCCGGTGGCCCTGTTCGGCCTGGTCGTCGTGTCGATCATGGTGACGGCCGCGCTGGTTACGGCCTCGACAGAGCTGACCCTGAGTAGAGCTCATCAGGCGGGGATCGCCGAGCTGTACGAGGCAGACAGGGCGCTCGAGTCGTTCGTGGCACAGAGAGCCGGCATCCCGGCGGATTCCGCTGACAGGCTCGCGGCCGGAAGCTATGCAGTTGCTGTGGGAGGGAAAGGGTACTCGGTGTCCGTGGGGCGCGTCTTTCAGGGGGTCCCTGAAGCGGTCGCTGGAGGCTTCGAAGCGAGGGAAGTTTTTTCGCTTCTGGTCAGCCCAGCGTCCGGTCGAGGCCGGAGCGTCGGGGCATTTCTTGAGCTTTCACGCCTCGCTTCCGATATCTCCTTTCATATCGACTCGGGCCTCACTCTCGGGGGTGACATTGCCATTTCGGAGGATGCGTCGATCGGCGATGGAGCTAGCCTCGACGTCGCCTGCGATAGCTCGCAAGTAGGCGAAGCGGTGCGCCACGCAGAGGGGACAGAGGTCAGCCGACAGGGAGATGGTCATCAGATGTACGGCGGCATCGTCCAGGACACACGCACCTCCGGGGAGCTAATGGAGCACGTTCTGAACGGCCATGATCTCGCCGAGCTGTCGGAGCGGGCAACAATCCGGTTCGGGCCGATGTTCGGGGAGGCTCCCTTTGCGGGCGTGGTCAGCCAGCTCGCCGGCGATTCCGAATACCGGTGGGGCTGCCCGACGGCCCTCGTCACGGGCTGCACAACTCCTCAAGCCACGTTCTATCCGACTGTTGTGATCGATGCAGATGGAGAGGCCGTGGACATCAGCGGCGACCACGGTCAGGGAATTCTCGTGATCCTGAATGGAGACGTCCGCCTGGGAGGAGACTTTCAGTACGCGGGGATCATTCTCGTGGAGGGGGCCATTCACCTTGCCGGAACGTCTCGTGTCGAGGGGGGCGTTGTGGCTATGGGAGAGGTGGCCGGCGCGGAGACCGGCGCTTCGTTGAGCGGAAGCTCATCGATCCGGTTCAACCGCTGTCAGATCGTCGAAGCCCAGCGTGCATTGACGATCGCGTCGGTTGATAGTGCTCCCCAGATGATGGGAAGCCCGACCGTCGGATGGTTCGAAGTTATTCGCTGATCCGCGGAAACATTCCTTGTGCCGGGATGAAGACGCGCTTCAGAAAGGGGCGCCGTCCCGAACACGACCTGGGTAGGAGAAATGGTGCTCTTTCGGCGCAGTAGACAGACGATTGGCCTCGATGTCGGCAGCGGCTATGTCAAGGCGGCGCTCGTCGACCACAGCGGGGAAGAGCCTCGTCTCCTGC
Source organism: uncultured Gemmatimonas sp. (assembly GCA_964424945.1). Lineage (GTDB taxonomy): Bacteria > Gemmatimonadota > Gemmatimonadetes > Longimicrobiales > Longimicrobiaceae > WHSP01. The sequence goes on from CAYRLB010000015.1 coordinate 46,070, forward strand.
GGATGGCGTCGCTCCCGCTGATGGCGGACACGATCGTCGAGGGAGAGATCATGGATCCGCCCCTCGTTGTCGACACGATACAGGCGGTGATGCAGGCACTCGGTGGCCCCGGCCGCTCCGTCGTAACAGCAGTGGGAGGCCGCGACCTGATCGTCAGAAAGATCCTGATGGACAGAATGTCCGAAGGGGATGCTCGCGAGGTGATCCGCTGGGAGGCCGAGCAGTATGTGCCCTTCGAGATGTCAAATGTTCAGCTGGACTTTCAGATACTCGATCCTGAAGCCTCCGGCCTCCAGATGAACGTGCTGCTGGTAGCCGCCAAGCGCGAGCTCGTCGACCAGCGGATGATGCTGCTGTCGGACGCCGGCCTGTCAACAGTCGTCGTCGATGTGGATGCCTTCGCCATCTTCAATGCCTTCGAATACAACTACCCCGCCGCGTCGCGAGGCGTGTCGGCGGTGGCGAATGTCGGGCATGAGATTGCGACCGTCATCGTTTATCAGGATGGCGTTCCTCTGGTCACCAGGGACATCGCGTTCGGATCGAAGCATCTGCGCGAGGAACTCCGACGGATGCACGGGATCCCGGCGGACGAGGCGGACGCGCTCGTCCAGGGGACCGCGAGGAGGGATCCGAATATGGATCGGCTCTTCTACGAACGCGCTGCAGAGCTCGGGCTGGCGATCGAGCGCGCCACGGCTTTTCTGGGTGGCGATGGAGGATCCGCGCACCTGGCGGCCGTCTACCTGACCGGTGGGGGCGCGGGTATTCCTCGGCTCCAGGATGCGATCTCCGATCGGTTGCGGGTGCGCATCGAGACCGTCAACCCGCTCCAGCGCCTCGACATCGCCCCTGAAGCGATGGCTCATGTGCCCTCGGAAGAAGGTGCACCGATGTGGATGCTTCCGGTGGGTCTCGCCCTCAGGTCTCCGACATGAGGGGCGCCGCGTGCTGATCGAGATCAACCTCGCTCCTGGAAGCGGGATCGACGGCAAGGGGAGGGGGAAGGGGCTCCCCTCGATCCGGATGCCCGCCCTGCCGGCATTAAGCGGCGAGAATCGCGCGCTATCCATCGTGACCGGCCTGGCCGTGATCGTGGTGATGGCGCTCGGTCTCAGTGTATGGCGGATCGGATCCCGAACCTCGGCTGCCGAAGCAGAGATCGGACGCGAGGTGGCGGACTCCACTCGTTATGCGAGCACCATCGCTTTGATGGAGTCCCTACGCGCTCGGCAGGATACCATCGCGCAGAAGATAGAGGTCATCCGCAGCGTCGACTCCCGCCGCTACGTCTGGCCGCATCTGCTCGAAGAAATCAGCAGGGCCCTCCCGCCGTTTACCTGGCTGACGGAGATCGGGTCAACTGTGCCAGCCGATTCGATGCAGGTCGGGCCCGGCTTTTCGCTACAGGGAAACGCCGGCTCCACCCAGGCCCTGACCCGGTTCATGAAGAATCTCGAGCAATCCGCGTTCGTGCGGGATGTGACGCTGATAACAAGCGAACAGGAAGTCGTCGAGGGGCGGACCATTCACCGGTTCAGCCTGGAGGCGCGCTACTCGACGCCACCGCCGTCCGGGGTCCGGACGGTGCCCATTGTCGTCATGGAGCCATAGATGGCGGATAAGGAAAGCAG
>CAYRLB010000016.1:0-44391 GCA_964424945.1 uncultured Gemmatimonas sp.
CGATCAGCAGGCGGAAGAGCTTGTCGGCGATGTTCATGACGATCTTCACGTGCACGGGGCCGTGATCCGTCATCCCGAGACGCTCGACAGCATTCACATTGGCCGCGAGCCAGAGCGCGTAGAGGTCATCGTCGGAGTTCACGCGCTCGATGAGCTGCCTCAGCTTCTCATTGTTCCCCGTCCCGGGAACGTTCAGCAGGACCCGATTCGACATCCGGTCGGCCAGGGTTCGGGCAGTCGTTCGGTCGTCCACAGATATCCTTTGATGATGGATTGTGCGAGTCGGAGTGCGCGATGCCCGGGCTCGTTGTCGTGCTCTTCAGGAGACCGCCTCTTCATCCAGCCGCGCTTCGTCGCGGGCCGCCACCGCGCGTCCCTCCTCGACATCGACCCCCCACAGGAGGATCGCACCCGCGACGAAGAAGAGGATCACGGAGAGGATCGCGTTCCGGCTCGATCCGGTAACGGCAATCGTCAGCGCGAAGATCGCGGGGCCGAAGATTCCTGCGAACTTTTCGAAGACTGCAAAGAAGCCAAAAAACTCGCCCGACTTCTGGCGCGGGATCATGCTTGCAAAAAGCGAACGGCTGAGGCCCTGCGTCCCCCCCTGCACCACCCCGACCAGCGCGGCAAGAATCAGGAAATGCGTCGCCGTCGTCATCCTGTAGCCGAGAATGCTGATGCACGCGTAGACGAACAGGCCGATGAAGATGGCCTTCTTCGCGCCGATCCGCGCGGCGAGCGAACCGAAGGCGAAGGTGAACGGGATGCCGACGAACTGAACGATAAGAATCGCGAGGATCATCGAATTCTGGTCGATCCCCAGTTCGCTCCCGTAGATCGTCGCCATCTTCACGATCGTACCGATCCCGTCATTGTAGACGAGGAAGGCGATCAGCATCAGGAAGGCGTTCCGATACCCGCGCAGGTCGGCGAACGTCTTTCGGAGGCGTGACAGGGCGAGCTTCGTTCCACCGATGATGGAAGTGTTCGACGCGCGGACCACCGTCGCCGGCTCGGGTACCTTGCGGAAGAGCGGGATCGAAAAGACGAGCCACCAGACCGCCACCGACAGAAACGCGAGGCGTGCCGGAAGCGTCGCGGCAGCGGAATCGAGGCCGTCGCCGGAAGGCAGCCCGAAGGTTGCAGGGGAGGTGATCCAGGCCAGGTTCAGCGCGAGCAGAAGGCCGCCGCCGAGATAGCCGAGGGCGTAGCCGGCGGTCGATACGCGGTCGACCTCGTCACGATGCGCGACATGCGGAAGAAGCGCATCGTAGAAGACGAAGCTCCCCCCGGCGCCGATGTTGGCGAGGATGAAGAGGATCGCCGCGAGCAGCCAATCCCCCTCCCCGATGAAGAACATCCCCCCCACGGAGAAGACGCCGAGCAGCATGAACGCGCCCAGCATCTTCTTCTTTATGGCGATAAAATCGGTAAGCGCGCCGAGAAGGGGGGCGAGGAGTGCGACGACCGCCAGCCCGATTGTCGTCGCGACGCTGAACCGGAATGTCGCGACCCCATCGGGCAGCCCGGCACCGGCTACGTTGTAGTAGTAGATCGGGAAAACCGCGGCGACGATCGTCGTGACCATGGCCGAGTTCGCCCAGTCGTACATCGCCCAGGCGCGCAGCTCCGGCCGATGGAGACCGAACCGCTCGAGCAACCCGCTCTTTACGGGGACGGCGGAGTCAGATCGGGGCATCGGATGTCGTACTGGGTTCGAGGGCTCGGATTCCAGCGCGGCAATATGCGCGGCGGGAAGGCGTGTGGCGAGACGGGGAGCCGTTGCGTACCCTGAACTGCGGAGGTATGGTGCGGCTCAGGAATCGATCAACGTCACTCGTTATAGATTGTCGTCATGCGAATGGTATTCATGGCCCACTCGGGCATCCGGTATCTCGTCCTCCTCGCGGGGATCGTGGCATTGGTCTATTTCGTTGTGGCGGTGGTCACGCGAAAGGGAAATCCGCGCGTTTCCCGCATCCTCGGGTCAGTGTTCACAGGGGTTCTGGACCTTCAGATCCTTCTCGGCCTCATCCTCGTGGCGCTCGGGTTGTACTATCCGGCACTGCTGGGTCATCTCTTCATGATGCTCTTCGCGGCCGTCTGTTCGCACGTGGCGATGGCAATGGCGAAGTCGTCGCCCGACCAAGGCAAGGCAGATCGCCTGCGCCTGATCGGAGTGCTCGTCGCGATCGTTCTCATCATCGGCGGGATTATGGCGATCGGGCGGCCGATCTTCGGAAGCGGCGTGCCGTCGATCAGTTGAGGTAGGAAGGAGCGCGGGGGTCGTCAGTGCAGGCGGGCGGCCTTCGCGGTGTCGATATCCTGAGGGCATCGGCATCGTATGCCTGCGCCGCCCCGGCCTGCGTTACGCCGGTCCTTTCGCGGCGCATGCCCTCAGCGGCTATCAACCCCGTGCCGCAGTGGGAATTGGCGGTTCAGGCGGACCTTCCGAAGAGTCGTCGGACGCGCGGACGCGTGAGGTAGTAAAGCCCGCCCGCCTCGGCGAGGATCTCCGCGACCGGTGCGATGGCCAGACCGGGCGTCACGACAAGCCTCACGATCGAGGAGAGGGTGAGAAGCACCAGAACGAGGGTCAGGGTGCGCCACGTCCAGGGTGCCAGCTTGAGCAGCTGGAAGGACAGATAGAGGATCGCCGGGCCCGCCGCGACGGCGGTCGCCACGAGCCAGATATTTGCGTTCTCCGTCGCGAGAAGCACAAAGGTGGCCGCACCGACCGACCCCACGCCGAGTATGGCGAGGAGCGCGGCCAGGAGGGTGATTCCAAGCGGCAGCCGAAAGCGGCCTGCCTCGATTCCGATATTCCGACCCAGAGCTCCCACGAATTCAGTCTCCGCCATTGGTCCCCTCTCCGACGCCGTCATCGATCAGGCCCCGCGCTGCCCACGTCACCCTCCGTTCTGTCGCGGAGCTGAGGGTCGATCCCGGCTTCGTTCGTATGGTCGATGCGATTCACGATCTTCAGCAGGACACCCTCGCAGAACAGTGCCGGCTCGTTGCGATTCCCGCGCCTACAGGTAGCGAAGGACTCAGAGCGGAGCACGTCCGGGACACGCTGAACGATATCGGGCTTGTCGATGTTCACACCGATGAGGTGGGGAATGTCCTCGGATGGCTGCCGTCGAACGCCTCTTCCTCCGTGGCGGGAGCAGTCGTCGTCGCCGCCCACCTCGACACCGTCTTTCCGGAAGATGTGCCGCTCAGCCATCGGACGGTCGGCCCGCGCATCTTCGCACCGGGCATCAGCGACAATGCCCGCGGCCTCGCGGCGATGCAAACGCTCGCAAGGGTGATGGTGGAGGCCGATGCAGACGCCGCTCACCCCGTCCTTTTCGTGGCTACGGTCGGGGAGGAGGGAACGGGTGATCTGCGGGGCGTGAAGCACCTCTTCCGTGAAGATAGCGCGCTGCGGAGCGCTTCGGCCTTCATCGCAGTCGACGGGCCGGGGCGCGAGCGGATCGTGACGCAGGCGATAGGCTCGCTCCGCTACCGGGTGACGATCTGGGGAGCGGGCGGTCATTCGTGGGGCGATCGCGGGCTGCCGAACCCGGTTCACGCGATGGGACTCGCTATCTCACGGCTGCGAACGGCGAGCGGCAAGACGAGAGATGTCGCACTCAACGTCGGCCGTGTAGCCGGTGGAACGAGTATCAACTCCATTCCCGATCAGGCATGGATGGAAGTCGAGCTGCGTGGGCCAAATCGCACATCCCTCCTGCGCGCCGAGAAGGAGCTTTTCACAGCGATACGCTTTGCGCTTACGGAGGAGAACCGTACAGCAGGAATCAGAGGCAGACTCCGTCTCGATATTCATCGGATTGGAGATCGGCCCGCCGGCGAGACCCCGCTCGACGCGGCTCTTGTGCAATCCGCGATCGCCGCCACGCGTGCGGTGGGCCGCGCGCCGGATCTTGCCGCATCCTCCACCGACGCGAATGTCCCGATCTCCCTCGGTATCCCGGCGGTGGCGATAGGAGCGGGTGGCATCGGCGGACGGACGCACACACTCGACGAATGGTACGAAGACGAGGGCGGTCCGCTCGGTATCGAACGGGCCGCCCTCGTCGTGTGTTCGGCAGCGGGACTGCGCTAGCCGGCGAATCCGCCTTTGCCGATGCGAGCTGTCCTCACACCCTGCCGACTGGTCCTCTGCTGCGCTTTCAGACGGACTTCGCCGCACCGTCGATGATCGAATGATCTCCGACATCGACCTTCCCCGAGACCCCGCGCAGCTCCGCGAAGTTTCCGACGAGAGAGTCGTGCAGGTTGCACGATTCGATCTTCGCCCCCTCCCCCACTATCGTGTCGCGCAGAACCGACCCGCTCACGGATGCGCCCGTCGACAGGGTAACGTTCGGTCCAATCTCGCAATCGGCCAGGACCACTCCGTCGGCCACGTGGACGGGGTCGTTCACGATCACCCCGGGCGCCTCTGGCGGACGTCGTCCACGGCTCGTCGAAAGGACGTGATGGTTCGTTTCCAGCACCGTTTCCGGCTTCCCCGCATCGTACCACCCCTCGACCTCGATCGTCTTGATCCTGGCCCCGTGATCGATCATGTACTGGAAGGCGTCCGTGAGATAGTACTCGGCGCCGGGGCTGAGTGACTCGCGAACGACGGCGTTGATCCCCTCGAAGAGGAGCTTCCAGTCCCGGATGTAGTAGAGCCCGATGTTCGCCAGCTTCGAGACCGGTTCACTCGGCTTCTCCACGATCTGCCGCATGAAGCCATCTTCGTCGGTAAGGACGACCCCGAAGCGCTGATAATCCTCGACCTCCTTCACCCAGATGACGCCCGCGACATCGTCGGGTAGGGTCTTCACGACCGAGAGATCGGCATCGAACAGGGTGTCCACGAAGATGATGAGGAGGTCCTCATCGACGAAGGGCTCCGCAAGCGCCACTGCCCCCGCCGTCCCATCCTGCACTGCCTGCTCGACGTAGTGCGCGGTGAAATCCGGGTACTCCTCACCCACATATCGCTGCACCTTTTCCTTCAGATGCCCGGTGATGAAGATGGCCTCCTTCACGCCCAGTTCCCGAAGGTCGTCCATGATGTACGCCATCACGGGCTTGTCCCCGACCTTGAGCAGGGGCTTGGGGGTGACGTGGGTATGAGGCCTCAGGCGGGTGCCCTTCCCTGCCAGGGGAATGACGACTTTCATGACGGCTCCTAAGTCGGTTCGGTTCAGATTGGCCAGGCGGTTTCGCAATCCTGCCCATCGCGGTGCGGATAATATGCCCGGACCGCGATGCCGGCAAAATGGCCCGGGAGGCCGCGGCCGGAAATGAACCATTCGGTTTGACCGTGCGAAGACCGCTTCGTCGCCGCCTCTTCCATCAGGCGATAAGGCACGACTTCAGCCTGTCTGCACACTCAGGGTGCGCCAGCCTGCCTCACCGCCGAAGGGCAGGAAGAGGGCCAGCCGGGCGATGCGGTCCTGCATCCTGCGTCCCGGATTACATCTTGCTTCATCTGGCCACCGATGTTCCCCGGAGAAGTCCAGCAGATGGCCGAACCCGACCGGCAAGCGATGCCCAGAAGACGACGAGCAGCCAGCGACGAGATAGATCTCCAGACCCTTCCTGAACGGGTTCCGGTCATGCCGGTGAAGAGCACCGTGCTCTTCCCCACCGGCGCAACCGGCCTGCAGGTTGGCTTTGCCCCGAATGTCGAGGTGCTGACCGCCTATGGTGAGCGGAACCTCGCCGTGGCTCTCGTCCATTCGATGGACGACGACATGCCAATCGAGGCTGCATCGCTGGAGAAGGTCGGCGTCCTCTCCCGCGTTCTGAATCGGCTGAATCTGCCGGGCGGCACCGTCCAGACGACCATCCAGGGGCTGATCCGCATCCATATCGAGGATGTGCAGCTGGAAGGGAATCATTACACCGCCTTCGTCCGGCTCGTCGAGGAAACTGCCGTGAGCGAGGAGGATGCGGCGCCGCTCGTCGAGCGGATTCTCACGACGCTCGGCGGAATCGGCGCCAATGTCGAGCGCCTTGCCGATGTCCCACGCATCCTCCGAAGCAACCTCGGGGATCCGGGCCGGTTCGCGGACCTCGTCGCCACGCTCGCGCACTTCGATGTGCAGCAGAAGGACGAAGTGCTGCAGCGGCTGGATGTCCGGAACCGGCTGGAGTATGTCGCGGAGTGCCTCGACGGCATGTGGGAAGCGATTCGCAGCGGGGTGGCCGAGGAAGATGGTCTTGAACGGCGCCGCGGCCGGAACTCGTCCGAGCGCGCAGCCGACATCCGCAAGAGGATCGCGACCCTTCAGACGGAGCTCGGCGAACTCGATCCGGCAGAGAAGGAGACGATCGAGGCGCTGCGAAGGATCGAGAAGACGGAGCTGCCTCCTCCAGCGGCCGCTGCTGCGAGGAACGAAGCGGAGCGTCTGCGCACGGTCAGCCCTACATCGACGGAGGCAGCAGAGATCCGGAACTTCATCGAACTCGTGACGGAGCTCCCATGGGACCGGTTCAGCACCGAGGCAGAAATCGATCTCGGGCGGGTGCGCGGGGAGCTGGACCGACGGCATCTGGGGATCGAAGATGTAAAGCGACGGATCATCGAGTTCCTCTCTGTTGCACGTCTTCGTGATGATGTCAGTGGCTCCATCCCCTGCATCGTCGGGCCGCCCGACGTCGGGAAGCGCTCGATCGCAGCGGCGGTGGCGCGCGGCCTCGGTCGCCCACTCGTTCGCCTGGAGCTGGGCGGCCGGGGCGAGGCACAACTCATGGGCGGGCGCCGTACCCGGAGCGGCGCGAAGCCGGGCAAGCTCATCGAAGGCATCCGAACGGCAGGGGTGCGAGATCCTGTTTATCTCCTGGAGGAAATCGACCTTATCGGCCTCGGCAATGTGGAGGGCGATCCGATCGAGGCGCTTGAAGAACTGCTCGATCCCGAGGGACGGGCGGCTTTCGTGGACCGTTATCTGGACGTTCCCTTCGACCTTTCGGATGCGATCTTCATCGCTACCGCCAACGATTTTCATCGGATCCCGCGTAGTCTCAGGGATTTTATGGTGGAGATCCGGATCGCGGGGTACACCCCCGAGGAAAAGGTGGAGATCGCGCGCCGCCAGATGCTTCCCAGGCTGATCGCCGACCACGGGATGGCGGCGGAGGATATCGAAGTGGCCGAAGACGCGCTTCTCTTTCTGACCCGCGGATATGCCCGCGATGCGGGGCTCGGGAATCTGCGGCGGTCCATCTCCTCCATCCTCCGTTACGTCGCCTACGAAAAGGCACAGGCCGGGGATGGAAAGCGTACGCTCGACCGCGCGCTCGTCGAGGAGATCCTCGGGATCCCCCGCTATTCCGCGACGGAAGCCGAGAGCGCACCCGAGATCGGGGTGGTCACCGGGCTCGCCTGGACGGCATCGGGTGGCGAGCTGATGTTCATCGAGGCGCTCAAGATGCCCGGGACGGGGCGTCTCATCATCACCGGAATGCTCGGTGAGGTGATGCGGGAGTCGGTCAGTGCGGCGTACTCGTATGTTCGCTCCAGAGCGGCGCTTCTGGGGATTTCGGACGATGTCTTCCCGGATAACGACATCCATATCCACTTTCCAGTCGGCGCCACGCCGAAGGATGGTCCGTCCGCAGGGGCCGCAGTCACACTCGCGATCGCGTCTAGCCTGGCCGACCGCTGCGTTCGCCATGACATCGCGATGACCGGCGAGGTCACGCTGAGGGGAAAGATTCTTGATGTGGGTGGCATCAAGGAGAAGATCCTCGCGGCGTACCGGGCAGGGCTGACGGAGGTCATCATGCCGGCCGGCAATGAACGCGACCTCCGCGATGTCCCCCCGGATGTACGTGATTCGATGACGTTCCACTTCGTCAGGCACATGGAGGACGTGTTTGCCATTTCGCTGCTGGAGCGGCCGGTCGGGAGCGAGGGGCCCTGCCGACCTGGCGCGGGGGTCGCGCCCGCCACTGCCGCCGAGAGCAATTCGCGGGAGCGGTCGCGGGAGCAACAAAGAGAGCGGCGGAGGGTTGCGGTCCAGGAAAAGCGACCCGGCGAGGAGTAGTCCGCTGAAGGGTCAGGAGCCTCCGAGTGGGGCGGCACCGCGGCTGAACGTACCGCCGCGTCGGTCCGGCCGGCGCACTTCGCATCATCCGGCTATCGAGTCGGACATCGCACTTCACGCAGCCGAATGCGTCACCGCCGGGTCTTTTCCAGGGATGAGCTCTGCACCCAGCTCCGCACGCTCGGGGTTCGGGATGGCGACATCGTCCTCGTCCACACGGCGTTCCGCGCCATCCGCCCGGTCGAAGACGGCCCGGCGGGGCTCATCGAGGCGCTGCGACTGGCGCTCGGTCCCGGCGGTACGCTGGTCATGCCCTCCTGGACGGGTGATGACGATAACCCCTTCGACCCTGCCACCACGCCGACCGCCGAGGATCTGGGCGCAACCGCTTCCATCTTCTGGCAACTCCCCGGGGTCCTCCGAAGCAACCATGCGCACGCCTTTGCCGCCGCCGGCCCGCACGCGGAAGCGCTGCTTCGCGATCCCCTTCCCCTCCCGCCCCACATCCCCGAAAGTCCGGTGGGCAGAGTTGTTGAGCTCGATGGGAAGGTCCTGCTTCTGGGCGTAGGCCACGAGGCGAATACCACGATCCATCTGGGTGAGGTGCTCGCCGGCGTGCCCTACCGGACGGCCCACTACTGCACCATCCTCGAGGCCGGAGGGCCGAAGCGCATCGACTACTTCGAGAATGACTGCTGCGGCGAACGCTTCGCTCTGGCGGATGAATGGCTCTCGCGCGACAGACTTCAGCGGCGGGGTCCTGTGGGGAATGCCTCGGCGAGGCTCGTCCGCGCGCGGGAGGTGGTTGAGGTCGTGCTTCGGGAGCTTCGGGAGGATCCACTGATCTCCCTTCATGATCGGACGGCACGTTGCGAGGCGTGCGACGAGGCGCGACGAAGCGTGGCAGATGTCCTTCGGCACGAGCCCCTGCGCTGAGCATCCTCGGATAGCTTCCTCGACCGAAGCGTCCCCTCCTCTGCTCGGAACCATGCACTCCAGGGAAGGCAAACGCCTCCGCGCTTCTGGAAAGCCGGCGCGCCCGGTCGTACTTTGGGCACCATGCGAAACCACACGATTTCGGTCGCGGCCCTCCTGGCTCTGTTGGGTCTCGGCGGATGCGACAGGGCGAACGAGGCGCTTGAAGTGGCTGTCCGGGGCGCGGATGAGGCGGTTCAGGATTCGCCTTTCAGCTACAGCCGTGAGTACATCTTCCTGACGCCGACCCGCGACGGGCCTCTCGCAATACCCTTCGACTTCCGCGCGAGGGCGCGGGCAGACAGGATCGAACGCAGCACGCGCGCCTGGCTCGCGCGCGGACAGGTGTGGGATCGATTCTTCGACCAGACGGTTGAGACGCCCGCATCCGGGGGTGTCTGGCGGGTTGTGCCCGTCGCCGATCTGCGCGTCAATGTCGGCGGACCCGCCGGTCTCGAGGCATTCCATTTCGAACGGGGCGACAGACATCTTCGCCTGGAGATGGACACGCCACTGACCGAATGGCAGCAGGGGAGCGAGAGCCGGTTCCGCCTCCTGCGCGCCCGGGCGATCATCGGGACTGAAGTGCACACCGGCCCTGTGCTGGAGCTTCTCCGCTTCGAAGAGACGCTCGCAGATGGATGGCCCCCCGGGCAGGACTTCGACGCCCTCTATCTCTCGACGGGCGATTCGATCCAGATGGTGCTCGCCGAGACGCTCTCCGGCGACAATAAGGACGAAGGGTACGCCTGGCTACGCACCCCATCCGCAGAGCGGACCTGGGATGATGGGGAGCTGAGATGGCTGGAGGTCAGAGCCTATCAGGATGCGCGGCGGGATATCCCCGTGCGATGGAGCTATCAGATCCCCGGGGCCGACGTCAGCGGCGAACTCGATGCGGCTGGCTTCGATGTGATCCTGGGACCTGAGCGGGGTGGGAGGCGCGCCGTCGAGATCCGTTATACGGTCTCCGGATGGATGGAGATCGGCGAGCAGCGGCGAGAGGTCGTCGGTGTGATCCGGCACACGCAGCAGTAGCGCACAACCTTCCGGAAGCTGCCCCCGGAAGCGTCACGACCGGCGCAGCAAAGGATGAAAAGGGGCGCCACCCCGATACCGGCTGTGACGCCCCTTTCTGCTTCCAGCCGCCGCGGCAAGAGTGCGCCAGCGACGGTAGAGACCTGTCCTGTCCTGTCCTATCCGATCGACCGATCAGCCACGGTGGTAGTTCGGAGCCTCACGGGTGATCACGACATTGTGCGGGTGGGACTCACGCAGGCCGCCCCCGGTGATTCTGACGAAACGGGTCTCCGTACGGAGCGCATCGATATCTCCCGCCCCGACGTACCCCATCCCCGACCGCAGGCCGCCGACCAGCTGATAGATCGTATCCGAGACGGCGCCCTGGTAGGGAACGCGCCCTTCGATGCCCTCAGGAACGAACTTCCTGGCATCCACCGCATCCTGGAAGTACCGGTCGGCCGAGCCTTCCTGCATCGCGCCGAGACTTCCCATCCCGCGAACCGTCTTGAAGCGTCGCCCTTCCAGAAGGAAGGCCTCTCCCGGACTCTCGTCGCTCCCGGCGAAGATTGAACCGAGCATCGCTGCGTGCGCACCGGCCGCGAGCGCCTTCACCAGGTCGCCCGAGTACTTGATGCCCCCATCGGCGATGATGGGAACCTTCCCCTGCACCCCTTCGACCGCTTCGAAGATGGCAGTGAGCTGGGGAACGCCGACGCCCGTGACGACTCGCGTCGTGCAGATCGAGCCCGGCCCCACACCGACCTTCACGGCATCGACACCCCGCTCGACCAGCGCCGCCGCACCCTCTCGTGTGGCGATATTCCCGGCGATCAGTTGCACATCCGGGAAAGCCTCACGGGTCCGGGCAACGGCCTGGAGCACGCCTTCCGAGTGGCCGTGCGCCGTATCTACCACCAGAACGTCGACCCGCGCGTCGATCAGCTCGCGCGCACGGTCCAGATCCTTGGCGGAAGCGCCGATCGCCGCACCGACCCTCAGACGACCCTGCCCATCCTTGCAGGCATTCGGAAACTGACGACGCTTGTTGATGTCCTTGAAGGTGATGAGACCGGCGAGCCGCCCATCTTCCGTCACAACGGGAAGCTTCTCAATGCGGTTCCGGTGCAGGATCCGTTCTGCATCGGCGAGCGAGGTGCCGACCGGGGCGGTGATCAGCCCATCCCGCGTCATGATCTCGCCGACCGGGCGCTCGGGATCGACTTCGAACCGGAGATCGCGCGAGGTCAGGATCCCGACCAGCTTTCCACCTTCCGATACGACGGGGACACCGCTGATGTTGTAGCGCTCCATCGACCGGCGCGCCTCGCGAAGGGTGTCCGTCGATGCGACCGTGACGGGATTCTCGATCATCCCGCTTTCCGACCGCTTCACCTGGTCCACCTCGCTCGCCTGCCGCTCGATGGACATGTTCTTGTGAATGATCCCGATACCTCCCTCGCGCGCCATCGCGATGGCCATCCGGGATTCGGTAACGGTATCCATCGCCGCGGAAAGCAGCGGGATGGAAAGATGGATCTCCCGCGTCAGCATCGTCTCGATCCGTGTCTCGCTCGGATGGACCAAGGAATGGCGGGGGGATAGCAGCACATCGTCGAAGGTGAGTCCCTCACCCAGAATGCGTCCTGGCAGGCCTTCCGAACGGATCATATACGCCTCCTATATGCGACAAGCCCGCCAGACCCTGCACCTCCGGACGGAGGCGGGGCCCAACGGGCTTCAGATTCACGGCGCATGGATAGATGCTCCATGCGAGAAGATAGGAAGAGGCTCAGCCGTCGTCAACAAAGCCTGCAAAGGAGTACGGCGGCCCTGCTACCGCATCCTTGCAACCCGCTCATCCTTCCGCTTCAGGGATTGTCCGATTCCCCGGGAGGGGTGGGGGCCTCAACGGCGGGAGGCACCGGTCGATTGCGCACCTCGGTCTGATCGGGGCGTTCCGTTGCGGTACGGAAGCCCTTCTCGACATCCCTGAAGAGGGAGCGTCCCGTGTCGGCGAGGTCGTTCATCACCCGGTCCGCGGTACCCACGATTCCCATCGTCCCCTTGATGGCGCCCATCCCGAGACCGTTCAATCGCATCCGGTCCTCCAGCTTCTCGCTGAACTTCCGGAAGGGTGTGGCGGTGCCTCGGGTGTCCCTCGCGTATTTTGACGCCAGAAACTCCACATAGTCGAGAACCTGGTACTGACGCTCCTCGGGAAGATCTTCGATGCTCCGGAGAATGCGGTCGCGGAGGAAGTCGTGCATCTTTTTCGTCTGGTGGTTCAGTTGTTTGCCGAAAAGGGGCGGTTTACCCAAGGCAGCTCCGCCCGATCCGTTCGGACTTCAGGACGCTGGAATGGCCGCAGGTGTTTCAGATACCTTCGTCAGGCATGCAAGAGCCTTGCGCGGCGGGGACACGATCCGGGCCCTCTGCACGAGGGTAGACTTCCCTCGCCTGCAGCGGCCCTCTAGTTTGGCACGTTCCGGATTACCAACGACGCTCGCACCGCACTTCCATGGTCATTCGTCCATTGACACCACTGGAGCCGTCCGCCGAAGCCGTCGAACTTTACGACAGCTGGCTGGCCGAAATCGAAACGGCGCTTCGCCGCGGCGACGACCGGTGGGAATTATGCCGCACGACGCTTACTGCTCTCTTCTACCCTGGGCTGGCGAAGGTGGATCCGGCGACCCTGCCGCTCACCACCCAGGTGGCCCTGTCGCATATGGACGCCAGGAATATCACCCTGGAGCCCGAATATTATACCGAGATCGACCGGGATCTCTTCAACGAGCGGAAGCCACTGATCTGGATGTGGCAGATGTTCGACCGCTCGCCGCTGGGTGGAAATATCCATCTCGGTCCGCGATTTCGTCGGGTCCTGGCCCCATACATTTTCAAGCGCGTTGGCCGTAACTTCAAGGCATTCCACTTCGTAGAGTTCTCCTTCGGATACAATCTGGAGATCGGTAACGACGTCGTGGTGCACCGGAACGTCCTCCTCGACGACCGGGGTGGGATCGTTCTCGGCAACAGGGTGTCGATTTCGGATTATGCGAATGTCTACTCCCACACCCACTCGATCGTCGATCAGCTCGATGTGACCGCGGTGAAGACCATCATCGACGACGATGTCCGCATCACCTATCACGCAACCGTTCTAGCGGGAACGCACGTGGGCGAGAACGCGATGGTAGGGGCGCTGGCCGTTGCGACGAAGGATGTCCGGCCCTGGCACGTTAACGTGGGGGTTCCGGCGAAGGCCGTCCGGGTGAAGCCGAACGCCCCGCCCGAAGCATTCAAGACGACGACTGTGAAGCGCGCCGACCCCAAGAGTTGACCGCAGCGATTGAGGACGTCCTTTCTGCCCCGCAGGAGGACGTCCTCTTGCATCCTTCCTGTGATCTGATCGAGACCTACCTTACCAGCAACGCTGACGCCTGAGCAACGCCGAATGACCCAACCGACTGAATATCTGCGCGCGAATCGGGACCGTCACATCGCGGAGCTTACGGACTTCATCCGCATCCCGAGCGTCAGCGCGAGGAGTGAGCATCGCGATGACATCGCCGGGGCGGCCACCTGGCTGAGGGACCGGCTGCTGGAAGCGGGCATGGAAACGGCCGAGGTGTACGAGACCCCCGGCAATCCCGTCGTCGTCTCCGAATGGCGCGGTGCCCCGGGCGCGCCGACCATCCTCATCTATGGTCATTACGACGTTCAGCCTGCCGAGCCGCTCGACGAGTGGACCTCCCCGGCCTTCGAGCCGGCCATCCGCGATGGGAAGCTGTTCGGCCGTGGATCCGTGGACGACAAGGGGCAGCTCTACCTCTATGTGAAGGCGGTTGAAGCGCACCTTTCCTCCCGCGGGAGCCTCCCGATCAATGTGCTGTTTATGATCGAGGGAGAGGAAGAGGTCGGCTCACCCAATCTGGAGGGTTTTCTCGAAGCGCATCGCGAACGGCTCGCCTGCGATGCAGTGCTGATCTCCGATACGGGGATGTTCGCGCCCGGGCTGCCCTCGATTACGACGGGTCTGCGCGGGCTCGCCTACATGGAGGTCCGGGTGCGAGGGCCGAGGTCCGATCTGCACTCGGGCTCGTACGGCGGTGCCGTGGTAAACCCGGCGACGGTACTCGCCCGCATCATTGCACAGCTCCACGACGGGAAGGGGCGGGCAGCGATTCCCGGCTTCTATGACGGTGTCGCGGAACCGGGTGACGAAGATCGCCGCCGGATCGCCGCCCTTCCCTTTCGGGACGAGGATCTGCGGGAGGAGGTCGGCGCCCCGGCGCTCGGCGGCGAGGCCGGCTATTCATCGCTCGAGCGGATCTGGGTACGGCCGACCATCGAGGTGAACGGGATTCTCTCAGGGTACACGGGCGAAGGCGCGAAGACGGTGCTCCCCGCCTACGCGATGGCAAAGATCTCGATGCGTCTGGTGCCTGGTCAGCGACATGAGGATATCGAACGGAAGTTCACGGACTTCATCGAGTCGCTTGCGCCGGAGGGGGTCTCGGTGGAGGTGTTGAATCTGCATGGGGGTGAACCCTGGTATGCGGATCCGCTGCACCCCGTCTTCGAGAGTGCCGGCCGTGCGCTCCAACGTGCTTTCGGGAGACCTCCCGTGTTCATTCGGGAGGGTGGCTCGATTCCGATTGTCGGGGTATTCGAGAAGAGCCTCGACGCGCCGGTCCTGCTGATGGGCTTCGCCCTCCCCGGATCGAACGCCCATGCGCCGGACGAATGGTTCTCGCTGGAAAATTTCGCCCTTGGAACAGAGGCAATTGCGATGCTTTTCGATGAGATCGCCGCGGCAGAGGTTTCCCGATGAGCGCCGAGCGGGAGGCTGCGGATTTCATCGAGCACCATGTCACAAAGGTGCGCCCTCTCTACCATCGCTCGGCTCTTGCCGGGTGGGAGGCCGCGACGACGGGAAGCGAGGAGGCACTCCGGCTGTCGGCGGAGGCGCGGTCGGCCGCAAAGCAGCTCTACTCCAGCGCCGACGATTATGCGGAGGTGAAGCGCTTGCGGACGACCGGCGATGTCCGCGATCCGCTCCTCGATCGTCAGCTGGAGCTTCTCGAGCAGGCCTTCACCGTCAGTCAGCTGTCATCTGAAGTCATCGAAGACCTCACGTTCAGGGAAGCCGAGCTCGAGGGGATCTACTACAACTTCCGCGCGGAGTTCGAGGGCGGGACACCCTCCAACAACGACCTGCGGGAGATGCTCGTCCCGGAAGATGACAGCGACCGTCGTCGACGGATCTGGGAGGCGAGCAAGACGATCGGGGAAGTTGTGGCTGAACCGCTCCGGGAGCTCGTCCGGCGACGGAATGCGGCGGCCCGCAGCCTGGGCTTCCGCAACTACTACGAGATGTCGCTCTGGGAGCAGGAGATCCGACCGGAGGAACTCGCGGATCTTCTGCAGGAGTTCCGTCGGCTGAGCGAGGGCGCGTACGCCGACGTCCGTACGCGCCTCGACGCCCGGATGGCGGAGCGCTTCGGCATCGCCATCGAAGATCTCCGCCCCTGGCATTGGGACGACTTCTTCAGCCAGGAAGCGCCCGCCTATGGCGAGGTTGACCTAGACCCGTATTTCGCTCCTCCGCTGGACCAGGAGAGCCTCGCGAGAGACTACTTCTCAGGGATCGGCCTCCCCATCGACGACGTGCTCGCCCGCAGCGATCTTTATGAGCGGAAGGGCAAGGATCAGCACGCCTTCTGCACAGATATCGACCGCGAAGGCGATGTACGGATCCTCTGTAATCTGCGGCCGGATGAACGGTGGGCGAAAACGCTCCTCCACGAGCTCGGGCACGCGGTGTACGACAAATATCTGCCGCGCTCGCTCCCCTTCCTTCTCCGGACGCCGGCGCACACCCTCTCCACGGAGGCCATCGCCATGTACTTCGGCCGGCTGACGCGGGATGCGGAATGGCTGCGGGACACCCTCGGTGTCGCCCTGGCCGACGAGGCAAAGGCCGATCTGCACAAGCAGCAGCGGCTCTCGATGCTCATCGCTGCCCGGTGGATGCTGGTGATGACGAGTTTCGAATCCGCGCTGTACGAGGACCCGGACCGGCCGGATCTGAACAGTCTCTGGTGGGATCTGGTCGAGGAGAATCAGCTGATCCGCCGGCCGGAAGGACGCGACGCGCCCGATTGGGCGACGAAGATCCACCTCGCCCTCGCGCCTGTATATTATCACAATTATCTGCTGGGCGAGCTGATGGCATCCCAGCTGGCCGCAGCGCTGGAGGCGGCCGGGTCGCGGCATGCGCCGGGCGAGTTTCTGCGCAGTCAGATCTTCGACCGTGGTGCAACTCTCACCTGGAACGAGCTGCTTCGGCAGGCGACCGGCGGCCCTCTTTCCGCCCGCTTCTTCGTCGAACAGTTCGTTGGCGAACCGCTGGCCGGATCTTCCTGACCCTTCCTGAACCGCCGGTCGGCGCACCGCCTGGCCGGGGTGCGCTGACGGTGCGCCCCTCCGTCAGATGGCGATCCGCTCGCCGACCTGAACATCCATCCCGGTGACGAGGTCCGGTCGGAGCTCGACCCCCTGCTGGAAGAGCAGTACGACGGTCGAACCGAGGTGGAAGATCATGATCTCATCCCCGGCAGCTACTTTGAGCGCCGGATCGTAGCCCCTGTAGAAGGGCGCCGGCGGTCGGCGGTTCGTCACCCAACTCCGCATATCATCGCCGCTCCACCCCGGATCGAAGCTGGCCGAGATCCGCCCGACGTTGTAGGCTCCCACCGCCACGACGGGAATGCGGCCGCGGGCGGAGTCGAGATAGCACACCAGGCGCTCATTGCGGGCGAACAGCCCGGGGATGTGCATGACCGCCGGCGCGTTTACCGGGTACAGATGTCCGGGAAGATAGGTCGCCCGGCTGATCGTTCCCGCGGCCGGCGTGTGGATTCGGTGATAGTGGCGCGGACTGAGGTAGATGGTGAGGAAGCTCCCGCCCTCATAAAGCTCCGCTTCCATCTCGTCGCCGAGAAGGTCGACGATGGGGTAATGGTGCCCCTTCGCTTGAATCGCCTCGCCATTCCGCACGGTTCCGAACCGCCCGACAATCCCGTCGACGGGAGAGACGATCGCCTCCGGATCCTCCGGCCAGCTCCGTGCGTCGGCTTTCAGCCGTCGGATGAAGAAGGCGTTCAGCGTCGGGTACGCATCGAAGCCCTTCTCGGCTTCGTCGAGGTTCACACCGACCGCTCGTGCGAAGGTACCGAGGACTGGATTCCGAAGAGCCGGGGGAAGTGGAATATCCGCCAGCTGCCCGAAGGCACGACTGAATCCGCGCGCCGGCAGAAGCCCGAGCATCCGCAGGATCAGCCGCCATGTCGCTGTGGGAAGCTCCGGAGTCACATCAGGGATGCCTTCCGGGTCGTTTGGAGTCATCTTGATCGGGTTCGGGAACAGGTCGACGATCGAATCATACTGACAGGGGCGCGTCATCGCGCCGTGGGAAGCATGCGCGTCGCGGCGATCCGGCGCCACCCGCCGCGCGATTCGGCGGGAGGTCGCCCCGCATTGCTACGGAAGATCTACCGACAGCGGGGCGGTTCAGCGTTCCCGTGATGAAGAGTTATTGTTCACTATGGCCAGATTATCATGCAATCAATTCTGAAGCCGCTGTCTCTGCCCTTCGTGGAGACTCGGCTGTCGAATGGGTTACGCGTCGTCATCAATGAGGACCACGCGTCTCCCATCGTCGCAGTTCATATCATGTATGCCGTCGGCTCGCGGGATGAGCGGGTCGGTCGCACGGGTCTGGCGCATCTTCTCGAGCATCTGCTCTTCGAAGGTTCCGAGAACTGCCCGAAGGGGGAGTTCGACCGGCTCCTCGAGAAGGCGGGAGGTACGAACAATGGCTCGACCTGGCTCGACCGGACCAACTACTACGAAGTCGTTCCGACACATGCGGTCGATCTGGCGCTCTGGCTCGAGCGTGAGCGGATGGGTCACTTCCTGCCCGTTCTCGACCAGGAGATGCTCGACATCCAGCGGTCGGTCGTCATCAACGAGCGGAAGCAGGTATACGAGAATCGCCCCTATGGCCTGGCGCATGAGCGGCTCCAGGAGCTCCTCTTCCCCGAAGGCCATCCCTACTCCTGGCCGACGATCGGGTACACGGCGGATCTTGAGCAGGTGGCGCTCGATGATGCGCAATCCTTCTACTCGCGCTTCTATTCCCCCGGGAATGCGGTCCTCGTCCTGGCCGGGGCGATCTCGGCGGAGGAAGGCTTCGAGAGGGCCGACCGCTTCTTCGGCGACCTCCAGTCGTCCGATGCGCCGCGGGCGATCGAGGCGCCGCCGCTCAGAAGCACGGGAGGGACCGAGACGCTGCCTGACAAGGTGACCTTCCCCCGTATTCATCATGCCTGGGCGGTCCCCGGCTTCGGCCATCCTGACTGGACTGCGCTCGATGTGCTCAGCTACCTGCTCGCGGACGGAGAGAGCGCTCGCCTTCCGCGCGCCCTGCTCCGGGAGCGCGAGGTCGCGCAGGATGTCGATACCTTCCTCTACCCGACAGCGCTGGCAGGCATCTTCGGGATCGTGTCGACGGCGCGATCCGGCATCGGCGAAGATCGCCTGCAGAAGGAGATCGACGACGTTCTCGCCAGGATCCTGGACGAAGGAGTGACCCGTGAAGAGGTCGACGGTGCGATCCGTCGCTGCCGCCGCGACCACCTCGCGGGTCTTTCGAACATCGAGGAGAGGGCTGACGAACTCGCCTACGCCGCTACGGTGCTCGGGGATCCCGCACAACTGATCGAACAGATGAACAGCTACGCCACCGTCGAGCCGCTCGATATCGAGCGGGTCGCCCGCGAATATCTGGATCCTGCAAAGAGGGCGACGGTGGTTGTGGTTCCGTCGAAGGGAGGGCGGAATGGCTGACACCCTTTCGCATCGCACACTTCCTCGTCCCGAACCGGGGATCCCTCCTTTCCCGACGGTCCCCGCACCGGAGCGGTTCACGCTCGACAACGGGTTGCGGGTGCTGGCCATTCACAGATCTGCCTTCCCGCAGATCGCGATGCGGCTGTTGATCCCGGCGGGTTCGGTCGCCGACCTTCCCACTGCGCCGGGTGCCGCGTCCCTGGTGAGCGGCCTGATCACAGAGGGAACGGAGACGCTGGAAGGCATCGCCCTTCACGAGCGCATCGACTCGCTCGGGGCGGCGCTGGGCGCCCGGGCAGGCCACGACTTCACGGAGGTCGACCTCGGCCTCCTCGCGGAAACTCTGGCTCCGGGCCTCGCTCTTCTCGCGGAGACGGTCATCCGGCCCTCCTTCCCGGAAAGCGAAATCGAACGCATCCGCGCGGAGTCGATCGACGCGCTTGAGGCACGACTCGACGAGCCGGCAAATATCGCCGACGACGCCACCGGCGAGGCCGTATTCGGAGCCGGTCATCCCTACGCGCGGCTTCCGCTCGGTACGATCGAGGGCGTTCGGTCGCTTCGCCGGTCGGACCTCGTCGACTTCCATAGCCGGCACTATCGGCCGCAGGGAAGCATCCTGGTGATCGCAGGGGACCTCTCCGGGGTAAGCCTCCGATCGGAGCTGGAGGCAACGCTCGGGGCGTGGAGTGGCGCTTCGCCATCCATCGAGTATCCGGCGCCGACTCTCCGCTGCGTTCGTGCAGGGGAGCTGGTGAACATCGTCGAGGATGGTGCGGCGCAGGGAGAGCTTCGCATCGCCGGCGCAGGGATGGCCCGCAACTCGCCCGATTGGGTTCCAGCCATCGTGGCGAACTACGTCCTGGGTGGAAGCACGATTACCGGGAGGCTCGGCTCCAACCTCCGTGAGGAGAAGGGGTGGACGTACGGCGTCCGGTCCGGCTTCGCTGCGGGCATCGGGCCATCCGGCTGGACGGTCGAGACGGCGGTGGGTGCCGAAGTGGCCGCGGATGCAGTCCGGGAAATTCATCTCGAACTCCACCGGATGGTGGACGCTGCGGTGTCGAGCGATGAGCTGGAACGTGCGAAGGACGCGCTGATCCTGTCCCTTCCACGTGCTTTCGAGACGCCGATGCGCATCGTCTCGCGATTCGCGACGATGGAAGCGTTCGGCCTGGAGGCCGACTACTGGTCATCCTTCGCCGATCGTGTTCGGCGAGTATCAGGGGAGCAGGTACAGGAGATGGCGGCGCGGTATTTCGACCCGGATGCGATGGTGAGCGTCGCGGTCGGACCATCGATCGAGTAGGAGCAGACATGGCCGAAGAAAGATCGACCCGGAACGAGGCGCTCGACACGCTCGTTCTGCTGCGGCTCTCGACCGAACTGGCGACGAAGTCGAAGGGTACGCGGCGCCGCTTCATGCGGAAGCTCGTCGAAAACATTCGTGAAGCGCTGCAGGGGACGGGCGCGGGGGTGCGCATCGAGTCGCAATGGAGCAGGGTCTTCATCAAGACGTCGGCATCCCCGGACGCGCTCCGGGTGCTGAAGCGCGTCCCCGGCCTCTCTTCCTTCTCCGTCGTCGTGGCGCGCTGCCCGGCGACGTTGGAGGACATCGTCAGGACGGGCGTCGAGCAGTTCGCGCCGCTCGTGCAGGGGCGAAGCTACGCGGTTCGCGCCAGACGGAGCGGTGTACATCCCTTCACTTCTGCAGATGTCTCTCAGAAGCTCGGGGGGGCGCTCAATCCGGGCGCTCGGGTGGACCTGAAGAATCCGGACGTCGAGGTCGCCGTGGAGGTCCGAGAAGATGAAGTCTACTTCTATTCCGGGAGCGAGCGGGGCGCCGGCGGTCTGCCTCTGGGAGTCGAGGGACGCGCGGTATGCCTGATGTCCGGCGGATTCGACTCTGCCGTTGCTGCCTATATGATGCTCCGGCGCGGCGCGCAGCTCGACTACGTCTTCTGCAATCTCGCGGGGGACGCCTACGAACGTTCGGTTGCTCTTGTCGCGAAAGTGCTGGCAGACGACTGGAGCTACGGAACGCGACCAAGGTTGCATATCGTCGACTTTACCGAGGTCGTCGATAACCTCAAGGCGCGATCCGCCTCGCGCTACTGGCAGCTCGTCCTGAAGCGCCTGATGTACCGTGCGGCAGATCGCATCGGGCATGAACTGCGCGCGAACGGGATCGTCACTGGCGAGGCTATCGGACAGGTGTCATCGCAGACCCTGACCAACCTTTCAGCCATCGATGGCGCCGCCACCCTCCCGATCTTCCGACCGCTGATCGCCTTCGACAAGATGGATATCGTCGAAGTCGCAAAGACGGTCGGAACGTTCCAGCTCTCGTCGAAGGTGAAGGAATACTGCGCCATCGCGCCCGGCAAGCCGGCCACGGGTGCATCGCAACGCCAGACCGAGGATGAGGAGAACAAGCTGGACCTGTCGATTCTGGAGCGTGCTGTCGAATCGCGTCGGGTACTCGATCTCCGGTCGCTCCTCCCCGCGGATCTCGTGGTGAACTACATCTTCTCGGACGTCGTACCGGAAGGTGCGGTCCTCGTCGATGTCAGGGAGGAAGATGATTGGGACCGGTGGCACCATCCGGATGCCATCCATGCACCGGCCTGGTCGCTGCTCGACAATCCGCGCGGCCTTGACCGGGAAGCGTCGTACATTCTGTACTGTGACGCGGGCATCCAGTCTGCTCAAGCCGCCGAGGCGATGCAGCGAGCCGGATTCGAAGCGTACGCGTTGCGCAGGGGTACAGCGGCGTTGAAGAACGAACTGGCAGTTCGGGGCCTCTGAGCGGCGGGTGCCCATCTTCCGGAGTGGACACCCTCTGCGGAAATGATTCGGCGGCAGGCGCAGCGATCAGGCCTTCTGCCGCCAGGGCGCGTCGTCCTCGCTTTCGCCGCCGTCGTCGGGAACAACCTCGAATTTCGGCAGCGGATTTCGCACGACTTCATGGCGGGTCACACCCTCCCAGTTGCAGTCGACGCACCACCGCAGCGAAATGAGGTGTCGTAGCGGCCGCAGCAGGGCCGATCGGATCGGCAGGGTCTCGTGCGAGCAGCGGGGACACGCGCGACCTGTCGGGAGGAAGGCGTAAAGCAGAATGAAGGGCGATGCCAGCATCGCTGTCCAGAGAGCCGCAACCAGTAACCACATAGTCAGATTTCTCCCTTTCTCGCTTCGTGGTTCAGCCCTGCGGCGGCCCCTTCAGCGCGTTGTCGGCGGACGATTTCCCGGCCCTTCCTGATAAGCCGGCCGGGCACCTCTCCGAAAGACCGGGGAGCAAGAACCAGACCCATTGCAAAGACTCTCAAGAAGCCGTGTTCCAGTTGTCCAACTCTTTTATCATCAGGCAATTAGGCGGCCACTGCCACCTGCCCTTCGGCGTCTCCGCATGCGGCTGCTGACGCTGGACCCGGAGCACCCTGAACGCGCTCCGATCGAAGAGGCCGCGGCGCTCATCCGGGCCGGCGGGCTGGTCGCCTTCCCCACCGAGACAGTGTACGGCCTGGGGGCCAATGCACTCAACCCTGAGGCGATAGAACGGATCTTCGCCGCGAAGGGTCGACCTGCCTACAATCCCCTGATCGCCCATGCCGCGGATGTCGCTGCGGCGCGTGCCCTCAGCGCCGACTGGAGCAGCGCAGCCGAGCGCCTGGCTGAGGCCTTCTGGCCCGGGCCGCTCACGCTGGTGGTCCCGAAGCGGCCGGAGATTCCGGCTCGCCTTACCGCCGGACTCCCGACGGTCGCTCTACGGGTGCCTCGTCACCCCGTTGCCAGCGCACTTCTGAGGGCGGCCGGCGTACCGATTGCCGCACCCAGCGCGAATCCTTTCACCCGGCTTTCGCCGACGCTCGCCTCGCACGTCACCAAAGGGCTTGGTGACCGCGTCGATCTCGTGCTCGACGCCGGACCCGCGTCGCTGGGCATCGAATCGACGGTTGTCGACGTCAGCGGAGAGCGTCCCGTCCTTCTTCGGCCGGGGTCGATCTCTGCGCGCGCGCTGGAAGAGGTGCTGGGTGAACCGCTCGCAAACCCCGGCACGCTGGCGGGCGAGATGCCGCGACCAGGTCCGGGCATGGTCGCGAAGCACTACTCGCCGCGCGCCCGGCTCCTTCTGCTCCCGGACGAGGGGAACCTCGATTTCGGAGCTTTGCTCAGGGAAGCCGGCGGCGGGGGCCGGACAACGGGGCTCGTTCTTCTGGAGGGGGACACGCTGACTGGCGGAACGGCTGGATCCCGGCTTACGCCGGGAAGACGAGGAAGTGCGGCGGGGGCACCCGGAAGTGCGGCGGGGGCACCCGGGAGTGCGGCTGGAAGCCGCGGGGGCTCGCCGACTCACTCCTTCGACGGCGCGGCCGCCGATTCAGGCACGATCATCTTCGAACTTCCGTCGGACCCGGAGGGGTATGCCCGGGAGCTTTACGCGGCCCTCCACGCCCTGGACGATGCAGGGTGCGACACGATCTTTGTAGCTCCGATCCCGGCGGACGGGGCGTGGGCAGGTGTGCGGGACCGCCTCCGCCGCGCCTCTCATCGGGGTTGATATGTTTCCCTCCACCGCTGGTTCGGCTAAATTCGGGCGCATGACAAACAGAATCCAGGAAGTTGAGAGCATCATCTCTCGCTTTCCACATATTCCGCGCGAAGCTGTGCTCAAGGAGGATCTCCTCCGCACGGGTATCGCGTTCGACACCTCCGCACTCACGGACAACGAGAGCGGAGAGATCAAACCGAAGTCCTACTTCATCTTCTCCTTTGACCACAAGCCGCTGAAGGAGCTGGGCGAGGCGGCTGTCCGTCGGCCGCCGGAGGAAGTGGCGCTCACCGGCGGACCCTGGGATCTTCGTCGGACGATCGTTTCGGTGCGGGTCAATCCGACATCGCCCTACTCGATCACCCGCGACGAAGACGGGGTCCTGAGACTCTTTGTCGATGGCTCTCCGCTCGCCGAGGTGGGGCTGCCGCCGATGCCCGCCTATTACCGGCATCGTCTGGAGAATGGCAAGTCGGTGATGGAGATCGCGCCGACGATCCAGTGGGGGTACCTCATCTACCTGACCGTTCTCCGGCTCTGTCAGTATTTCGGAGCGAAGGAGGAGTGCCAGTTCTGTGACATCAACCACAACTGGCGGCAGCACAAGCAGGCGGGGCGTCCCTACACTGGCGTGAAGCCGGTCGAGGAGGTCATCGAGGCGCTCGGGATCATCCAGCAGCATGATGAGACCGGGGCGTCGCACGCCTACACGCTCACCGGCGGTAGCGTCACCTCCACGGTCGACGGGTTGAAGGAAGCCGAGTTCTACGGCCGGTACGCGCGAGCAATCGAAGAGGCGTTCCCGGGCCGATGGATCGGAAAGGTCGTCGCTCAGGCGCTACCACGGGAGGAGGCCCAGGTCTTCAGGGACCACGGTATTCAGATCTATCATCCGAACTACGAGGTCTGGGACGAGCGTATCTTCAAGCTCGTCTCTCCCGGGAAGCAGCGTTATGTTGGCCGCGAGGAGTGGCATCGGCGGATCCTCGACGCGAGGGACATCTTCGGGGCCCGCAACGTGATCCCCAACTTCGTCGCGGGTGTCGAGATGGCCAGACCATACGGCTTCAGCACGGTCGATGAGGCGATCCGATCGACGGCAGAGGGGCTGGAGTACTTCATGTCGCGAGGAGTAACGCCGCGCTTCACCACCTGGTGCCCCGAGCCTTCGACACCGCTCGGCAAGGAAAACCCTGGTGGCGCTCCCCTCGAGTATCACGTGCGGCTTCTCGAGGTGTACCGGGAGACGATGGAGAAGCACGGGCATCAGCCGCCTCCAGGGTACGGGCCGCCAGGCGCAGGGAACGCTGTGTTCAGCGTCAGCTCCTTCATGGATACGCTGGCCGCGAACTGACGGTCCTGGAAAGGAACGAGAAACCGGCCCTCCCTGAGCGTGAGGGGGCCGGTTTTCTCAATGCTGACATTGCGTTGCGCCTGCCCAAACCATCGTTCCGCGGCGCTTCTGCCGGAACGCGGCTCAACTGCCGATCCCCTTCCCCGCACAATGCCTTAGCGGTTCACCCCATCGACAGCCCCTCGTTCGGCCGGGGCGGATCCACCGAATAGTCGTAGAAGCCTTTCCCGCTCTTCCTTCCCGAGAACCCCAGGGCGTTCATACGCTTCAGCAGCGGGGGCGGCGCGAACCGGGCGTCCCTGAACTCTTCGAACATGATCTCGCCGATGCGCTCAAGCGTATCGTTTCCGACGAAATCGCAGAGGCTCAACGGCCCCATGGGATGACTCGCGCCGAGCGTCATCGCCCGATCGATATCCTCCACGCTCGCCAGTCCCTGCTCGCAAGCCCGGATCGCGTCCATCATGAATGGCACGAGCAGTCGGTTGACGACGAAGCCGGGGCTGTCCCTGCACACAATCGGCTCCTTGCCGAGCGCTGCCACGAAATCGGTACACCGCTCGAAGGCGGTCGGCGCCGTCAGAATCGTGCGGACGACTTCCACGAGGGCCATCACCGGAACCGGATTGAAGAAGTGAAGGCCGACGAAGCGATCCGGGCGGCCGCTCGCCGCGGCCATGTCGGTGATGGAGATCGACGAAGTGTTCGACGCGAAGATCGTCTCTTTCGGGCAGATCCTGTTCAGCTCGACCCAGAGCGCGTTCTTGATGGAAAGATCTTCGACGACAGCTTCGAGGATGATGTCCGATGCCTCGAGGTCGCGGAGCAGGGTCGTTCCGCGCAGCCGTGTGATCGCAGCTTCACGATCGGCGGGAGTGATCGCTCCCTTTTCCTCGAGCCGGCTGAGCCGCTTCCCGATTCCGGCGAGCCCCCTCTCCACGACATCGTCGGAGATGTCGTACACGATCGTTTCGAAGCCTGCCGTGGCTGAAATCTGGGCGATTCCGCTGCCCATGAGCCCGCAGCCGACGACCCCGACCCGCTGAATCGAAGATGCGTCTGTCATCTCCCTCGCCCCGATCCGGGAGGAAGACCGAAGCCCATGAATCCGGAAGAGGAGGGCTTCGGTGTGAGGTCGCCATGTTCGAGACGGTCCAGCAGCGACTCGAGCTGTACCTGTGCCTGATCCACGGCATTCGAATAGTAGAGCTTCCCTCCGTAGACCGCCGCCAGGAGGATGGGCACACCCCCGACCGCCGCAACCGGAGCAACCGCGA
This sequence comes from uncultured Gemmatimonas sp., assembly GCA_964424945.1. Taxonomy (GTDB): domain Bacteria; phylum Gemmatimonadota; class Gemmatimonadetes; order Longimicrobiales; family Longimicrobiaceae; genus WHSP01. The sequence goes on from CAYRLB010000016.1 coordinate 26,164, forward strand.
TCCCCAGAAAGGCCGCGATGAGCCCCCCGCCCGAAAGCCCTCCGCCGAGGGAGGCGACCGCGGCACCAGTCCGCTGCGCGCCGAGGGTGGTAGCGAGGTTTACATAGGAATACTCCTCCTCGATCGGCTGAATCGAGAACTCCAGATTGGAAAAATCGAGAGGCGGCCGACGGTTGAACGCTTTGCTCATCGCCCGGCCAACGGCCGCCGTCGCCCCGGTCGAACGGGTAAAGAGGATCCGGCCAGGCAGGCGGCGGAGAACGGTCAGGTACTCCCGGTTGACGAGATAATTCTCCAGAACCGATGAAAGCGCCTGCGGGTCACCCCGGATCACCCGCCCGATACGAACCGAGGATGGCCCGTACGCCCGCGCCATCACGCCGGACTCCTCATCTTCACTGCCCTGCACCTCCGCCAGCGCCCGGTGCAGGTGCTGGTCCGAGAGACCGAGCTCCTTCCCGATGCGGAGAACCTCGGCCGTATCGACGCCATCTCCGCTCGGATCTTCGACGTCCCGGGCCTGCAGCTCGGCGGCTCTCCGGATAACCAGCTCGAAATCGCGGTTCGTGAGTCTCGCTGGCAGCCCGTCGCCGGTCGGGATTCGAGGCTTTTCAGGCAGGTTGGTCACGGTGCATTAAGCTCGGAAAGAATGGAGATGATACCGGCATCCGTCGTGCGATCCGACGAGTTCCTCCCGATGTGACGGAAGACGACCTTCCCGGATCTATCCAGAATGTATGTGGCGGGTAGCGGAGTGCCCAGCATGCTGTCGACGGGCGTCCATGCGTTGAAGGTCGCGCTATCGACAGAGATGATGGGAAAGCCGATCCCGGTCTGATCCCGGAGCGCGCGCCCCTCGGATGGAGCTTCGACCGAGACTGCGACCAACGAGGCCTTCTCCCGTTCGTACGCCGGGAGATTCTGCTGCATCCGCTCTAGCTGGATCTGGCAGAAGCCGCATGAAGCGCTCGAATAGAAGACGATGACCTGGTTCTCGCCCCCGCCGACCTCGACTCTGAAGGGCTGTCCATCCGCATCCACACCTTCGAGTTCCGGCGCCCGGTTGCCGACCTCGAATCCGATCGGCGGAGCGTTCTCTTCATCCGATCCGCCACAACCAGCAAGCATGAGAGTGAGAAGAACGGGAAGCGCCGCCAGCCTCATGCGCTGCCCTTTCCATGGAACGCCTCAACGATGACCGAAATTCCCTGGCCGCCCCCCACGCACGCACTTCCGAGCCCGTAGCGAAGTCCCTTCGCGCGGAGCGCATGGAGGAGATGCCCGGTGATCCGGGCGCCCGATGCGCCGAGCGGGTGGCTCAACGCGATCGCTCCACCGGAAAGATTGACCTTCTCGCGGTTCAGGCCGAGTTCCTTCTCCACCGCGCAATACTGCGAAGCAAAGGCTTCATTGATCTCGATCAGATCCATATCGTCGAGAGAGAGGGCGGTCCGCTCCAGAGCCCGTCTGGATGCAGGTGCCGGCCCCATCCCCATCCTTCGGGGATCGACCCCGGCGAGGCCCCAACCCACCAGACGACCGATCGGCTCAAGGCCGCGCTCAGCAGCCCACGCCGCCGAAGCGATCACCATGCTGGCGGCACCGTCGCCGATCCCCGATGCGTTCCCCGCGGTGACGGTTCCACCCTCCTGAAAGTAGGGGCGGAGCCGGGCAAGTCCTTCTTCTGTAGTGTCCGGCCGGAGATGCTCATCCCGATTGAAGATCGTGTCGCCCTTCATGCCCTGGATCGTCACGGGGGTGATCTCGTCCGCGAAGGCTCCGGCCTCCCACGCGGCGTGCGCAAGGCGCTGCGACCGTGCGGCATACGTATCGACGCTCTCCCGGTCGATCCCATGATCCTGCGCGACAGTCTCCGCCGTCATCGCCATCGAGCAACCTGCGTGGCTGTCCGTAAGCGCTTCCCAGAGAAGATCCTCGTAGAAGCCGCCGGCAGGCCCCAGCCGTTGCGATCCCCAGCGCGCCCCCCGTACGACGTGCGGCGCCTGGCTCATCGATTCGGTGCCACCGCAAAGAACGACATCAGCCTCGCCAAGCATGATTTCCATCGCGCCGGAAACGATCGCCTGAAAGCCGGACCCGCAGAGGCGATTCACCGTCAGCGCGGACGCGTCGTCGGGAACCCCGGCGCGCAGACCAACGTGGCGCGCGAGATACATCGCGTCGCTCGACGTCTGAAGCGCGTTGCCGAAGATCACCTGCTGGATCTCCTCCGGCTCGACCCCTGCCTGCCGGATTGCCCCCTCCGCGGCAATCGCCCCGAGATCCGTCGCCGAAAAGTCCTTCAGACTTCCGCCGAAGGTTCCGAACGGAGTCCGCTTCGCAGATAAAAAGACGACCTCTGGTAGATCGGACATCGCAATGCGCTTCCTTTTGAGGGACATATCGAAGATGCCGGACATTCGCTCATCGGAGGCGGACCCGTGGCCGCGACCTCCCGGAAGTGTGTGGCTTTCCCGGGCAGGTCTTCCTGATTTGCCTCCACCCCGGCGCGCTCTCTAGCTTCTTCTCACCATCGACTTCCTACACATTCCGACAAGAGCCGTGCCGAAGGCATATTCCCTCGTCCGAAAGCTGCTCTTCCGCCTTTCTGCGGAGAGCGCCCATGAAATCGCGCTGCACACCCTGCGCGGAAGTCCGGCCCTCGTACGGCGAGCCATGCGGGCACGGTACGAGATTGATGCGCTCGCCCTGCGGTCGACAGTTTTCGGGGTGGATTTCCCTAATCCGGTCGGCATGGCGGCGGGCTTCGACAAGGGTGCTGAAGCGTATGATGCGCTGGGTGCCCTCGGGTTCGGCCATGTGGAGGTCGGGACGGTCACGGCCCGTGAACAGCCGGGAAATCCGCGCCCTCGCCTCTTCCGGCTCCCCGCGGACGCCGCTCTCCTCAACCGCATGGGGTTCAACAATCCCGGCGCCGACTCGGTGGCCGCATCCCTCAGCAACACGACGCCGTCGACGGTGCTCGGCATCAACATCGGGAAGAGCAAGGTCACCCCCCTCGAGGATGCTGTCGCCGACTACCTGTACAGTGTCGAACGCCTGAGGGAGTTTGCCCGATATCTGGTCGTCAATGTGAGCTCGCCGAACACACCGGGGCTGCGGGAGCTGCAGGATGCCGGGCCTCTTCGGGCACTCCTGGCGGCGGTGAATGATGCCGCGGGTGGCGTTCCCGTGCTCGTGAAGCTCGCACCCGACCTTGCCGACGAGCAGGTCGATCAGGCGGTCGATATCGCAGTCGAAACGCGAATGGCGGGCGTCATACTCTCGAACACCACGATTTCCCGGGCCGGGCTGCGGACGCCTGCCGCAGAGCTTAGCGCTCTCGGCGATGGCGGAATCAGCGGCCACCCGGTGAAAGCCCGCGCGCTCGAACTGGTCCGGCGAGTCTACCGGTCCACCTCCGGGCAGCTGCCGATCGTGGGCGTCGGTGGAATCTTCACGGCAGAAGACGCATGGGACCGGATCCGCGCCGGGGCCAGCCTTGTCCAGATCTACACGGGGCTCATCTACGGCGGTCCTTCCACAGCGCGCTCGATCAACGAAGGGCTGCTGAAGAAGATGAGGGAGGCGGGCTTCTCCTCGATTCAGGATGTAGTCGGCTCCGGCAACCGATGACGCGCTCGCCCGGATTCCGCTCCAGCACCCGCCGATGCTGAAGACCCTCCGTTTTCTGCACGCATATTCCCGGTTCCCGGCGGGACCGGTCGTCGAGGAGGAGGTTGACATCCCTCAGGCGGGCGGATGCATCCCTGCGACCTACCTGCGGCCTCGGCTTCGGGGGCCCCTCCCCGGATGGATCGTCCTGCACGGAATCACCGTACCGGGCCGAAATCATCCCCTGATGCGTCGGATCGTCCATGCGCTGGCCGCGACCGGGGCCGCCGTCGTCATCCCGGAGATCGAGCCCTGGCGCCGGCTCCGTCTCGACATTCCTGCCGGCAACCGAGCCATTCAGGCGACGGTCGACTGGATGGAGAAGCAGGACGACATCGCAATGCCGGCCACACTGCTGGGCTTCTCCTTCGGGGCGACACAGGCTCTTACCGCGTCGACGCTCCCCGGTGTGTCGCAGGGGGTCGGCAGGGTCGTGGCCTTCGGCGGGTACTGCGACTTCGCCTCGACGCTGCGCTTCATGATGACGGGGCTTCGCGAGGGGCCCGATGGGGGTCCGCGGGTAGCGCCCGACCCCTACGGAAGATGGATCGCGGCGGCGAACTACCTCCTCGATATTCCCGGTTTCGAAGACATGACGGAGGTCACCGACTCGGTCCGCCTTCTGGCCATCCGCTCGGGTGAGGTCGGCGTATTTGCGGGCGATCCGATCTACGATCCGCTGAAGGCGAAACTGCGCGCAGCGCTTCCAGGCGAGCAGCTGGAGGTCTGGGATCTCATCGCGAACCCCAGCAATGTTCAGCCTCCGCTGGAGCCGGCGCTGCTGCTCGCCGAAAGGCTCGCCGCTGCCGCCCAGCGCAGGCACCCGGAGCTCGACCCACGGCCCCTCCTGGCCCGGGTGGAGCGGAAGGTCATCCTCGCGCACGGCTTCGACGATCGTCTGATCCCCTGCACCGAAATGGAAAGGCTGCGAGAGGCATTGCCCCCCGCAGCCAGCCCAGACCTTTCGATCACCCGCCTCTTCTCTCATTCGGCCCAGGCCGGCGGAGTCAGAATCCGGGACTACCCTCGGGAGGCGGCGCGCTATTTCGACCTTCTGAACCGCGCGCTCTGAGCCCCTCAGCTCCCTAGCAGCGTCTGAACCTGAACGTAGATCGTCAGCACCGTCAGCGCGCCGAACGCCACCGTCGACCAGACCAGCACCGCCGTACGGAAGCCGCGCACCTGGATTGGCGCCGGAAGATGCTTCTTGTTCAGCGCGATCAGAAGCATCGAGTAGAGGAACATCGTCGCGCCGCTCGTCGATGCCGAGATCACGAGCAGGGTCAGCGGCTGTGAGACACCCGCCAACAGCACGACGAAACCAAGTGCGATCATCCCCCAGACCAGCCCGAAGTAGATCCGGCTTTCGGAAGCTCTCGTGAGGTAGGTCGACTTCAGGACGTCCGCCGCAAGACGGCTCGTGTAGTCGATGACGCCCATCGCAGAACCGAACAGCGCGAAGGTGCCCACCGCGAGGAAGAGCGTCCCGAACCAGGGGCCGACCACGGTGCTGAGCTGCTGTGCTTCGATCTCGAGGAACGCGACGCTGTTCGGAAGGTCAGGCAGCCCGAAAACCGTGGAGTGCGCCAGCATCGACATGAGAACGATCGTGATGATCGTCATGGCGACGAAGCTGAAGATCTGCTCGATGTTCGCGAACCTCCACCACCCGTTCCAGCGCGCCATGTTCTCCGGCGTCGGATCGAAGGTGTAGCTCCGGGCAACCGGTGCCGCCTCTTCCTCACCGGTGATGGGGCTTACGAGACGCGGGATGTACTGACCCATCCCGAACCCCTTGTCGCGGATCCAGTTGCTCTGGCAGAGGTTCTGACCGCCGCCACTGCCCGCGTAGGCGACGGCGCCGAATACCAGGGCGACAGAGAGTCCCGAGGGGATGTTGCCGATCCCCGTCAGGCCCGCGGGCAGCGCCTGCCACGATGCCGGCTCGATGGCGAAGGCGAGGCTCAGCCCCACCAGCACCGCCATCGCCGCTACCTTCACGAAGATCATCCGCTCCAGAGCGACGTAGATGACCGGAGCCAGCGTCAGCGCAGCGCCGATCACCAGAAGACCAACCGCCGCAATTATCGAGGGATTTCCGCCGCCGAACAGGTAGGTCGCAAGGGTGGCAGAACTGACCGCCCACCCCGGCCAGAGATTGGCGAAGTACACCAGCACTGCGAAGACGAGGCCCCAGTGCTTCCAGAAGCGGTTGAAGCCCGCCACCGCGGTCTCACCGGTGGCCAGCGTGTACCGCTCGATCTCCATGTTGAGGTAGAACTGCGTGAGCACCCCGAGGAGGGCGCCCCACAGCAGTACCAGACCAACCTGCGATGCGATGTACGGCCAGAGGATGAACTCCCCCGAGGCAAGCCCGACGCCCCCGGCTACGACGCCGGGGCCGACGTACTTCCAGTACTTCCTGGGAGGATCTGGGAGATCACGTACCGCCCGCTGGGGTTGGCCTGCGATTGAGACCTTTCCCAGCTTGCCTGCGCTTCCTGCGTCAACTGCCTGCATCTGACCTCCTGAGGGTGAAGGATCCGCACAAGCGATCGGGGGGGGATGGATCGCGGCGTCAGCTGGCATTTCAAACAGCGGTACGACCGAACGAGCTTATACGTCCGGAGCTTCGATCAGGTGAAGAGGCGCGAGAGGATAGTTGCGGTCTCCGATCTGAAGGTCGAAATGATACGTCCCCTTGACGGGGAAGACCACATCCTGCATCGGCATCGCGAGAATCGTCACCTGCGGGGAGTCGTCCGGCTGGGAGCGACCGACCTCGGTCTGCCCACTGATCGTCAGTACAGGACTGCTGCCCGGATCGATGAGATCGATCTTGAAGTCGATCGGCCCGGGCTCTTCTTCGTTCCACTCCATCCCCACCACGAAGAACATCGTGTGCGATGCAGGGAAGCCGGGCGCAAAGAGCTGATGAAAGATATGGTGGGCGTCCAGCCGCTGGTCCTCCAGCAGCTGAGCGTGTTCACAGCTGAACGAATAAAGGATCCTCACTCGAAACTATATCTCCTGATCCAGAACGGGGTTGATTCGAACGCGGATGGTGTCGGCGTGACCCGTCAGACCTTCCGACTCGGCAAGCCGGATGACATCCTCCGCGTGCGCCTTCAGGCGCGCCGCCGAGTATCCGATCAGGCTCGTCCGCTTGAGAAACTCATAGGTGCCGAGCGGCGACGCCCAGCGCGCCGTCCCCCCTGTCGGCAGAACGTGGTTGGGGCCAGCGAAATAGTCCCCGAGCGGTTCCGGCGTGTGGTGCCCGAGGAAGATGGCGCCGGCATGACGGATCGCCCCGGCGACCTGCATGGGATCGTCCAGCAATATCTCGAGATGCTCAGGCGCCCGGAGATTCGCGACCTCCGCTGCCGCGGCAAGATCATCCACGGTGATCAGCATCCCGTTCCGCTCGAGCGCCTCCGATGCAACCGCCGACCGGGGATTGCGATCGAGAAGATCCGTAATGGCCGGGAGCACGCGCTCGACAAGCGTCGGATCCGTCGTCACCAGCCACGCGATGGCGTCCGGATCGTGTTCCGCCTGACCGATCAGATCGGCAGCGACGTGACGGGGATCCGCACTCGAATCCGCGATGATCAGAATCTCCGAGGGGCCGGCCACCATGTCGATATCGACTCGACCATAGACCTGACGCTTCCCCTCCGCTACCCACTTGTTGCCCGGTCCGACGATTTTGTCAACCGCCTCGATCGTGGCGGTCCCATAGGCGAGCGCGGCAACGGCCTGCGCGCCACCGATCGCGTAAAGCTCATCGACACCCGCAATATGGGCCGCCGCCAGCACGGCATCCTCGATGTAACCGCCCGGCGTAGGGCAGCACATGACGATCTCCCGCACCCCCGCAACGCGTGCCGGAATGGCGTTCATCAGCACCGATGAAGGGTAGGCTGCCCGACCACCCGGCACATAGATGCCCACCCGGTCGAGCCCCTGGACCCGCTGCCCGAGAAGCGAGCCATCCTCGAGGATGTCCAGAAAGCCCCGATCGAGCTGCTTCTCGTGGAAGCTGCGGATGTTCCCGGCGGCGCGTCTCAGCGATTCGAGAAGCTCCGGTTCAAGGCGCCCGGCAGCCTCGGCGAACTTCTCGGGTCCATACCGCAGGGCGGAGAGTTCGTCGGCGTGCACATCGTCGAAGCGCGCTGTGTACTCCAGCACGGCAGTGTCACCATGCTCACGAACCGCGGAGATGATCGCTTCGACCTGCCCGCGCACCACGGGATCGTCGGCGCTCTCCTCGCGGAGGAGCGATCGGATATCGTCGTAGGGCGCCGCCGCCCGCATCTGCCTGATTTTCACGATTCGGTCGTCAGAGGCCAACCATCGGAGCGGACCCGCAGGGCGCCCTCCAGATCGGCGATCAGTTTCTGGTGTTCGTCGAGCCTGAGCTTGTGGCTTGCGCGGTTGAGGATCAGCCGGGCGCTGGACCTGGAGATCGTCTCCACCACAACGAGGCCATTCTCCCGCAGCGTCCTCCCCGTTTCCACGAGGTCGACCACCCAGTGGGCGAGGCCGAGAAGGGGTGCGATTTCCACCGATCCGGAAATCCGGATCAGTTCCACCTGGACGCCACGGCCGGCGAAGAACCGGCGGGCGGTTTCGAAGTACTTCGTCGCGACCCGTGGCGTTACTCCCCCTGGAAGGTAGGGATACGCCATCGTCTCGGGCGCCGCGACGGCGAGCCGGCATGCGCCGAAGCCGAGGTCGAGAGGCTGGAGGACGTCAGGGCGGGACTCGGCGAGCACGTCCGACCCGACGACACCCGCGTCAGCCACGCCTGCTTCCACATACGCGGGAACGTCCTGACTCTTGACCGGAAGAAACTCGAATCGACCATCCGTCGATGGAAGGATCAGGCGCCGGCTCGCGCTCGCCTCTTCCGAAACGCCTGATCCGAGCGTTCCGAGAAGGGCAAGCGACTGCTCCATCATGCGGCCCTTGGGCAGGGCAATGCGGATTGTGCTCCTCATCCTTCAGCGGCGGCCAGGATCTCCGCGATCTCATCAGTTTCCAGTGCGAACCCGACAGCGGGCCGGTCGAGGCCGTACAGTCCGAAGAGCGCATCGTACCGCCCCCCGGAACCCACGGCGCGACCGACGCCGGCGACGAAGACCTCGAACCGGATACCCGTATAGTAGCCGAGCCCACGAATCTCGCCGAGGTCATAAACGATGCGCTCGCGTTCATGCGGCTCGAGAAGACCGTCGATGGCGCGCAACCGCTCGATTGCGGCGTGGGCCACTTCGGACACGGCGAGCGCATCCGCCCGGTCGAGGACGTCTGCACGTCCGATCAGAACCGGAAGCTCGTGGAGGGCCTGCTCCACATCCCGGGGGAGCCTTGCGCGCGTGGAGAGGGCGGCGAGGGCGGCCCGGTCCTTCCGGTCGATCGCTTCCCGCGCTTCGGCCGCCATGGTTTCGTCGAATGCCCGCAGAAGGGGCTGGATGTAGCGGATGTCGCCGACGTTGATCTGGAAATCGCGGATGGAAAGCGCGTCCAGCGTCTGCAACGCGAGGCGAAGGATCTCGACGTCCGCCTCCGGCTCCCCCGCGCCGATCAGCTCCGCGCCAAGCTGAAACATCTCCCGGCGCTGCCCTCCACCCTCCACGACCTGACGATATACCTTCCCGCCGTAGCAGAGCCGCAGGGGAAGGGGCGCCGAAGCGAGTCGCGTCGCGGCGATGCGGGCAATGCTCGAAGTGAAGTCCGCGCGCAGAGCCACCAGACGACCATCCCGGTCAACGAACCGAAGAAGTTTTGCCCCCAGGTCCGCTCCGCCACCCAGAATAAAGACTTCCTCGTACTCGAAGCTCGGAGGAATAACCTCCTCGTACCCCTTTTCACCCGCCAGATCGAACCAGACGCCCTGAACCTTCCGTCTCCGTCTGACATCGCCCGCGAGCAGGTCCTGCGAACCCGGCGGGATTCCCATAATTCTCTGATTTGACATGTGCGGAAGATTATCGTCGGAAGCTTGTGTTTGCAACGCCGAAGCTCAGTGCGGGCACACTGGTTGCAATGTTCTGCGGCGGTAAGTTTTTCGTCTTTTTCCCAATGGACTCGGAGAGGACCGTGGACATTATCCTGATCATCGGCATAATCCTCCTCCTGGTGGCCCTTCTGGGAGTCGGCGGCGTCATCGGAGCGCTCGCGGACATCGCCTGGATCCTTCTCATCATCGCGATCATCGTAATCGCATGGCGTGTGATCACAGGTCGCCGCCCGGTCTGAGCAGGCTGCGTAGGGAAGCTCCGCGGTATTCGTTTTCCATCGCGAGATAGCCGGACAGGGGAGGTCGCTCACCGAGTGGCCTCCCCTGTCTCTTCCCGGGGTCGAGCGCACACCGCGCCGCTTCGGGCAGACCTGCCCCTCCCCCCCATCCCGCATCCCGGGAGTCCGAGTTGACCATCATCGCCGCAGGCGCGTAACTTTCCCCGCTATTCACACAGACCCAGAGAGCGGAATGTCCTGGTTGGATCAGGTTGGATTCGATGCGAACGGCCTGGTACCGGTCGCCACGCAGGAAGCGGTGACCGGCGAGTTTCTGATGCTCGCCTGGGCGAATCGGGAAGCGCTGGAAGCGACTGCGCAGACGGGGCGTGCACACTACTGGAGCCGATCGCGCGGCGAGCTCTGGGAGAAGGGCGCGACCAGCGGACACGTCCAGGAAGTCGTCGAGCTCCGTCTGGATTGTGACGGCGACACCATTCTCTATCGCGTTCGGCAGACGGGCCCGGCATGCCACACCGGTCAGCGAAGCTGCTTCCACAGGGTGCTCGATGATGGGACGCTCCACGAAGCGAAGCTCTCCGCGAGCATCCTGGACCGCATCGAAGGTGTAATCGAATCCCGCCGGGAAACCCCGGAGGAGGGTTCCTACACGAGTTACCTCATCGAGCAGGGGCTCGACAAGATACTCAAGAAGGTGGGGGAGGAGTCGACGGAGGTGGTCATCGCGGCGAAGAACGCAGGGTTCGACGAACTGCGCTCGGAATCCGCCGACCTCGTCTTCCATCTTCTGGTGCTGCTTCAGGAGCGCGGGATTCCTCTCGGCGATCTGCTTGCTGAGCTCGACGAGCGGTTCGGCCGCGCTCCCCGCGTCAGGTCGGGCCGCGCGCGAGGCGAGGTGTAGCGCGGGTCAGCTGAAGGCGGCGTCGAGAATCATCTCTTCGTCGCCCGGTTCCTGCCATCCCCCGTTCAGAGGCTCCCCCCACACGAGCTTCCGATTCGTGACCTCGAAGGGCTGCATCAGAAAGAGACGGGTCCCACTCCGATCGCGTGCCTCGGCGATGAACAGCGACATCGGCCCCCCGTCATCACCACTCCCGACCACATCCAGAACGAGAAGCAGGCACTGAGGGGGGTTCCGCTCGGCGAAGTTGGCGATCGCCCCCGACAGAACCTCGGGCGAAGCACCCTCGGCGGATGACGGGATGGGAACCGCGAGCGTGCGAAACTCAGGGCTCGCATGGCCTTTCCGGTCGTGCACAGTCCGGATTCGTGGCGGAAGATCCTCGCCGGCGGCCGCGGCCTTCTCCAGATCGAGGCGGGCTTCCCGAACGAAGTCGTGGGCAAGACGAAGCGTGCGTTCCTGTATCGAAAGCGGCTGGTTTCTCAAGCCGGTCATCCCCGAAGATGAAAGTTCTGCAGGCTGAAGCCGAAGCGGAGCCGTCCAGCAAACAGGACGCCAGCGCGGTCTGGCGGGTGCGATCATCAGGCTGCACAACGCCGAGGAGTGCGTCCGCCGCGCCTTACCTCTTCCGACGGGACTTCTCCGCCTCCTCGAGGATCGCGCGTCGATGACGTGGCCAGACCCCGATGGCGTACATCATGAAGTTCTTCAACTGATCGGGGCGGCTCGCGAGATACGCCCACGCCGGTGCCGCACCCTTCTCCGCGTTACACGCCCGACACGCGGAGACGAGATTCCCCTCCGACTGATCTCCGCCGCGCATCCGGGGTTGAACGTGATCGAGGGTGAGCAGCTCACCCGGCAGGACCTCGCCGCAGTAGACACAGCGATATCCATCGCGTGCCAGGACGCGCTCACGCAGGGACCTCGCCTCCGGCCTGGGACTTTTCAAGGGCCGTCCACAAGCGGCTTCGTTCGCACCTCGTAGCCTTCCCCGGTCAGGGCAGCGACGAGTTCGTCGACGTGCGAGCGGCCGCGCATCTCCAGCGTCATCTCCACATCGACATCGGTAAGCCAGACGCCGTCCGATCCGCGTTTGTGATCGAGTTGCAGGATGTTGGCGCCCTGCGCCGCGATCGCGCTCGCAAGGGCGGCGAGGGCACCGGGCCGATCTTCCACACGCACATCCAGCCGCGCGAGCCGACCATCATTCGTCAGGCCGCGGTCTATGATCCGCGACAGCAGGTTCACATCGATGTTTCCGCCGCTGAGCAGCATCACCACATGCTTCCCGGCGACCGGGCCGATCCTTCCCGCTACCGCTGCGGCAAGGGTCACCGCCGCTGCCGGCTCGGCGACCGTCTTCTCCCGCTCCAGCAGAAGAAGAACGGAGCTGGCAATCTCCTCCTCGGAGACTGTCACGAGATCATCGACCAGCCGTTCGATGAGCGGGAAGGTGAGGTCGCCGATGCGGCGCACAGCGATGCCATCCGCGATCGTCGCCCCGGCCGGCAACTTCACAACGCTCCCCTGCGCGCGCGACTCCACCGCAGATGCCACCCGCTCCGACTGAACCCCAACGATCCGGACGTCGGGTCGGAGCGACTTCACCGCCAGCGCCACACTCGCGATCAGCCCTCCACCACCCACCGGCACGACGAGAACCTCCATCTGCGGGCACTCCTCGACCAGTTCGAGCCCGATGGTTCCCTGCCCTGCCATCACATGCACATCATCGAAGGGGTGGATCAGGGTGGAACCCTCGGCATCCCGGATCCGGCACGCCTCATCCATCGCCTCGTCGTAGGATGCGCCGTGCAGAATCACTTCGGCTCCGAAACTCTGCGTCCGCGACACCTTGATCAGAGGGGTCCGCTCCGGCATGATGATTTTTGCCCTGAAGCCCAGCCGCACTCCATGGAAGGCGACTCCCTGCGCGTGGTTACCCGCGCTCGCAGCGACGATTCCCGCCGCCCGCTCCGGTTCCGGCACATTCAGGATGCGGTTGAGCGCGCCGCGATCCTTGAACGAGCCCGTACGCTGGAGGTTCTCCAGCTTGAACCAGGCATGCGCATCGAAGAGCTCGCCGATCCACTCTGCGGACGCGCAGGGTGTTCGCACGATCTGGTCGGCGATGCGTTGATGTGCTTCCCGGATCATCGGGAGATCCAGCGTCCGTTCTCGAGTGTGCGTCACAGATTGCTCGCTGTCATGGCATGTGGTAGCCTGCAGGAACCCTGCTGGCAAAGGTAGTTCCAGCCCGTAATCACCCGTTCCGATGAAACCTTGAACGACGTCCGCACCCGGGAGCTGCAGCGAACGCTCGCGCGAAGAGCGCCCCGCCTCGTGGAGCCCGGGACCGTCCCCCGTCGTGCCTCGGTCGCCCTCATCGTACGGCTGTCCGAACCGGATCTGGAGCTGCTTTTCATCGAACGTCCCGTCTCGCCTTCCGATCCCTGGTCGGGGCACATGGCCTTTCCCGGGGGGCATCGGGATCCCGGCGAAGATGACCTTTCAGCCGCGATCCGGGAAGCGATGGAGGAGGTCGGTATCGATCTCCTCGCCGGGGGGATGCTGCTCGGGCGGCTCGACGACATCCAGCCGGTTCGGGGCGGACCACAGCTTGCAGTCGCCGCCTTCGTCTTCGCGGTGCCCGCAGATACCGTCGATCGGCCCTATCCGCCCGAGGTGGCGCAAGCCTTGTGGATACCGCTTCGGCACCTGACGGATCCCCGCGCGGCCGCCGAACATCTCCATATCCTGGAAGGGGGAGACCGCCGGACCTTCCCGGGGGTCTCGTACAATGGGCACGTGATCTGGGGGCTGACCTACCGGATGCTGATGCAGTTCCTGGAAGTTGCCCGCATGGCGGGATACGAGTCCCGATGAAGGGAGCGACGGCAGTCGTACTGGGCTGCGGCTACGTCGGGCTTGCCCTCACGCGCGTTCTGCGTCAGCACGGGGTCCGCGTCGTTGCGACGACGCGCAGCGCGGCGCGGACGGCCACTCTGGAAGAGGCCGGCGCCGAGGCGGTCATCGCCGATGTCATGGATCCGGCTTCGCTCAAGCCGTTGACGAAGCTGAACCCCGCGGTGGTGTTCGATCTCGTTCGGCCGCAGCCGCTCGGAACGAACCGCTTCACCACCTGGGGCTCGCAGAATGTCGCCAATGCGTTCAGCGACGAAAGCCTCGATGCGCTCGTCTATCTGAGCAGCACCTCTGTCTACGGACGGCGCAGCGGCGAACTGACGACGGAGAGTACCGAGGTCGCGCCTGTATCGCCCATCGGCAAGGCGCGGGTCGCGGCAGAGAACGTGTACATGGAGATGCATCAGCAACTGGATCTTCCGGTCAGGATCTGCAGGGTTCCCGGCATCTACGGCCCGGAACGGACGCTCCGGCAGCGACTGATCTCGGGTGCCTACCGGCGTCTCGATGAGGGCTCCCTCTGGATTTCCCGGATTCATGTGGAAGACCTGGCGCGTGGCCTGGTCGCCGCCTGGACGCGGGGGAGACCAGGCCGCATCTACCTCCTCTGCGATGACGAGCCGACGACGAACCACGCCTACGCGGAGCTGACGGCTGAACTGCTTTCACTTCCCCTTCCGCCGACGGTCGATCGTGAAGACATCCGTCTCGAGCTCGGAGAGGATGCGTTCGAGCGCCGCATCTCTTCGCGACGCTGTCTGAACATCCGGATGCGCGAGGAGCTTGGCGTGGATCTTCTCTATCCGACGATCCGGGAAGGGCTTCCCGCTGCGCTGCGTGCAGAAGGCGCACTCTAATCAACAGATACCGGACCTGCTGGTCCGCACCACCTCTATCATGGCTCTGGAAACAATCACGTTGTCACTGACCGCCCGGCAGGCTGAAGCGCTGCGGGCACTTTCGACTCTGGAGGAACTTCGGCCGGAGGTATACGCCGCGGAGGTTCTTGTAAAGCATCTCTACCATGCCTATACGCCGGAAGTCGCCGCACGGGCGCAGGGGGGTCGATGATCACGGACGACTCCTTCTCCTTTCTGGCATCCCTTCTCGACACACCAGGGCCCAGCGGCTACGAAGTCGAGGCCGCACGTGTCTGGCGGGGTGAGGCGGAGCACTTTGCCGACCGCGTCGACGTCGATGTCAGCGGCAACTCGATCGCCGTGGTCAATGCGGGCGGCGGCGCGCCCCGCGTGATGCTTGCAGGCCACATCGACGAAATCGGCGTCATCGTCACCCACATCGATGACGACGGCTATCTCTACATCGACGGGATCGGCGGGTGGGACTCACAGGTTCTGGTCGGGCAGCGTATCCGGCTCCTCACGAGGTCGGAACAGATCGTCGGGGTGATCGGGAAGAAGCCGATCCACCTCATGAAGCCGGACGAGCGGGAGAAAGTATCGAAGCTTCAGGATCTCTGGATCGATATCGGAGCGTCGAACCGGCAACATGCGATCGAGATGGGTGTGAGGGTCGGCGATGCCGGCGTTATCGATGGCCGGATGCTCCGCCTGGGCCCGAAGTTCATCGCTTCGCGCTCCATCGATAACCGAATCGGAGCGTACGTCGTGCTCGAGACGCTCCGCATCGTTGCCGCTTCGCGCGACCGGCTCGCGGCCGAGGTCGCGGCGGTTGCCACCACCCAGGAAGAAATTGCGCACCATGGCGGGGGTGCCCGCACGAGCGCGTACACCTTCGACCCACAGATCGCGCTCGTCGTCGACGTCACCTTCGCGACCGACGCGCCGCAGGTCGAGAAGAAGCATACCGGCGAACACAAGCTGGGAAGCGGCCCGGTCCTCACCCGGGGATCGGCGGGAAACCCTGTCCTCTTCGAGAAGCTGGCCGAGATCGCGGACCGAGAAGGGATCCCCTACACCATTCAGGCATCGCCCCGCTTCACCTCGACGGATGCAGACGCCATCTACCTCTCACGTGCGGGTGTCGCCACCGCTGTCGTGTCGGTTCCGAACCGGTATATGCACAGTCCGAACGAGATCGTCTCGCTCGAGGACCTCGACGCCACCGCCCGCCTCCTCGCCGCCTTCATTCTGGATCTGAAGGCGGACAGCGATTTCGTCCCGAAGTGATCGTTGCTTGCGGTGGAAAAGTGGTTCTGCCGCCCGCCCGCCTCGCACCGAGGCGGGCGCTCTCGTGCAATTCTGAAGAACCCTGCGCCCGGGTCCGGAGATGCTGACAATCGATGAACGGGTGGTTCATGCGCCCGTCGACATCTGCTTCCAGGCCGCCGCCGATGTCGAGGGATGGCCGGAGGCGCTGCCGCACTATCGCTGGGTCCGTTTTCAGCGGCGGGATGCGTTCGGAACCGGCAGGGTGGAGATGGCGGCGCGGCGTGCGTTCGGCCCCCTTCCCTACCCCGTCTGGTGGGTGTCGGACATGTGGCTCGACGAGGTCGCGCCCGCGGTACATTACTCGCACGTAGACGGCATCACGACGAGGATGGAGGTGATCTGGTCATTCCACCCTGTCGCCGACGATTCGACGCGCATCCGGATCGTCCACGACTGGAAGACAGGGCCAGCATGGCCCCTTCCTCCTTTCGCGAGACGTCTGATCGCCGACGCGATCATCGGTCCCGTTTTCATCCATCATGTGGCCAGCCGCACCCTTGCGGGAATCGGCAGCAAAGCCGAGCGCATCCATCGAGAGACAGGTCGCATCTGATGATTGCTCCGGGCAGGGTATCCAGTAATTTGCCGCCGGCGACGCCGCGACGCGTGGCCATCACCGGCCTCGGATGTATAACGCCAATCGGGTCGGGACCGGCCGGGCTCATGGAAGGTCTGAGGCGGGGGGAGTCTGCGGTACGGCGCATCAGCCGGTTCGATCCGACCCCCTTCCGGAGCCATATCGCCGCGGAGATCGACGATTTTGATCCTGGTCAGTTCATGGATCGGTCCCGTCACAAGCGGATGGACCGCTTCGCGCAGCTGTCGGTGGCCGCCGCCCGGATGGCGCTCGACGATTCAGGGTTGCGGGCAGACTCGCTGCCATCCGATCGGGTCGCCGTCCTCCTGGGGTCCGCACTCGGCGGGGTGAGCCTGGCAGAGGAGCAGTACGACCTTTACCGCGAGAAGGGGGTGAAAGCAGTCAACCCTCTGCTCGCGCTTTCTGTCTTCTGCGGGTCGGGATCGTGTAATATCGCGATTGAGTTCGGCTTCACCGGGCCGAACTCGACGAATGCGATGAGCTGCGCTTCCGGCGCGATTGCGATCGGCGAAAGCTGGAAGCTCATCCGTGATGGCGAGGCTGACTTTGCACTGGCGGGGGGCGTCGAAGCTCCGCTGGCTGCCCTCAGCTATGGCGCCTTCGCGATTCTGAAGGCGATGTCGACCCGGAACGACGACCCGACCCGGGCGAGCCGACCGTTCGACGCGGACCGGGACGGTTTCGTGATGGCGGAGGGAGCGGCGATGCTGATGCTCGAGGAGATGGAACACGCCCAGGCCCGCGGAGCAACGATCTATGCGGAGCTCTGCGGCTATGGAACCACCAACGATGCGTTCCACATGACAGCCCCCCGACCTGACGGGCAGCAGGCGGCGCGCGCTATGCGGACGGCGCTGAGCACGGCGGGGATTTCTCCGGGTCAGGTACAGTATGTGAACGCCCACGCCTCCTCGACGCTGCTGAACGACTCGACGGAGAGCAAAGTCATCAGGGAGGTGTTCGGGGAACACGCCGACGCCCTCGTCGTGAGCGGTACGAAGGGCTTTCATGCGCACAGCCTCGGCGCCACGGGTGCCATCGAAGCGGGAATCACCGCTCTCGCCCTGCAGAGTGGCTGGATTCCTCCGACGCTGAATCTGGAAACGCCGGACTCCGACTGTGACCTGCCGTACGCGAGTGGTTCCGGCGTGACTCGGAAGGCTCAGTTTGCGATTTCGAATTCCTTCGGATTCGGCGGAATCAACGCCGCTCTCGTCTTCGGCGCTGTGCCTGAAATGACAGTTCCGTAACGGAATTGGAACCAAATTTCGGATGGGTGGCTATTAGGGTCTGATGTGCGGCCGGCCCTCTGTGCAGGTACGGTCAGGGGCCGCACCCTGGCGCGAGCTCTCTTTGATGATTTTCCGTGATATGCTCCATACCGAATTCGCTATGAGCGTATACGCAGAGAAGACGCACCTTTACGTTTGAGCTGAGGGCGGCGAGCGTCACGGATCGACACTCGCCGCTCTCCTTTGTTCATCCCAACGAGCCGAACCCATGTTTTTCAGCTCCCGCGCACTGGACTCTTTCGACCAATACCTGCACGACGTTGAAAAGTATCCACTGATCGAGGACCCGGAACAGGAACGCCAACTTGCCCGACGCGCACGGAGCGGTGACAAAGAGGCTGCGGAACGCCTCGTAACCGCGAATCTGCGATTCGTGAT